>NZ_JBSFJX010000001.1:0-290921 GCF_053598275.1 Streptomyces sp. NPDC001156 | reverse complement strand
TACCGGCCGTGCCGGGCGTTCGCCAGGTGCGCAAGCGGGACGGGGAGCTTGAGGGAGACTTCGCCGTCCGGGGTGACGCGGATCGTCTCGTTCCCCAACCGCTTGCCCGATTCGCCGTCCGCCTGCAGGAACCAGCGCTCCGCTTCCCAGCGCTGTCGCCATGCGTGCTCGGTGAGCTGCGCCGCGTCGAGGTGGTGTCGGGTGGTGAGCAGGCGTTTGCCGCCCCGCACGACCCGCACCCGCCCCACCTCGTGATCGGCCCGCTCCCGCTCCAGCCGATCCTCCAGCAGATGCAGTCGCCGCCTCTTGTGGAACCACTCCTGCCGGGTGCGGTATCCGCCCGGCGCCCGCTTCGAGCCCCTCTCGCCCACCGGCAGCGACAACCGGTGCGCGATCGTCTTGATGCCGGCCTCAAGGCTGCGGATGTGCGCGAGCTGGGCACGCCGGGACAGCGCCCACTGATCGTGGGTGGCCTTCGTGATCGAACCGGCCCACCGCGAGGACGACGTGTCGGTCAGGGCCCGCTTGCGCCCCGCCCACGTATCCGCGGAGTGCTCCAGGCCCTCGGCGCACCGGCGTTTGAGATCCTTCGAGGCCAGCGACCCCAGATGCGCGCCGACCACACGTAACACCTGCTCGTCGTCCGGCGTGAGGGCCTTGATGCGGGTGCGGATCGCCACGCCGGACGGGCCGACGGCCACGAAGGGGGCAGCGATCGTGCGCAGCGACTCACCACGCATCGACGTGCCCCCTCCACAACGCTTGATCGGCAACAGGAAGAACGGTACCGGCCGGCACTGACAGTGCCCGCCATGCGCCGTACGCGCGCTGCAATACCACTAACCAGCACACACTCACGCACACTCCTGCACACCTAAAACGAACAGCTCCCAACCCCCGGTGCGGGGTGCCAGGGACCGTCGAGGGCCGCCGCCCGCCCGCATCCCGCGCATATGCGTTTGCCGGGCATCCCCTCGGGCAAGGTAGGCTGTCGACTCGTCCTGGGCGCGTAGCTCAGCGGTAGAGCGCCGCCCTTACAAGGCGGATGTCGGCGGTTCGAAACCGTCCGCGCCCACCAGTCTCGGGACGCGATGAAGGCCCAGGTCAGCGGGTGGCTACCCGAGGCCTGGGCCTTGATCTTTACGGGGCTTTCGGTGCCGCCGTGCCACTTACGTGCCAGATGGACCGCGCGGGGGTCGCTTCACCCTCTTGATCTGCCCGTCGACGTAGTCGGCGATCTGGTGATCGCGGCCATTGACGAGGTGCTGATAGACCAGCGCGGCCCGCACCGACGAGTGGCCCATGCGGTGCATCAGCTCGCGCGTGGTCGCGCCACCGGTCGCGACCAGAGTGTTGCCGGTGTGCCGGAGATCGTGGAAGCGCACGCCGCCGAGGCCGGTCGCAGCGAGGGCGCGGAGCCAGATCCGCCGGAAGTTGTTTCGGCGCAGGACACCGCCGCGCGTGCCGAGGAAGACGAGCCCAGTTCGGCCGGCACCGGAGTACTCGGCGAGGTGTTGGGCCAGCTCTTCGACGAGCGAGGCTGGGATGGCCACGGTGCGGACACCCGCGGTGCTCTTGGGAGTCTTGACGGTGAGGCCGTGACTGCGGGTCTCGGAGTACGCGCGCCGGACGGAGACGGTGCGGGCCTCCAGGTCGATGTCACGGCGCTCCAAGGCCGCCTCACTCACCCGCAAGCTGCGGCGCGAAGGCAGCAGCGACGCCGAGCAGTCCATCCGCGGCGCCATGGCCGAAGTCCACCACGTCGCCGCACAGTTCCCCCGGCTGCGCGCCCGCCTGGACACCCACAGTGGCGACTACGGCGCATCGCCCGACAACACTTTCCAGTTCGGCCTCCAGGCCGTCCTCGATGGGCTGGAAACACGCCGCGACGGAAGTTGCGGTTCGGGTGATGCGTGATCAGGCTGCGGTGGGCTCCTGGCTCTCGACGAGGGCGTCGTTCTCGAACCTGGCGCCGGCGCGGACCAGCGCGACGAGGTGGGCTCCGGTGATCGCCCGCCAGCGGGCCTGGGTTGACTCGACCAGCACCTCGGCCAGGGCCCGCCACAGCCCCGTCGCGGACAACTGCACACGGCAGTGGTTCGCAGCCTTGCTCTCAGAGGGCGAGCACGGCAGCACCACTGGGTGGTCTACGTGGCATGAGCGCGGCCCTATGCGGCCCCGGCCGTAGTGCTGCCGATCAGGCCAGCAGCGGGAGGGGCGGCGTCCGGGCGGGCAACGTCGCCAGGCAGAAAGGCCGGCCGGGGCCGAGCGCCGTACCGCCGCCGTCACGGATGCGGCAGGGTGAGCGGACCACGCCCAGGAGATTGGCTGATGGGGAGCCGGCTGCTGCCGCGCTGTGGCTGAGCCCGATGGGGCGGCAGGATGAGGGCGACTCCGCTCAAAGCCACTCCGCCGACTTCGCGGCCATCTCCGCGAAATCAATTGCAGGCCAGCCACGTCGTGGGTACGGTCCGCATGTGGTCACTACGCCCCGTGTTTCTTAGCTCGGACACCAGCTTCGACGCCATCCTTGTGCCCTAGAGCTGTTACGGAGCGTAACCTTCATGAAGACTCTTCGCGGTCCCGTCCTGCTTCGGAACCGGGACTTCTCGCTGCTGCTGAGCGGCCAACTGATCTCTGCCATCGGCGATCAGGCTCACTTCATGGCCTTGCCCCTGGTCGTACTGGCCCTCACCGGGTCGGCCACGCAGGCCGGGTTCGTACTTGGCCTCGGCACCGTTTCCTTCCTCGCGTTCGGGCTGGTCGCGGGCGCCCTTGTTGACCGGTGGGACCGCAAAGCCACCATGATCTGGTGCGAGCTCGGCCGGACCATGCTCACTGCCGGCGTCGTCGCCGCACTGTGGCTGAACAGGCTCACGATGCCCCAGCTGTACGCGACGGCCTTGCTCGCCGGGATGCTGACCATTCTCTTCCAGGTCGCAAGCACCGCGGCGCTGCCCAACGTCGTCGATCCCCGACACCTGTCCACTGCCCTCGGCTACCAGCAGTCCGCCGCCGGCGCGGTGAGCGTCTTCGGGGCTCCGCTCGCCGGTGCGCTCTACGCCGTCGGGCGGGTCGTTCCCTTCGCCGTCAATGCGGTGTCCTTCGCCGTGTCTGCGGCGTCACTACGCCTGATGCGCGCCCGGTTCCAGGTGGACCGGCAGGACGCACGGACGACGGCCGGGCTCACCACCGAGATCCGGGAAGGGCTCGGCTGGCTCTGGCGTCAACCGGTCATTCGCTTCCTCACCTTGGTATCGGCAGCGGACAAAGTGCGCTACGGCGCCGGGTACCTGCTGATCATCACTCTCGCCCAACAGCTCGGCGCCTCACCGCTGTGGATAGGCGTCATCTTCAGCGGCGCGGCGGTGGGCGCGATGGTGGGGGCGCTGGTATCAACCAAGGCCACGCGTTGCTTCCGGCTTGGGAGGATCGCCGCGGTGATGCTGTGGGTGGAGGCCCTGATGTTCCCGTTGTACGCGCTCGCTCCAAACCCGCTGGTACTGGCAGCCGTTGCGGCCGCCGAGTCGCTGGTCGCGCCGGTCTATGCCGTGGCCATGACCACGCACCAGCTAGCCATCACCCCCGATGGGTTGCGAGGTCGCGCCACGAGTGCAGTCTCGACACTCACCACGGGAGCCTTGTCAATCGGCACGCTCGCGGGCGGCGCACTGATCTCTACACTGGGCGCCAAGCCTCTGGTCTGGCTCTCCGGAGCGTGGTTGCTCACCCTGGCCATCCTCACCACGCTCAACCGGGCCGTGCGGCAGGCACCACGAGCCGACGGGGTCCCGCGCAATGAAGCCACCAGCTCGGCCGAGACCGCAGACATGAACAGCTAGCAGGGCCCAACAACCCAGACACTGCGACGACAAGGAACCCGCCCATGCCCGAGGCCAACAAAATGGTTGGAGTCGTATCCCACCCGATCGGCTGGGTGTCCGGTGGACGCCACGAGGTGTTCGACGACGCCTGGGGCGAAGTTACAGCGATCATCCGGCTCGACGACAACCGGTTCGGGCCCGAAGCGCTCGCCGGCCTGGACGCCTTCTCCCACCTGGAAGTCGTCTATCACTTCGACCGCGTCCCAGTCAGCAAGATAGAGACAGGCGCCCGGCATCCGCGCGGCAACACGGAGTGGCCGCTGGTGGGCATCTTCGCCCAACGCGGCAAGAACCGGCCCAACCGGCTCGGCGTCTCGCGCTGCCGCCTCATCCGAGTCGCAGACCTCGAGGTTCACGTACAGGGCCTGGACGCCGTGCACGGCACCCCGGTGCTGGACATCAAGCCCTACATGAGCGAGTTCGCACCCGAGGGCGTCACCAGCCAGCCCGCCTGGTCCACCGAGATCATGCGCGACTACTACTGATCTGGCAGCCGTACAGGCGCGCTCATGGCCCCGCACTTCACGCCTCGCGGACCCGACCTCCGAGTGAGCAGCGAGTGAGGGACGTGTGCGGAAGGAGCGCCCTGGACGTTCGCCCAGTTCAGAGGCTTATTTCCGTACTCCTGGCGCCTGCCCTCCGGAGCCGTGTGCACAGCTTCGAATCCCGTGGGGGGACTTGCCGAGGATCAGCAGAAACAGCGCGCTCATCGACCATGTCGCGTGAAGGCGTCCCCTCGGCACCCACACGACCGCCACCACCCAAGCGGCGAGACCATCCGCACCGTCTACCCAAAGGCTTCAGCGAGCCCAGCTCTGAGAAGGCGTAACGGACCTCACCACTCGAACAACCCGGCACAGCCACCCGGCCCCCCGGAGTCGTTACAAAGGAATCAGGTCCTGACCTCGATGCCGGTGATCGCGGTCAGGACCGCCGCCGTGCTGCTGGCCGCCGTCGGCGACGGCACCAGCTTCCCCACCGCCGCCCACCTCGCCTCCTACGCCGGCGCGGCGTGGCCCGGGCCACCAGATCGCCGGGGACCTCGATCCGCGGCGAACACGCACCCAGAGGCGGAAAACCGGCGACTCAAATGCGCGATGCTCCGCGATGGCACCTTCGCCGAATCCCGCCTCCTCGAAGCAGCCGCCGCATGATCAGCTCAGGCGTGACACAGGGCATAGAGGCGCCCCCTCCATGCTGGGGACGGCAGCGGAGTAACGACTGCTGCGCACGTCAGGCGTTGGCCACGCCATGCTGAAGCGTCCGGGCGAGGAGCTCAAGAGCCTCGACGACTCGGTCCCGATCGGATCCCAGGCCCGCCAGAACCTGTGCTTCGCGGTCCAAATGCCGGGGAAACAGTGTGTCGATCGCCGCTATTCCGTCGGGCGAAATGGTCACTAGGGCACTGCGTTGATCAGCCGGATTCGCCCGGCGCTCGATGAGACCTCGATTCTCGAGCTTGGCCAGCATTTTACTGACCGCGGCGCGCGAGAGTCCCATCCACTGTGCCAGCCGCCGCGCAATGATCGGCTCGTCCAGATACCGCAGAAGAAGCAGAACGTCCATCTCTGACGGGGTGAGTTCGGATGTCTCGTACACCGGCTCCAACGCAATCGCCAGCAAGGCCTGTACCCGCTTGAGAGGACTCACGATGTGCATCGATGACGTATTGAGGTCCGGCCGGGCGGTCACCCACCTCTGCATCAGTTGCTCCGGACCCAAGGAAGGCTGCGTACCCATGGCACCATGTTAACCGATTAACGAAATGCGCCCGACTGGATCGAAGCAGGCGTTCGAGGCTGCGGTGAGATCAGCATCGGCGGGACTGGCCTCGATCCGGCATGTCAGCTTGTCGGCGGACCCTTTCAGCTCGTTCTGGGCGGAGATTTCTGCGGGTGGGCAGGTCGGTGGCAGAGCTCGCAGTCGTTCGAACGGGCTGGTGATCACGTCGTCGGTCCATGGCCAGTGGTGGGCCAGGCAAAGGATGCGGCGGCCGGTCGTTACGAGCCGGGCGGCGGCGGAAAACAGTCGTAGCCGCAGGCGTCTGGGCTCTTGTCGCCGGGCCTGACCGGCCAAGGCGAGCATGGGCATCCAGGCCGGCAGGTCGAGTGCGATCTGAACCATCTCCAGTCAGATCCGGTTCTGTGCGGCGTGGTGAACGGGGAGGTTGCGCAGGCCGGTGTCGAGGGCGGCGCGCATGCGGTCCTCTGCCTTGGTGCGCCCGCGGTGCCACAGCTCCAGCTCCTCGATCGGACGGTCGGCGATGTTGGTGGCGACGCAGATGATCCGCATCCCGTCCGCGTCGGCGATCCGCAACTGGGCGCCAAGGGAGGGCCGTTCCTTGCAGACGATCAGCCGTATGCCTTGGGGCCGGCCTTACAGGCAGTCTCCAGCGAGTTCGGCAACCCGGGTGGCGTCTCGGATCTCGCCGTCCGGCCCGACCGCGGGGCCCAGACCGAGACCGGCGTCTTCAGCAAGGCCTGTGCATGGCGTCGGCGATGACCAAACCGACCGACCAGGACAACCACCATACCCGTGAGGTAGGCCAGTTGAGGAAATCGTGGGTGCTGCCGCAGAGCCGATGCCCAGCTGCCGCATCGTCAGGTTCGTGGGAGGATACACCGCTACCGCCCACACCCGGTCAGCCCGCAACACCCCGGCCATACCGGGGAGATGCCCATCTCACAGCCTTCTGCAACACGCTTTAGGTCATGCAAAACCTGTTAACAAAAGGGTGACGCATCACCTTTCAGTTGCCGTCGCTCGGGTGCCAGTCGGAAAGTCTTTCCCGTTCTGCAGATCATTCGCGGAATCCAGAAGACTACCGACGGACTTCGGCCTGCGCCCCGGAATGAACGCGGTACACGCCAGGCCGGCGATTGCCGCCGCGGATGCAACCATGAACGAGGTACGGAATCCACCTAGTGAGGGCAGCGTTGCCGCACCGACCTTGATCGTGGCGTGCGTCAAGATCACCGTCAGGACACTGCTCGCCACTGCTCCTCCTACCGAGCGCATCAGGGTATTCACTCCGTTGGCCGAGGCCGTTTCCGTCGTCGGCACCGCGTCGGTGATCAGGCTGGCAGTGGCCGCGATGGTCACGCCCGCCCCGGCCCCGATGACGGCCGCAGCAATGATGAAGTCGACGACGCTGTTCATCCACAGGGTGATGAAGGCGTAGCCGACAGCCATGACAATCGCTCCGACCATCATGGCCGCCCGTGCCCCGTACCGGGCGACCAGGCGGGCTGAGACCCGGGTCAACAGGAGCGCCACCACGCCGTTCGGGAGTACCGCCATCCCGGCTTGCACCACGCTCTGGCCGAATCCATACCCGGTGGCGGTCGGCGCCTGCAGTACCTGCGGAAACACCAAAAGCACGGTATACACCGCGAATCCGATCCCCATCGTGGCGAGGTTGGTCATCAGCACTGGTCGCTGCGCGGCCAGTCGCAGATCGACCAGCGGGAAGCGGGCGTGCAACTGATGCCGGCCCCAGGCGAGCAGCCCCAAAAGGGCCGCCGCACCGAGCCCGATCGTACGTGTACTGCCCCAGCCCCACTCCCCGGCATTGACGATCGGCAGCAGCAGACCGATCAGGCCCACAGTCAGACCGATTGTGCCGACGACGTCGAAGCGCCCCGTGGCCAGCCGCTGCGACTCAGGAACCACTACTGCAACCGCAAGTGCGCACAGCACAGCCAGCACACCCGATCCCCAGAAGAGCATGTGCCACTCGACACGCTCCACGACCAGGCCCGCCAGCGGGATCCCAGCGACGGCACCCAAGCCGAGTACCGCCGTCAGGAAAGCTATCGCTCCACCGATTCGGGCAGGTGGCAGTTCATCCCGGAAGACACCCAGAACAAGCGGAATCACCCCGATCACGCAGCCCTGCAGCCCACGGCCGATCACCATCGGCCACAACGAACTTGTGAGCGCGGAAATCGCTGAACCAATGACCACCACGATGAGCATCAGCAGCAAAGTACGCCGTTTACCGAAAAGATCGCCCAGGCGTCCGCTGACCGGGGTGATGACCGCGCCGGTCAGGAGTGTGGTGGTCACCACCCACGAAGCGTCCGTTGGTGAGGTGCCCAGAAGCAGGGGAAAATTCGGGATGAGCGGAACAACCAGCGTCTGCAGCAACGACGCCAACAAAGTGGTAGTGGCGAGAACTACGATCATGACCGAAGGCGAACCGAAACGCTTCATGAGATCTCCGTACAGGCGAATTTATTAGATCACGGGCAACCCCTCCGCCCATCAGCTCGATTAACGGGGCAGTGACGGTGGGACCACTGGCCACCCGAGGCGCCAGGATGATGGGTACGATTTCTCATCCCATGCTTCACAACGGCAATGCGGATCTGCCCTGGACAGCGCGAGTCCGCAAAAGCACGACCTGTTTGGGTCACAGGGTCCGTGTGAAGTCCGTCGAGGATTACTTCGCTGTCTGCGCGTTCCCGTCCGGTCCGGCGCCTTGGGCGTCTCCTCGGCGCAGATCGTTGCACCAGGCGACCGCGCACGCGGCCAGATACAGCAACGCGATGGGCGCGGCAAGCACCAGCATGCTGAGCGGGTCGGTGCTGGGGGTGGCCACCGCAGCGAAGACGGTGATGCTCATGAACATGGCGCGCCACCAGCCGGCCATCCGGCGCGCGCTGATCACGCCGCCGAGGTTGAGCAGGACGAGGACCAGCGGAAGTTCGAAGGAAAGCCCGAAAACGACAACCATGCGCGTTGCCAGGTTGAGGTAGTCGTCGACCGGCAGGATGTTGGTCGCCTTGTCGGGGGTGAAGGAGATCAGCACCCGTGCCGTGGTCGGCAAGAGCCAATACGCCACCGCGGCACCAGACAGGAACAGGGGAATGCCGGCTGCCAGAAAGGTCCGGGTGTACTTCCTCTCACCGCGGTGCAGTCCCGGTGCGACGAATGCCCACAGCTGGTACAGCCACACCGGGCTGGCCACGACGACTCCTGCCGTGATCGACACCTTGAGCGCGAGGGTGAAGGGTGAGAGAAGGCCGTTGATCGAAATCACGCCACAATGCCCGGATTCACTGGCACTGGCCAACTGACCCGCGGTGCAGTCGGGCAGGGGATCGATGAGAATTCCGATAATTTCTTGGTAGAAGAAGGCTGCTGCCACCGTGACGAGCAGGATCGCTCCTACGGCTTTGGCGAGGCGGTTTCGCAGCTCACGCAGGTGCTCGGTAAGGGGCATCTGCGCAGCGGCGTGCGACGTTCGGGTGGGCATGGGCAGTCTCCGGCGCCTTCACGTACGGCACCTGCCGCACTGAGGCCTGTCGGTGGTGGAGATGGTGTATCAGCGCCGTTGAGCAGTGTCCGCCTCGGTCGCATCCGAGGTCGTGTGGCGGCCTTCGTGCGCGCCCTGCAGTACGGCAGCGGCTGGGCGTGCATCGCTGTCGGATTCCTTCACATCGTCCGTGCGCATGGCCTTCGTCTCGTTCTTGAGGATTCTCAGCGACTGCCCCAATGAACGGGCCATATCGGGAAGACGCTTGGCGCCGAAGAGGAGCAGAACGACAGCAAGAATGATGATGATCTCGGGTGCTCCGAGCCTTCCGAACATGAGTAGTTCCCTTTCTGGAGATTCGAGTGCGGAGGCGAGACTCCGACGCGGGTACCGGGCCGACGGATACGGAGACCCATCCTGTCGTCCGGTTTCTGAAGTGCCGGCCCAGCAGGGGCGGTCACCACTGTGATCAGGCTTTCACGGGCGCTGAAGTGACTACGTCGTAAAATGCGGCGGTCGTCGACAGTTCGCTCGCCCCCGGTATCGGGTGTCGTCAGTGGCGGGAGACGACGGCCGCGGAGTCCGTAGCTCCCTGCGGCTTCTTCGGCACGTCCGTCGTCGGGCTGTCGGGCGCCTCCCCTTCCAAGTCCGGACTCGTTTCCGGTTCGGACAGCACCAGGTCCTCGGCACTCAGCAAGTGTTTGCGGACGAGCACCTTCGGATTGAGGTCCTCCAGCGCCATGTCCTGCAGCTCAGGGGGGAGTTCATTGCGGATGCCGGCCTGCGCGCTCTGCGAGAACTCGCGGAACTTGCGCAGGGTCCTCGCTGCACTTGACACCATCGAGGGGAGTTTTTCAGGCCCGCCGAGAATGACGGCCAGAACAAATAGCGTCACGAGTTCGAGCGGGCCGATATCGAAGAACATTTACGGCTCCCGTTTGGAATGGTGGAGCGTCGCAACACCCGGACGGACGGCGAAACATGTTGATTGGCGAGAATGGATCAAGTGGCCGCCCGGGTGTGCCAAGAACAAAGGCCAAGCGCTCAGCTGTGTGTTGCCCCCGGGCACACGCCCGACGAGCAGGACGGGCGCTGCTCGACCGAAAGCAGGGCATACGGTCGACGGAGAACGCGTGCTCGAGGTTGGGGTGGGCTTCCCAGCCCACCCCAACAAAGATCCCGGGCGCGTGGGCGCTGTGTTCGTGGCGCATCCACGGGGAGATCAAATTCAGCCGCGTGCGCCCGGCCTGCCGACCGCTGCTCCAGCGGACAGCCGGGGGGACGGCCGTGGGATTGTGTCAGTGGTTGGTGAGCTGGTTTTCGAGGCCGATCATGGCTCCGAAGGCGCCGCCGTGTTCCTGCTGGATCTTGGCGACGCCGGGGACGGTGGCGGTGTGGGACCAGTCGCGCTGGAGTTCGCCCCCCACGGAGGTCCAGGTGATGGGGACGACGCCTGCCTGTTCCATGCGGCGCACGGCCATGTCGTGGGCCTCGGGGCTGACGTCGCCGGAGGCGTCGGTGACGGCGTAGACCTCGTAGCCCTCGTCCAGTGCGGACAGTGCGGGGTAGGCGAGGCAGATCTCGGTCCACAGGGCGGCTATGACGATCTTGCGGGCGCCGGTCTTGCGGATGGCGTCACGGACGGGGGTGTCCTCCCAGGCGTTGATCGCGGTGCGGTCGTAGACCTTCTGTCCGGGGAAGACGTCGGTGATCTGGGGGAGCAGCTTGCCACCGCGGTCGGCCAGGACGCTGGTCAGGACCGTGGGGACGCCGAACAGCTTGGCGGTCTTGGCGAGGCCGGTCACGTTGTTGATGACGGTCGTCGAGGGGTGGCTGCCCACGGCGGCGATGAGGGAGGGCTGGTGGTCGATGAGCACCAGGACCGAGTTCTTCGCGCTGATCGGGTCCCAGTGGCGGGCCTGCTTCGTGCCGGCTGTGGTCATGCCCGCCGGGGTGGCGTTCGTGCCCGACGCGTGGGCGGTGCCCGTGCCCGCGACCACGGCCGCCGCGCCCGCGGCCGACGCCGCCAGGACCGAACGCCTGCTGGTGATACCGGACATGATGCATCTCCTGTGGATGTAGGGGAGTCAGAAAGTCGCTGCCCGATCGGGGCGACACACGGACCATAGACCCCAGATTGTTAATCAGTCAACTACTGGTGATCGATTGGGCGGGGTGACCAGGCGGGCCATCCAGGCGCAGGTCATCCGGTCCCCGGATGGCGACCAAGGGCCGGTTCGGGGCCACTCCGCGGGTTGCGCCGGAGCTCACGGGCGCCTCTCGACACCGGCGCGACAGCAGGACAGATCGCTGCCCGTCCGGCAATTCGCAGGGGGCAGCCCCACCCCCTGCGGTGCCGCGATCGCCGCTTGTGCCCCGCGTCACCTTCTTGATCGACCGCATCGCCGGTGTCACACTCCGCCGCCCCAAGTCGTCGCCGCAGGAGACCTGGTGACGCGCCACCATAGGTTTCAGTCCCTCGCCGTCGTGGGTGCTGGCGGCCGAGACGCCGACGGACCAGGGGCAGTCAGTTCGCGTGCGGCAGGATGTGCAACCCGGAATCCGGCTGCCCCAGTCCACGGGGCTCGGACCTGTGTGTTCGCCCCCTCTCTCACGCAAGCCGTCCCAGACTGGCCGGGATGGGCCATGGCAAGCGGCCGGGCACCGACTTCCGTTGCGCTGATCAGAAACTCGACGGAGAAGGGGCCGGGGCGTCGGTTCCCAGGGACAGCGGCCGCACCGGGCGGCGTATCAGCGACCGTGGCAGTGGTGCAGCCCGCCTCATGGCGGTGTTCCCAGTGGCTCTTCCGGGAGCCGTTTGGGAGCCGACCCGCTCCCGGAGCCCCGTCCACACCACGCGAGACCAATCGGGACCATGGCCCTGACCAGCGCAACCGCAATCCACGTTGGCAAGATCAGCAACCGAACCTCATTCGGGACGAAGAGGTCGTGGGTTAACATCCGCCGCGCCGAAAGCTTTCCCTGCGTGAGCGGACGGCGGAATATGAGGCACCGAAAGCAGGGCCCAGCATCAGGCGGGATGGCACTGACCTGCAAGGACAGCACCACACGGCGTGATCCCACACCCCGATCATGAATTCGATCCCACTCCTAAAGCGGGTGTCGCAGGTTCGAGTCCTGCCGGGGGCACAACGTATTACCGGTCTGACCTGGGATTTCTTCCCTAGGGAGGGGTCCTGATCGGCCTCGGGCTTCTCGTCCGGGGCCGTTTGCGTGAGCAGATGTCCCAGCGGCCTCAGTGCTGCGGTAGATGTCGGCGCCATCTCGTGGTCCGCGAGCGCCAGGTCTGACATCAGCGCCGCTCTACTCGCGCTGTAGGCGCCTCGTGAGGAGCCGGTCCATGTGGCTACGCCGCAGCTCCCTCCAGCACCTGGACTCGATGCTGATCGGCTACCGAGCTGCACTGAGCCCGGGCGCGGAGTCAGATCCGGCAGAGGTTGTTCCGGCGCAGGACACCGCCACGGGCGCCGAGGAAGACGAGCTCGGTCCGGCCGGCACCGGAGTACTGGGCAAGGCGATGAGTCAGCTCCTCGACGAACTGGCTTGATCGTCTTCGGACGTCTCTGAACCAGCGGCGGCGGCGCGCCAGCGGCTGCCGCCAAACCAGTGGCGCCCCGTCGACGAGCCTCATAGCTTGTGCGCTCGTGGCTGATGATCCGAAGGCGCGCCCGAATCGATATGACCTCGGCCGGGTGTTCAACGAGGTGCCGGAGATCTATGACCGGGTCCGGCCGGGATACCCCGACGAGCTGTTCGCGGACCTTGTCGCTGTCACCGGCATGGACGAAAGGTCGTCGGTGCTGGAGGTGGGCTGCGGTACCGGTCAGGCGACGCGCTCGCTGGCAGCGCTCGGATGCTCAGTGACCGCCATCGAGCCGGGCGCGGAGATGGCCGCACTGGCTCGCCAACGGATCGCCACCTTCCGTAACGTCGAAGTCGAGACGTCGACGTTTGAGGAGTGGGACGACCGCGGTCGACGCTTCGATGTCCTCGTGGCTGCGTCGTCGTGGCACTGGGTCGACCCGTCGATCGGCTGGCAGCGAGCGCATGGCGTGCTCCATCCTGGAGGCTGGATGGCACTGCTCGGCAACGTCGTTGTCCGCCGGCCGGGAGAGCCTGAGGTGTACGCCGAGACCGCCGACCTCCATGAGCGGTTCTGCCCCGGGAACCCCGGCTGGGGCCATCCGCCTCTGGAGGACGACGTGCGCACCACCGACGAGGGTTGGGGACTGGTCGACGATCCCGGAGGATTGTTCGGCCCGACCATCGTGCGCTGGTACCCGACCGTTCAGTGGTTCGACGGGGACAGTTTCGCCGATCTCCTTCGCTCGACGTCGCTGTACCGGAAGATCGACCGTGACGTCCGTGAGCCCCTGCTCGACGCCATCGCCCAGCGCATCCGCACGCGTATGGGCGACCGAGCGCCCCGCCGTTATCTGAGCGTCCTCCGTGTCGGCCAGCGCGCCGAATGAGTCCAGGCTGCCGAGCCGAAGGACTGATCACCTCACCTCGGTAGGCGTCGTATGCGGCCGAAGCCCGAGGCCTCCTGCCTAGGTTCAGTTGAGCTTTGACGGATCTGCGTCAGTTGATGCTTTCCGGTTCCTAGCCTGTCGTGCGGTTCTTCGTGCCGTAGGCCTTGAAGCGGGTCACCTCCTTGCTGGTGGTCCGGGGTACCGTCCGCAGGCGGTGTCCGTCCTGGTCGAAGACGTGCAGGGTGGTGTCGGTGACCTCGACGCTGACCACGGTGCGGGCATGGACCATGCCGACCTGGACCTGCTGGCCGCAGACCTGGATGCTGCCGCGGGTCGAGACCTTGCGCCCGACCCGCACCGCGTCCTGCGGGGCCTTCGGGGACAGAGGGCTGAGCTGGGCGTCGCTGATGTAGGCACGCCGCTGGGGCGGGATCGGACACGGCAGGGTCCGCACCAGCATCCCGTCGGCGACGACCTGCATCAGCGGCCCGTCCAGCCGCAGCGTCACGCGCCGGCCGGCCAGCGGGACACCGACGGTGATCTGCTGTCCGGCCAGGCCCACCACCCCGGAGGCGTTCACCGTGCGGGCCACCTCGATCGGGCATCGGACCGCCAGCGGCCAACGCCCCGGCGAAGGCCGCGGACACCGCCCGGCCGGTCGCCCGTTCCACCACCGCCGCGATCACACAGAACCGGGAGTGGTCGTCCACCCCGGTCACCAGCTTCATCTCACGGCCGTCGGACAGATAGATCCCGCCCATCACGTCCAGCTGCCACAGCTGCATCGGCCCCGGCCGTTCCCACCGCCGGTAATCCTCCCGGCGTCTTCGCCTGGCGACCGGCACGATCAGCTGATGGCGGACCAGGATCCGATACACCGACGCCTCCGACGGCACCGGCTCAACACCCCGCCGCCCAAGCTCATGACGCAGCCGACGCTGACCCCACCGCGGATGCAGTCGCCGTAATTCCAGCACCGCCGCCTCCACCGCAGCAGGCATCTGCCACGGATGCGACCTCGGCCGGTGCGACCGGTCCGCCAAAGCGGCCAGACCACCCTCTTCATAGCGGCGCACCCACGAGTGCACCGACTGCCGGGAGACCCCATACCGGGCCGCGACCTCCGTCTTGGAAGTCTAAAACTGACGATCATCATTGACACCTGGGTCTCCGATCACTACGGAGATCCACATGCCGAAGTCCACGCCCATCACCCCGCCGCTTGACCGTGAAGCCAAGCGGCGCCGGGGCCAAGCCCTGGGCCGCAGCGGGTGCGGGCCCGAGTCGAGAACTGTGAGCACGCCGATGGGCCGGTTGGCTCCGAGACTTTAGGCAGCCACCATGGGGCGAGCCTCGAAGATCATGGCCCCAACGTCGTGCTTTACGGGCAGGTCCACTGACTGCCCGACTCGCCGGAAGCTTACGGGGCCATGATCACTCGCCCCATGGCACCTCCAGCCCAAAGTCTCGGAGCCAACCTCTCACCATCGTCGCCCTCGGATCGCGGATGTCGACTCCAAAGACGGAACTCGATTGCAGTTCCTCCCATGCCTCCGGTGATACTCGGCCATGAGCAGATTCGCCGAGGTCATCGTGTTGGCCAGCAGCGCAGAAGAGATCATGGAACCGCTGACACGGCCGGACCCCAACCGAAAGTGGCGTGGCCAATTCACAGATATCGGGCATGGCATGTTCGGTGGCTGGGCCATTGAGTTCATACGACGGAGCAACTGGGTCGGACTCCTGGAACACCTGGAGTCTCAGCCTTGGCCATCCCCGCACTCCGTGCAGGTACTGATCCACGACGAGGAAGATGACTGCTTCGGCTTGTGGATGATGCACGACGGCCGACTTGTGGAGGTGCCGCTGCCGCGCACCAGTCGCTACTTCTGGCGAAACCACTACACGGGCGAAGTCGATCCAGACTGCCCCGGAATTCTCATGCGCACGGACAAGTCCGATGGCTCGCCCGAAGGGGACTGAGGGCCGGCCCTCAAACTGTCCAGTCCAGGCAGGCTGCCCCGGGCTGCGGTACAACAGTGAAGTACAGCAACCCCAGCGACCGGCAGTGCCGACCAACGGCGCGCATAAGCCTCGCGGCAGCCTGTATGACCGACGCTGACCGATCTGCATAGAGCTACGGATCAGAAGTTGCCCGTGCCCCATCCGTGCCCGATCGCACGGGGAACCGCGGGGAATCACGGTGCCGAGCGGGCACCGCACAACGCGACGGCCCCTGACCGTATCGCCTGGTCAGGGGCCGTTCACCTGCGCGGTGGGTGTGGGATTTGAACCCACGGTGACTCGCGCCACGACGGTTTTCAAGACCGCCGCGCATCAAGCCTCTTTGGGGCTCTGATCTGCGTCGGAGCGCGCTTTGCTAGGTCAACCGTCCTCACTTGCCCACACATGACCCACGGCTCCCACGAAGGGGTTGTGCCATTGCAAGGCGAGCCGGGTGGGCCGACACCCGCTTTAGGGCGGTGGCGGCTGGTGAGCAGGTGCGGGTCAGTTGGCCGGCACTGGCTCTGCGTGCGGCGCGGGTGCGTGGTGTGCCGTGTGGCGGCGGATGACGTTGTGTGCCGTCTCCGCCGCGATCAGGGAGAGCACGATGAGCACGGCGCTGATGAGGCCGAGCCAGTGGGCGCCGGACCAGGTCATTCCGGCCTGTCCGAGCAGCGGGGCGAGGGAGACGCCGACGTATGTGGCGGCGGAGTTCAGGCCGCTGAGCATGGGGGCCGCGGCGGGCATGGCGCCGATCAGGCGGTGGGTCTGCGCGGTGAGGAATCCCCAGCCGCACAGGCCCCAGACGACCAGGGCCACGACGGCGGTGGCCAGGTGCGCGCTGGACCAGGGCAGCAGGGCGAAGTCCAGTGCGAGCGCCACGAGGGCGGTGTTGATGATCCGCCGGGAGCCGAGGCGGTCGACCAGGCTACCCGAGCCGAGGGTTCCGATGATGGACGCCACGCCCCAGACGAACAGCAGGATGGCGAGGGTGGTGCCACTGCCGCCGGTGGCGCGGTCCAGGCCCTCGGCGATGTAGGAGTAGACGGTGTACAGGCCGGTGAACAGCAGAAGGGTGGTCAGCAGGGTCAGGCCGATACGGCGGTCGCCGAGCGGGGCGAGGCGGGCGCGCAGCGGGACCAGCGGCGGGTTGGGGATCGTGGGCAGCAGCAGGGCGATCCCGGCGGCGGCGAGCACGCCGAGGGCGGAGACGAAGAGCATGGTGGCACGCCAGTCGCCGGCGAGGCTGCCGATCGCCGTGCCGAGGGGAGCACCAAGCGCGGTCGCGGCGCTGAGACCGGCCATCACGACGGAGATGGCGCGTCCCCGGCGCTCCGGTGGTGCGAGCGCGGCGGTCGCGGCGACGGCGGTGGGAGTGACCATGGCGCCGCCGACCCCGGCGAGTGCCCGCGCGAAGAGGGCCACGCCGAAGTCCGGGACGAGGGCGATGAGGAGGCTGCCCACGACAGAGAGGCCGAGGCCGGTGAGGAAGAGCGTGCGGCGTGGCCAGCGCGTGGTGGCCGCTGCCATGACGAGGCCGAGGATGGCATAGGTGAAGGCGTAGGCGGTGATCAGCCATCCCGCGGCGCCGATGTCGACGCCCAGGGAGTGTGCCGCGTCGGGCAGGATGCCGGCGATGATGAAGCTGTCGGTGCCGATGACGAACATTGCAGCGGTCAGTACGAGGAGTGATCGGTACACGTCGGAGGGGTCTCCCAGGTGATGTAACAATTCTTGTTACATTTAAGGCTTGAAGAAAGGCCGATCCATGTGGGTCGGCCGGGGTGGACTGCGGCTTGCTCGAGGGGTCAGGCGATTGTCTTTTTGAGCACGTCGGCGACGGTGACGGTGGCCAGTTCGGCTGTCATCGAGTCTTGCGCGCGGCCGTACGCCTTCTGCAGTACGGGTGGAATGCCCCGCCCGACGGGGCACTCCTGGTTGGGGGGCGTGGCGTGCAGCGAGAGGAGAGGCTCCGGTTCGACGGCCAGGTAGACATCCCGCAGCGTGATCGCGTCCGGGGTGCGCGCCAGCCTCCAGCCCGCACCCTGCCCGCGCTGTGAGACGACCAGGCCCGCGTCGCGCAGGCTGCCGAGGATGCGGCGGATGACGACGGGGTTGGTGTTGACGCTGACGGCGATCTGGTCGGAGGTCACGATGCCGTCGGAACGCTGGGGGCAGACCATCGCCATCCAGGTCAAGGCGTGTGTGGCCACAGTCATGCGGCTGTTGGCGCTCATCGGACCTCCTTCTGTTCGGAGCGGTCGAAGCCCTCCTATCGAAACCGATTTTGTTACGTCAGGAGAGTGTGTGTCAAGCTCCGCGAGTCGGGTCGGTCGGCGACGCGCTGGACGGCGCGCCGGTGGAGGCCGCGATCGGCCTGCGAATCCGGAGCCGATCGCATCGTGGCGGACGCCAAAGTCGCGCGCCGGGGTCGAGTCGGCCACCACCGACCGGGTCGACCGGCAGAGCCTGACAGGGACGCGGTCACGGCGGCCGGGCGGCCAGGAGAGGGGTCGCGGAAGACGAAGGACGGTGCCGGGCCCGGTGTGTGACCGGGCCCGGTCTGCCTGGTCAGCGGCTGTAGCGGGCGGCGGGCCGGGACAGCGACAGGTGGGGGCCCATGGCCTGGCGGGCCTGGTCGTAGGACTCCCACTGGCCGTACTCGGGCAGCGAGGGGATGGTGACCAGTTCGCCCGCCTCGAGTCCGGCGAGTCCGGCCCGGGCGGCATCCTGCGGGGACATCACCATCTCCTTCGGGAGCTGGTCGAGCTCGATGCCCGAACCGTTCCAGAGCGCGGTCTCCAGCGCCCCCGGCAGTACGACCTGCACCCGCACCGCGGTATCGGCGAACTCCTGGGCCAGCCCCTGGGTGAAGGCCAGCACATAGGCCTTGGTGCCGCTGTACGCGGCGCTCACCGGGAGGATGTTGAGCGCGAGCGCAGAGGAGATGTTGACGATCGTGCCTGCGCCGCGCGCGGCGAATGCCTTCGCCGCGGCGGCCGCGATCCGGGTGAACGAGGTCAGATTGAGCGTGATCAGCCTCTCCAGCCGGTCCGGGTCGGCCTTCGAGAGCGGGCCGAGCAGCGCCATGCCGGCGTTGTTGACCAGTGTGCCGATCGATGCGTCGTCGGCCAGGCGCTCCTCGACCGAACTGATCCCCTCGGCGGTCGTCAGGTCCGCGCTCAGGGTGGAGACCTTTCGTCCCGACCGTTCGGCCAGCCCCGCGGCGGCCTTCTCCAGCCTTGCCTCGTCTCGCGCGACCAGGATGATGTCGTGTCCCCGTGCGGCCAGTTCCTCGGCGTAGGCCGCACCCAGGCCCGCGGTCGCGCCGGTGATCAGTGCAGTGCCGGCGGTGGTGGTGGACATGGCTGGACCTCTCCTTGTACTTGGCGCGAGGTCGCACCGTTTGGATGGTGGCGACCTCCTGTTGCAACCAACTCTGTTACGTCACGGAGGTGCGTGTCAAGCTCCGGGCTCTGCGACTGGCAACAGCTCTGAACCATCGATGCGCACGAGATGCGCGCCAGAACGGACGGTCAGCCACAGTCAACGGACGCAACCTTCGCGACCCGGCGGCGACGGGCATTAAGAGCAATCCTTGTAGTCAGCGCCCGTAGCGCAGGCTTCGTTCACGTGAAGTAGCAGCGTTTGATCAGTGCTTTGGGTAGCAGTTGGTGATCTTGGTTCCTGCAGCTGCTCACGCGAAATGACGTCACCGCAGTGGGGTGCCACCGGAGTACGGCAGAAGCGGACCGCGCGGTTGGCGTCAAACGGCCCGGAAAATGCCCCGAAGCGATTTGCTTCAGGGGCATTGTGTCTGTTCGGCCTATATGGCCAGGGCTGGGGTCGAACCAGCGACCGAGCCCGGAGCTTGACACGCACCTCCGTGACGTAACAAGATTGGTTGCAACGGGGGGTCGCCACCATCTAAACGGTGCGACCCCGCGCTGAGTACGAGGAGAGGTCCAGCAATGTCCGACGGCACCCTCGGGTACGACGTCTTCGTCTCCGACCCGTTCCCGCAGAACATCCCCGGACTGCTGCCCAATGGCGAGCCACGCCTCTTTGCGCCGCTGTCGACCACGCTGATCTACGGCCGTGACGACGCCGTGCTCGTCGAAGCACCGCTCCTCGGCGACCAGGCGAAGGAGGTCGGCGACTGGGTCGAGGCGCACGGGAAGCGGCTGACCCACATCTTCATCACCCACGGCCACGGCGATCACTGGTTCACCGCCGACCTCCTGGCCAAGAGGTTCGGCGCCCAGGTCGTGGCCTCGGCCGGCACGATCACGCAGATGCACGGCAGTGTGGCCGCCCGCGAGGCGGTGTGGGACAAGGCCTGGCCCGGGCAGATCCCGCCGTCCCCGGTCACGGCGGTCACCGTGCCGGACAATCGGTTCACCCTTGAGGGGCACGAGCTGGTCATCGTCGAGGTCGGCCACAGCGACGGCGACGACACCACCGTCCTGCACGTGCCCGACCTCGATCTGGTGGTGGCCGGAGACGTCCTCTACAACGGCGTCCACCAGTACCTCGGCCAATCGATGGGCGGCGGGCGCGATGCCTGGCGCCAGGCCATCGAGACCGTCAGGGCCCTGAACCCGCGCTGGATCGTCGCGGGGCACAAGGACAAGACCCTCGACGACGACGCCACCCGCGTCTTCACCGAGACCCGCGCATACCTCAATGCCGCCGACGAACTCCTGGAGAAGCACGACACCGCTCTCGACTTCTTCAACGCGATGCTCGAACGCTTCCCGAACCGCCGTCTGGGAGCGCTCACCCTGTGGTCCAGCTCCCAGGCGCTCTGCAACTCGCGCGAGCACCCCGAAGACACCCGCCGGCACATGCTCGAAGGCTGGGTAAAGGTTTATCAGCCCTGACAGCCGCGCCACTTCACCGGCTGGACCCTTGAGCGAGGGGGGTGGCTGCCGCGCCCGGTACAGCACGGAAGTAGAGCAACTGCAGCAACCGTCATCGCCCGGCAGGGTCCTTCAGCGCCTGCGAAGCGACCGCTACGGCAGCCACTGACCCATCCACATAGAGCTACGGATCAGAAGGTCGCCGTGCCCGTTCCGTGCCCGAGAAGGCGGTAAACCACGGTCAACGGCGGGTGCTGGGGCGAGCTCATTGGTTCGCCCTAGCTGCCGTTGACGCTGGTCAGAGGACGACCGGGCCGCAAGGCCCGGTGATTCCCAAGCTCAGCGTCCCGAATGAGCATGTCCTTCAGTCGAGCCACACGAGCATTGCATCTTCCGCCACAGCGGCAGCCTCGAAGAAGTGCGTCAGGCCGTCGTACCAGGGACGCCCCCACTCAAGCGCTCCGGGCTCATCCCATCCGAGGGGATAGGCCCCAGCCAGGGGATACACATCAGCCTTGGTCAGGTCGGCCGGATTCACGCCATCAAGGAGCTGGTCATACGTGGTGGCACGCAGCCCCCCCGCTGCAAGACGCACCCGCTCCGAGCGCAGGTACCTCGGCGGCCCGTAACCCCAGTCCTGATCCTCGGCAAACGGCTCCTCACCATGGATGACATCCACCCGGAAGTCGGCACGCGCCAAGAGGAAGCCCAGCATGTCCCAGGTCTTGGACGTGCTGAAGTGACGCGCCTTGGTCGGCGCAGGCTCTGACTCCTCCTCGGCGTCCTGGACCTCTTCGGCGAAATCCAGCGCCCAGTCGGGGTCCTGAATCGCCCGGTCAAGTTCAGCAGCCGTAACGCGCAGGTACTCACCGATCATGCTCATGGCCGGAGATTAGACGAGGCCTCTGACAGCGGTAGGCGGGCAGATCGTCTCAGTTTCCGTCTCATTCAGCCCCGTTCAGCAACGTTCATCTACGCCCCCGTCCCGGTCCCCACCTGGTGGCGAGCTGCCCATGAACCCAGGTGAACGCCCCTGCACACACCCCGACACCCCACCAACACAGTTGGAAAGCGTGCGCCGTCGAGCGCACAGCGGGCCTGGCACGGGCACGTTGTCAGAGGCTGGTGGGATCGTGCGCGCATGGACACACTCTTTGAGCTTCCCGAACCGGAGACGTCGGAACAGGCCGTCATCGCCCACTACCGCCTCAGTGACGACGAGTACGGCTCACGTGCTGAGCGCGAAGCGATATTCGACGCTGAGCGGGCCATGGCGGTCGCCGTCAAGAAGGCGGGAGTCGGCGAGGTCGACGGCAACGAGTTCGGTGGTGGCGAGGCCGTGGTGTACGCCTACGGCGCGGACGCAGAAGCGCTCTTCAAGGTCATGGAGCCGACCCTTCGCCGTCTGCCGTTCAGGCCCGCGCACGTCGTGTTGCGGCAGGGGAGCCGGGAGACAGAGTCCCGCGTGGATCTGTGATGCGGATGGTCGGCTGTTCGGACCGCAGACGCCTTCACGTGGAAGTCCCAGGGTGCGGACCATGGAGGTCGCGCGGATAGGTGCGCACAGAGCACCCAGATTGCGGTGCAGGAATTGGTCTGGGGCTCACGTGGAGGGTTGCCGATCCACAGCGGAGATCTCCGTGAACCTGTATCACCGTGGACCGATGAGTTTGACGCAGGTGGTTCGTCTGACCTGATGACGATCGACGACCGTACGAGCGGCATGGAGTTGATGACCTTGACGGATGACGCCTCTCTGCAACCTGCTGTAGCAGCCGAGTTCGTGGCCCTCGCCGACTTGCTCGGCTTCGCCTCCGATGCGCAGTGGGATACTCCATCTCTGTGCGAGGGGTGGCGGGTTCGCGAAGTCATCGCGCACATGACCATGGCGGCCCGGTACTCCCAAGAGGAGTTCATGGCCGAGTTGCGCCGCTGCGACTTTGACTTCAGCCGCTTGTCGAACCAGATCGCCCGCCGGGACGCCGAACTACCGACTGACAAGCTCGTCGCCAACCTGCGCGGCGAGGTGATGCACCACTGGACGCCGCCGGGTGGTGGGTACCACGGCGCGCTCAATCATGTAGTGATCCATGGCCTCGACGTGACCGTACCGCTTGGGGTGCCGCGCCGCTCACCCGACGAGACGATCCGGGTCGTCCTCAACGACCTCACCGAGGGCGGCGTGCACACACACTTCGGCATCAACATTGAGGGACACAGCTTCCAGGCCACCGACCTTGACTGGTCGTACGGATCGGGTCCGGCGCTGCATGGCGCCGCCGCAGACCTGGCACTCAGGCTCTGCGGTCGGACAATCCCGGATGGACGGCTGAAGGGCACACCGCTTTAAAAGTCCTGACAAAGTGAGTGGTGGACGAGTCGGCGCCAGCAGATGATGCCGCAGGCCAGGCTGAGGAAGGCTTCATGGATGTCGTCGCGGATTTCGCCGAGCGGCGGGATCTGCTGGGGACTCATGGGAAACAACGGTGTCGTTGAAACTCCCGGCCAAGGTCGCTGTGCCGACCTCACGGCTGACTGCCTCCTGGACCATCACTGGGCGCCTGACATGATCCGCGGTATGACGACGGATGGGGTTGCCGAAGCGCTTGATCGACACGTGCGCCAGTTCTTCGCCGGCCACTCGGTGGGGACGGCGTACTACGACCTGGGCGACGGGCGTCGCGGCATGGTCCGTGACCTGCGGATCCTTGAGGTCGGCCCTGGGCCACGTGGCAACTGCTGGACCTACGTCACCATCGGGTGCTGGGCGCGGGCCCACCATCAGGGACACGGCCTGGAGTTCATCATGACGGCGCCGGTCAGCGATCCGCGGTTCGCGGACGTGCTCGCGATGACGGCCTTCTACCACTGCGGCGGGCCGGAGCCTCACCTTCTTGATCTGGGTCACAGCCTGCCGATGGGGGAACCCTGGACGCCCGGATCGACCTGCGAGTATCTGCTTGTCAGCCTGCCCTACCTGCACGGGCCCGACCTTGAACGGTGTGACCTGCCAGACGGACACGCCCGCTTGCTCTGGCTGCTTCCGGTGACCGCATCCGAGATCACGTTCCGCAGAAAGCACGGAACCGAGGCCCTGGAGCAACTCTTCGACGAAGCCGAGATCAACCCCGTTGATCCGCGCAGGCCCGCAGTCGTCTAGGCAAGGGAATGTGGGGGCGCCGTCCACGGGTGCCCCAAATGCCGCGCAGAGTGCGTCACCGGACGCCCGGTGCCCCTCGTTCCGTCTGAGCGGATGCCGGCCCATGTTTCCCCAGCCGGTGGTCACGCAGCGAACGCGTCGACGAAGTCCTCTGCCGGATTCAGCGGTACCAGCCGTCTGCGGGTCAGTCCTCTCTTACGACTGTCACGACGTTCTCCAGTGGCTCTCCGGCGACGAAGCGGCCGATCTGGGAGCGCAGCAGGCGCTTGACCCGCGGCAGGAAGGCGGAGGTCGCGTTGCCCACGTGGGGGCTGATGAGCACTCCCGGAGCGTGCCACAGCGGATGGCCCGCGGGCAGCGGCTCCGGGTCGGTGACGTCGAGCGCCGCGCGCAGCCGTCCGACCTCCAGCTCGGCGAGCAACGCCTTGGTGTCGACGACGCGGCCGCGCGCGATGTTCACCAACAGGGCGCCGTCCCGCATGCGCGCCAGGAAGGCGGCGTCGACGAGGTGGACGGTGGCGTCCGTGAGGGGCATGGCCAGAATCACCACGTCAGCGCGGGGGAGCAGATCGGGTAGGTCCGCAAGGGCGTGAACCGGGCCCAGGGGCGCGCTTCGAGCGGTTCGCGCGACCCTCAGCACATCGCACTTGAACGGCGTGAGCCGGTCCTCGATCGCGCTTCCGATGGCCCCGTAGCCGACTATCAGCACGGAGCGGTCGGCGAGCGCGGGGCGGACACCGGAGCGCCACTCCTCGACGTCCTGCCCATGGACGAAGTGCGGGATGCCGCGCAGCGAGGCGAGGGTGAGGGTCAGCGCCAGCTCCGCAACGCTCGCGTTGTGCACCCCGTGGGCGTTGCACAGCACGGTGCCGGGCGGTACGTGACCGTGCACGTGATCGATGCCGGTGGTGAGGGTCTGTGACTGGAACCGTGAACGGACTCCGCGTGCCCGGGGAGCGAGAGCCATGGTGGCCGGTGACCCAGCCGACCCCGGTCACTGGTTCCCGTGAATCCACGTCCGGGCGAGTTCCGCGACCCAGGCGGCTGCCGCGTCGGAAGTCGGCGGGGGTGCGCCTACGACCACGAGTTCTGCGATACCCGCTGCGGCGAGTGCGGGCAGATGCTCCGGTGTGCCGTCGCTCAACGCGACGGCAACCATGAGTTCGTCGAAGGCGCGACCTTGGCGGGCGCACTCGTCGGAGAGGACGGCGACGCGCGAGCCGACGTCGGCCGCCGGGACATTGAAGCCGTACCAGCCGTCGGCGAGCGCGACCGCGCGGCGCAGGGCGGCGTCGCTGTTGCCGCCGATCATGACCGGGAGCCGGCCGCCGCGCAGCGGCTTCGGGTTGACCCGGATCGCGTCGAAGCGCGTGAACTCCCCCGCGAAGGAAGCCGGGTCCTCGGCCCAGAGAGTACGCATCGCGGCGAGGTACTCCTCGGTCCGCCGCCCGCGCCCGGCGAAGGGGACTCCGAGCGCTGCGAACTCCTCGGCCGACCAGCCGACCCCGACACCGAGGCTGAACCGCCCGGCTGAGAGCACGTCGAGTGTGGCGGCCTGTTTGGCGACCACGATCGGGTTGTGCTCAGGCAACAGAAGTACGCCGGTGGCGAGTTCGATCCGGCTGGTGACCGCCGTCGCGAAGCTCAGGGCGAGCAGCGGGTCCAGCCAGTCCGCGTCCGCGGGCACGGCGATCTCACCGTCCGCGGAGTAGGGGTAACGGGAGACGGGCGCATCCACGAGCACCACGTGCTCGCCGCACCAGAGCCTCGCGAAGCCGTGCGTCTCCGCGGCTGTGGCCACCGCTCGGATAACCTCCGGACGGGCACCGTCACCGATGCCGAGCGCGTGCAACCCCACTCGCATCCGCTACCTCCTGGCGTGACCTTAAGTGCGAAGCGCGGACGCGTTCGGGTGACGTGGCACAAGGCGGGTGGAGGCGGCGCGGCATGTCATCCGGACGGGCGAGACCACCGACGAGATCGGCGCGCCCAGGATCGCCGCGCTGGGAGAGATGCGCCGGTTCAAGGTGCCCGTGCCTCATGCGTGCCCCATCGTGCGGGGTACCCCGGGGAACCAGGGTGGGACCCGGTGTGGGTTGTGCTGTGAGGCGGAGCCGCCCATGGCGCAGTACTGCACGACCGAGCGCCGGGGTCCTCCCCGGGCCGTCCGAGGCGAATCAGCGTCTATACGCTCGGCGCTATCGGCCGTCGGTATGACCAGCAAACAAGGTGAGGACTTGAGCAGGCCGGCACCACGAAGGATGTCCCCTGATCCGCCGTGGGCGTGCGCAGCCGAGGGAGGAACGGGAGCCGGGCTCAGCGCCAGGACTATTGTCGCGGACATGGTCGGACATGATGCTCTCAGTGCCACCCGTGATGCCTACGACGCTGCTGCCTCCTTGTATGCGCGGCGGTTCCGCGACGAGCTGCGTGGCAGGCCCCTTGATCGCGCAGTCTTGAGTGCCTTCGCCGAGGTCGTCAGTGCGAGTGGCGACGGTCAGGTGGCGGACCTGGGATGTGGGCCTGGCCATATCACCGCTTGCCTGAGCGAGTTGGGGCTGGCGGCGTTCGGCGTGGATGCCTCTCCTGCGATGATCAAGTTGGCTCGACAGGCCTACCCGGACCTGCGGTTCGACGTGGGCTCGATGGCCGCGTTGGACATCGCCGACGGAATGCTGGAAGGCGTCCTCTCACGTTGGTCCATCATCCACACTCCACCGCAAGAACTCCCCGCCATCTTGGCGGAGTTCCATCGTGTGCTGGCACCTGGCGGCTATCTTCTGGTCGGCTTCTGGGCCGGCGATGACCCGTCTCACCCGCCACAGGTCTTCGACCACGCGGTTGCGCCGGCCTATCGGTGGTCGCCTGATCACCTCGCCGCGATGCTGCGCACGTCCGGATTGGCCGAGGTGGCCCGGATGGTTCGTAACCCACAGCCCGCCGACCGGCGGCAGTTCCAGGAGATTCACCTGCTCGCGCGCAAAGTCGAGGCCACGTCCACAGACCAATAGTGGCCGCCATCCCCTTGATGATGAGCTTGCAGCTCCTCGGAGGCCGGGCCGGCGGGACATCGGGTGAGACCGTTCAGATGGCTCTCATTTTCGCGTCGCACACTCTCGGCATAGGACGAGGGAGCCGGTCAGCGCACGGTGCAGCCGGCGTGCGTGCGCCGTCTGGGAGTGCGCCCGGGGCCGGTGGGCGGCCATGGTGCGACGCGCCTGCCTCGGAGTGGCAAGGGGCGCGCAGTGAACACTCGGGGGAACGACTGACATGAAGAGCCCGCTCTGGCGTCTGACCTTGCGGCTGCGACTGGGACTGTCCGCTGCCGTGGCCGTGGCCGTAGCGGTGAGTGCTGTCGCAGTAGCGTCATGGCTCGTCACCCGACAGCAGCTGACAGCTCAACTGGACTCGAACTTGGAGAGCGTGCAGGCATCGCCCTCGTATGTCCAGGATCTGCTGAGTCTGTGCGGTACGGAATTGCCGGACACGGGTCAACGCAGCGAAACGCCCACGCCCTACGTGGTGCAGGTCATCACCGCGGACGGGACGGTATGTGTCGCTCCTGGCAACAAGAAGATTGCCGTCGATGAGAGCGATCTCGCCGTCGCGCGGGGCATGCTCAGGTCGGCGGTGCATGACGCCACGTCGCAGGACGGGCAGAGGATGCGCGTTTCGACGACACATCCCGATATGCCCCCGCGGTTCTCGGGAGACTACGCGGTATCCATCGCGCAATCCCTCAATGTCGTGGACAAGCCCCTGAACAGTCTCGCCCTCTTCCTGCTCGGCTTCGCAGGACTCGGCGTCGTCGGCGCGGCCACGGCCGGGATAGGAATCAGCCGTGCCGGCCTGCGGCCGGTGGGACATCTCACGGATGCCGCGGAGCACATCGCACACACGCAAGACCTGACAGTTCGGATACCCGCCGACGGCAATGACGAGATCGCCCGGCTTTCCAAGAGCTTCAATGACATGACCGAGGCTCTCGCGACGTCGCGAGACCGCCAACAGCAACTCATCGCCGATGCCGGACACGAGTTGCGCACCCCACTCACATCGCTCCGCGCGAACATCCAACTCTTGATCAGGAGCCACAGGTCAGGCCGGAACCTTCCCGAAAAGGCCATGAATGACCTGCTTCACTCCGTGGAGTCTCAGGTGGGAGAACTTGCGGCCCTCATAGCCGACTTGCAGGAGCTCTCCCGGCCGGACACCACCCCAGACGAGACATCCCTGCATGTCGTCGCCCTGCACGAGGTGGCAAGACGTGCCCTGGAGCGTGTGAAGCTGCGGGGCAGTGAACTTGAGTTCACCAGTGACCTGGATGAGTGGTACGTGTTGTCCGAACCCTCCGCTCTGGAAAGAGCGGTGGTGAACCTGCTCGACAATGCCGTCAAGTTTTCGCCCGCCGGAGGCACCGTGAGCCTTCGGCTCAGCGACGGCCGGCTGACGGTGCGCGACCAAGGTCCGGGCATTCCCGCCGACGAGTTGCCGCATGTGTTCGACCGGTTCTGGCGCTCGCCGACAGCGCGCAGCCTGCCGGGAAGCGGTCTGGGCCTCGCCATCGTGGCCAAGGTTGTTGAGCAGGCCGGTGGCACAGTGACGCTGCAGCCCGCCGACGCTCAGGGGACCGAGGCGGTCATACGTATCCCCGGTACGCGCAACCCACCGTCAGCCATGGAGCCCGGGCGCGCGCGCTCCGAGGCAGCGGCGTAGTAGGGGAGCACAACACCTTCCACCGCACGGTCCGCGTGCGCGTTGAACACGTGCGCGCTCCGATGGAGGGTGGAAGAACCTCGGGACGTGGTCCTCGGTCTCGGCTGGCCCGCTCGCTGATCATGACGTCCGGTGTGACGTGACTGTCGGCGCGCTGTCGGGAGCCTGCTCGCGGCACCCGCAGCGCACGCCTGGTACGCAGACAGGCGACGAGCCCGCGCTTGAGCACTCGGCGTCCCTGGGTGCGGAGGGCCCGGGAGATCGCCTCGTGCGGGATGCGCGTGGAGCCATCGTCGGGGACGTCGGTCTTGAGCCGATGGGAGATCTGTTCCGGAGCCCACGACGTCGCCCACCGGCGGTCCTGATGCCGGGGCTTGTTCTGTCTCTCTCGCGGCAAGGGGCGACAAATCATGCGGGACCTGTCCACAGCATGCAATCTGGACATGGGGCGCCATCCAGCGGCGAGCAGCAGGGCAGGTGGCGGACGACCAGTGGGGAAGGGCCGACGCAGACAGGGTTCGGTGGGCGATACGACCGATCGGAAGGCGAGAAGCTCTATGGACGAATACCCACCGATATCGGAACACGGGCTCATCGGTGACCTGCAGACGGCCGCACTGGTCTCCTCCGAGGCGACGATCGACTGGTTCTGCAGTCCGCGGTACGACTCGCCGAGTATTTTCGGATCGCTCCTCGATCATCAGACTGGTGGCTACTGCAAGATCAGTCCTCGCGTGGAGACGTACGCGAAACGGCAGCACTATTCTCCGGACACCTGCGTGCTGGTCACCAGATTCCTCACCGAGCAAGGCGTGGCGGCGGTCATCGATTTCATGCCCCCGGTGCTGACGGGCAGGCCGACGAGGAACCACCGGCTGGTACGTCTGCTGCGGTGCGCGCGGGGCGAAATGGCGTTCAACATCGAGGTCGCGCCCCGGTTCGACTATGCACGGCAACCGCATGACGTCAACGCGACCGCGGAGGGCTGGGAATTCACCAGCGGAGATGAGCGTTTGGCCGTACACGTCGTGGATTCGCTCGGCGACAAGTGCGCGGGCGAAGGGCGGATTCGCGAGGGTGTGCTGCAGTTGACGGCAAGGCTGAGGGCCGGCGGTGCCAGCGGGGTGCTGCTGGAGACGGACCCCGACGGTCCGCCCCGCATCATTCCGCCGGAGGAGTGCGACCGGCTTCTGGAGGACACGGTCAGCTTCTGGCACGACTGGTTGGCACATTCCCGGTACACGGGTCGATGGCGGGAAATGGTCAACCGCTCTGCCATGACACTCAAACTCATGACCTACGCCCCCTCCGGGGCCATGATCGCGGCTCCCACGACCAGCCTGCCGGAACAGATCGGCGGCGAGCGCAACTGGGACTACCGCTACGCCTGGGTCCGGGACACCACCTTGTCCCTGCACGCTCTGCTCGGGATGGGTTTCACCGAGGAAGCCGCCGCATTCACGGACTGGATGGGCGACCGCGTCCGGGAACAGGCCAATGAGGGGGGACACCCGTTGAAGGTCATGTACCGGGTGGACGGCTCGGGGAATCTGGGAGAGGAGACCCTGGACCATTGGGAGGGCTACCGGGCCTCCGCTCCGGTACGCATCGGCAACGGCGCCGCGGACCAGTTGCAACTCGACATCTACGGGTCGGTGCTGGACTGCCTCCAACACGCCGACCAGCGCCGTCTGCAGACGAGCTACGCCAACTGGCAGGCGCTGACCCGCATAGTGGACTGGGTGTGCGACAACTGGGAGCGGCCCGAGGCGGGAATATGGGAAACCCGTGGTGGGGACAAGAACTTCACTTACGGTCGGGTCGCGACCTGGATCGCCTTGGACCGGGCCATTCGCATGGCGACCGCCAGAGGCCGTCCGGCCGAGCTGAGCGACTGGATCCGCCACCGCAATGCCGTTTACTCGCAGGTCATGGAACGCGGCTGGAGTCGGGAGCGCGCCGCGTTCACGCAGTACCTCGGCAGTGATGTCCTGGACTCCTCCCTCTTGGTCATGCCGGCGGTGGGGTTCATCGCCCCCAACGACCCCCGCTGGTTGTCCACGATGGAAGCGATCAAGAAGGATCTGGTGTCGGACAATCTCGTCTACCGCTATGATCCGGCCGCTTCCCCGGACGGGCTACGCGGTTCCGAAGGTACTTTCTCCGCGTGCACCTTCTGGTATGTCGAAGCCCTCGCTCTCGCCGGCCGTCTTCGAGAAGCCAGGCTCGTATTCGAGAGGATGCTCACATATGCCAATCATCTCGGACTGTATTCCGAGGAAATCGGGCTGACCGGCGAACAACTGGGAAACTTCCCCCAGGCGTTGACCCACCTCGCCATCATCAACGCGGCGCTGACCCTGGACGCCCACCTCGATGAGATGGCCGTGCCGGTCGTCCCGCGCTCCTCGCTCGTTCCGGGGCCGTACTGGGTGTCCGCTCGGTAGCCCCGTCCCCACCGGCCGGCGCCGCAGACCGAGCACGAGGGCATGGTCACCGGCCGCCGTCACGGGGGGCGGAACCGAGGACGCAGGCACCGTCGACGGGGCGGGGAAGCACTGGGACCACCGGAGCATCGGCCCCGCGCCCGGGCGCCCGCCGCACCGATCCCTCGAGCCCCCGGCCGAGGCGGACGACCGGCCTGCGGAATCTCAGGCTGCCGCGTGGCGACGGGGGCGGTGGCGGGAGGCGATGGTGGCGGTGAGGGCCTCGACGGCGTCGACGGTTGCGGCGCTCAGGGCGACGGCGTGGCTGGTCACGGCTCTGTCGGAACCGTAGGACAGCTCGGCCGGCAGGCCGGACCGGGCGGCGAAGGAGTCGAACACCGACCGCAGTGCTCCTGGGGCCACGGGCTCGGCTCCGGCGGCGGACCGGGCCAGGGCGGAGAGGTGTTCGTGCATCGGATCGGCCAGTTCGGTCAGCTCCGGCACGGTGTCGTGCGGAGTTCGCGGCAGGTGTTCGTGCAGCAGGGTGACGCACCGGGCGACCATGGACACCTGGGTGCTGATCTGCTCCAGCTGCGCGGTCGACCAGGGACTGTGGCGCTGGGTCGGTTCGGCGTGCGACTCCTTCACCGCGGTCTCCAGGTGCTCCCTGACCTGCCGTGATCGCGCCCGCAGCTCGTCGACGGCCGCCGGATCGGTCGCTCCGACGTCGGCATAGCCGGTCAGCAGCTCGGGGAGCAGCCGGTCCTGCACCCGCAGCCACTCCGCGAGCAGGCCCGGCAGCCGCCGGGTGGACCAGGTCGGCCAGACCAGGAAGATGAGTACGGCGAGCGCGGCGCCGACCACGGTGTCGGCGGCGCGTGCCCACGCCGTGGGCCCGGGCAGCCCGCCGACGTGGTGGATCAGGAAGACGATCCAGGCGGTCAGCCACAGGTTGAGCATCAGCTGTCCGGTCCGCAGGGTCACGAACGAGGCCGCCGCCAGCACCACCGACGCGACCGCAAGGCCGAGGGGCGACCAGTGCGGCAGGGACAGCGCCCAGGCGAGCAGACCGCCCAGCACGGCCCCGGTCGCCCGTCCCCAGCCGCGGGCGATGGTGTGCCCATACTCCGGGAAGAGCACCAGCATGGTGGTCAGGGCGACCCAGAAGCCGTGCGCGGAGATGCCCAGCCCGCCCCACCCGCCGATCGACCGGCCGATGACCTCGGCGACGCCCACGCCCACCGCGAGCCGCACCGCATGGCGGAAGATCGGCGACTGGGGATGCAACTGCGCCCGCATCCGCCGGGCGGCGCGTGCCGCGGAGGCGGTGCCCGCGTACAGGCCCGGCACCTCGGAGTGGGGTTCCAGCGCATCGCCGAGGCGGTCGTCGGTCGAGCGCAGGGCCAGCTGCTCGGCCGGCCGCAGCCGCGTGGCCAGGTCGCGCACGCTGCGCACGGGCGAGGCGGCCGCCCACGACTCCAGGACGGTCCAGACCTCCTCGGGGGTGCCGTGCTCGCGGCCGGAGGCCACCGTACGGGAGATGCCGTCCAGCACCTGAGCGGCGGCGGCCAGTACTTCCTGGCTCCCGGCCGCTGCCTCCGTGGGTGCCGTCAGCCGCACGGTCTGCAGCGCGCGACGGATGCGCTCGGCCTCTCCCAGCAGTCCGAACATGGCCGCCGCCGGAGGTCGGCTGAACTGCGGCAGCAGATCCAGGGCCTGCCGGGCCGCCGTGAACGGAGCGGACCGGGCCAGGGCGGCGGAGTCCGCCGCGACCGAGGCCTCGGCGAGTGCCCGGTACAGAGCCGCCAGGGCACGGCGCTGGGCGGCGAACCGAGGACCGTACGGCGGGAGCAGCTGGACCACCACGACGAGTCCGGTCCCGGTCGCGATCCACCCGGCGACCACCAGGCCGCCGTGCACGTCGGGAGCGAGATCACCCGTGATCATCAGCCCGATGAGCGTGAGGCAACCCCGGATGCCGGGCGCGACGCCCAGCGTCCGCCACAGTCCGGCGGCGAATGCCGCGAGCGCGAGCAGCAGGAGGAACAGCCAGGTGGTGTCGTGCACCAGGGCCCCCAGCACCGCCATCGCGCTGAAGACCGCGGCCATCCCGAGCGCGTTGACCACACGGTGCCGCAGTGGGCTCAGCAGCGTGCCGATGCCGCAGATGAACGCTCCGACGCTGGCCATGGCCCCGGCGACAGGGTCGTCCAGCAGCCGGCCGAGGACCGTGGCGAGCAGCACGGCCAGTACGGCCCGTGCGATGGCCGACGGAGCCGCGAAGACCTGCTGGACGCGCAGCCCCTCCCGGCCGATCGTGACCAGCGACGACCACCAGCGCATGTCCGGGGCTCCTTACTTCTCCGTATGGCCGAAGGTGAGGGGGAGACCGAGCTGGACGCGCTCGGTGACCCAGCGGGTCGGCCGGTGGCGAGGGTCACCCGTGGTGCGGTGGAGTCCCTCCTGCAGGGTGAGCAGTCGCCGCCGTCCGATCAGCTCGCCCCAGGCGAGCGGGCCGTGCGGGTAGCCGAGGCCGGCCGTGACCGCCGCGTCGATGTCGTCGGGGGTGGCGATCGAGCGCTCGGCGATGGATGCCGCCACCGAGACGATCGAGGACAGCAGCCGCTGGGCGACCGATCCCGCGGTGTCCCGGACGACCGTGACGGTCGCACCGGACCTGGTCAGGACGGCCTGCGCGTCGCGCACCACATCCGGGTCCGACGCGGGGGTCGTGGCCAGTACTCGGCGCGGCGTGTCGAGCGACAGAGCGTCAATGCCCAGGGTACGCCGGGTGGGCAGGCCGTCGCCGAAGACCGCAGCGGCCACGGTCGTACCCCAAGTGGGAACCAGGACGATCGCCCGGTCGGACGCCGACAGGTCGGCACCGGCCCGGGCCAAGGTCTGGCGCAAGGCGTCGGCGTCCGGTCCGTCACCCGCGACCTGGACCGGCCGGTCGGCGTCACCGGTGATCGGTTCCTCGGCCGGGGCGGGGGCGTCGGGAGCGTACGAGTAGAAGCCGCGCCCGGTCTTGCGGCCGTACAGCCCGGCCGCCACCCGGTTGGGTGTCAGGTAGGAGGCCCGGAGCCGGTCGGAGTAGCGGAAGCCGCGCCAGATCGAATCGATGACCGCGGCCGATACGTCCAGGCCGGTGAGGTCCATGAGCTCGAACGGCCCCATGCGCAGGCCCAGTACGTCGCGGGCGATCCGGTCGATTCCGACCGGATCGGCGACCGACTCCTCCAGCAGGGCCAATGCCTCGGTGGCCAGACCGCGGCCGGCGTGGTTGATCAGGAAGCCGGGGGTGTCGGCCACCGTCACCGCACGGTGCCCGGTCTCCTGGACCAGCTTCACCAGAGCGGGTGGGATGTCCGGGCGGGTCAGCTCTCCAGGGATGACCTCCACGATCTGCATCAACGGCACGGGGTTGAAGAAGTGCAGCCCGACCAGTCGCGAGGGGTCGGACAGCCGCGCGGCGATCTGGGTGACCGGCAGCGAGGAGGTGTTCGTCGCGAGGACGGTCCGGGCGGGCAGGATCCGCTCGAGCCGCTGGAACAGCTCCGCTTTGACGTCGAGGTCCTCCAGGACCGCCTCGATGACCAGATCCACGTCCTGGCCCGGTGCCATCGGCTCGTCCAGCGGGATCAGCCGTTCTGCCGCGGCCGTGGCGTCCACGGGTGCGATGCGGTGCTTGCTCGCTGCCCGCGCGAGCATGTGACGGACGAATTCGATCGCGTCCTGGACGGCTTCCTTGCGGGCGTCGGCCAGTTCGACGGTGTGACCGGCGGTGGCGGCCCACTGGGCGATGCCGCGGCCCATCACGCCGGTGCCGATGATTCTGATGTGCACGTGGGTCTCCTTTGGATCGGCGTGGACAGTCGGCTGGGACCGCGGGTTCGGCGCGGCCCTGTGCGCTCGGGTCGATACGCGTGTGCGACAGGCGCAGTTGTTCGCCTGTGCCCGACCGCGCGAGGATGCCCAGGTCGGTGGTCGCCCGGTGACGCCTTCCCCGAGCGGGCGGGCTCACGGCCCGTCGGCGGCGGATCGGCCCCGTACTCCTCGGCCGTACGCTGAGCTGATCGGGATGGTCGGGCGACCTCGTGGGCCATGTGGCCGGGAATCGGGTCGGCCCGGCTGAGAACGTCGCTGATGCGCCGGCGAGTCTCATGTCCGGCACCCGTCGCACGCGCTTTGGCCGAGCAGCACGCCGGACGGTGTGGATACGGGACAGTCCCCGACGGTCAGGCTTCCAGCACGACCGCGATCCCCTGCCCCACGCCGATGCAGAGTGCCGCGAGGCCGATCCCACCGCCTCGCCTGCGCAGTTCATGGGCCAGATGCAGGGTGATGCGCGCGCCTGACGCACCGAGGGGGTGGCCGATGGCGATGGCTCCGCCGTGGATGTTCACGCGCTCGGGGTCGAGTTCGGGCCAGGACGTGAGGCAGGCGAGCGACTGGGCGGCGAAGGCCTCGTTGAGTTCGACGAGGTCGACGTCCTGCCACCGCAGGCCCGCGCGGGCCAGCGCTTTGTCGGCGGCTTCGACGGGAGCGATCCCGAAGATGTCCGGGTCGTTGCCGACGACGGTACGGGAGACGATCCTGGCGAGCGGATCGCCCTCGATCCCCGCGTGGGAGTTCGCGATGAGCAGACAGGCCGCGCCGTCGTTGAGGGGCGAGGAGTTGCCTGCGGTCACCGTGCCGTACGGGCGGAAGGCGGGTCGCAGGGCGGCCAGCTTCTCCAGGGTGGTGTCCTCCCGGATTCCTTCGTCGCGCGTCAGGTTCGATCCGGCCGGTGCGACGAGTTCGTCCTCAAAGACGCCGTCGCGACAGGCCTGAGCGGCAAGCCGGTGGCTGCGCAGCGCGAAGGCGTCCTGTTCCTCGCGGCTGATGCCGAACTTGTCCGCCAGGATCTCGGCGGTCTCTCCGTTGGAGACCGTCCACTGGGCGGGCAGCCTGGGGTTGGTCATACGCCACCCCAAGGTGCTGGAGTAGAGGGTCTGATCGGCTGCGGGGAACCCCCGTTCCGGCTTGGGCAGGACCCAGGGCGCGCGGCTCATCGACTCGACGCCGCCCGCGAGGAGCACATCGGCGTCCCCCGACTCGATCGCGCGGCTCGCCTGGACGACCGCTTCGAGACCGGAGCCGCAGAGGCGGTTGACGGTGGCTCCCGGGACGGACGTCGGCAGACCGGCCAGAAGTGCGCTCATCCGGGCCACGTTGCGGTTGTCCTCGCCTGCTCCGTTGGCGTCTCCCAGGAAGACGTCGTCGATGCGCGCGGGATCCAGGTCCGGGTGCCGGGCGAGGAGGGTGGTGATGACCTCGGCCGCGAGGTCGTCGGGCCGGATGTGGGCCAGTGCCCTTCCGTGCCGGCCGAAGGCGGTTCGCACGCCGTCGTAGATGTAGCTTTCGGTTGTCATGTCAGTTCTCCTCCCGGCGGATCAGGCGAAAGCGGCTATGCCGGTGATGTCGCGGCCGACGATGAGGGACTGGATGGAGTCCGTGCCTTCGTAGGTGTGGACCACTTCCATGTCGGTGAGGTGACGTGCCACGTCGTTCTCCAGCAGGAGCCCGTTGCCTCCGAGCATGTCCCGGGCTTCCCGGCACAGGTCACGGGCCCTGTCGCAGACGTGCATCTTCAACAGCGACGCTTGTGCGTTGCGGAGCCGTCCGCTGTCCTGCAGGGCTGCCGAGCGGAAGCACAGGAGCTGCATGGACGTGAGCTCCCCGAGCATCTTGGCGAGCTTGTGCTGGATGAGCTGGAAGCCGGCGATCGGTTTCCCGAACTGGTGGCGGGTCAGGGCGTAGCGCGCGGCGATCTCGTACGCCGCCGTGGCGTGCCCCAGTGCTTCCCAGGCGACCGTGGAGCGTGTGGCGCTCAGGACGGTGGAGACGTCGCGGAACGAATGGGCATGGGCGAGCAGGTTGTCGTGGGGGACGAAGACATCGTGAAGCTGGATGTCCGCCTGGGGGACGGCTCGCTTGCCGATCTTCCCGAGGATGGGGGACGCCTGGAATCCGTCCGGGTAGCGGCCATCGGTCTTCTCCACGACGAAGCCCCGCACCTTGCCGTCGGCCTCGTCCCGGGCCCAGATGACCACGACATCGGCGATGTGCCCCAAGCCGATCCAGCGCTTCGCACCGGACAGGAGGTATCCGTCGCCGCTGCGGCGCGCGCTGGTCTCCAGCCGCACCGAGTCCGAGCCGTGCTGGGGCTCGGTGAGACCGAAGGCCCCGAGTCTGTCGAGCCGGGCGAGTGACGGAAGCCATCGCTGCTTCTGCTCCTCGTTGCCGAAGAAGTCGAGGGTGCCCATGACCAGCCCGGAGTGCACGGCGTTGATGGTGTTGAAGCTCCCGTCACCACGGGAGAGTTCCATCGCGACGAGGCCCGTCTGGAACCGGTTGAGGCCGGGTGCTCCGTACCCCTGCACCGCTGTGCCGACCACACCTGTCTTCGCGAAGCCCGGCAGGAGGGCTTGGGGGAACTCCGCTCGTTCCCAGTAGCCGTTGATGACGGGCAGGAGTTCGTCCTGCACGAAGGATCGGACGCGCTGGAGGAGTTCGCGGTCCTCGTCCGACAGCAATTCGTGCAGGCCGTAGTAGTCGGTGTCCACGGGGCGTGTCGGGATGCCTTCGACGGGTTCGGGTACTGCGGTCATCGAGGATCCCTTTCGTTGAGTTCGGAAGCCGGGCCGTCGAGCCAGGCGAGGATCTCCTCGCGGTGTTCGCCGAGTCCCGGGGGTGCGTGTCGGTATGTGGGAGGCGTGGCCGAGAAGGTGATGGGGTTTCGGATTCCGGGAAGGGCCTGGTCGCCCTCGCCGCTCAGGACGACGGGATCGAGTCCGAACCGGGTCGCGGCGGCCAGACCGCCGGCGGTGTCCTGGATGGGGGCTGCCGGTATCGACGCGCTCGTCAGGAGGTCGAACCACTGGTCGGCGGTCCGCTCGGACAGGGCGTGGGTGAGCAGCGGCCTGAGGTGGTCCCGGTTCACGCTGCGGGCGTGAGCGGTGCCGAAACGGGGGTCGTCGGCCAGCTCGGGCAGTCCGAGCACCCGGCAAAGGCGCCGGAACTGCCGGTCGTTGCCGATGGCGATGACCAGCTGTCCCCCGCGCGTCTCGAAGGGCGCATAGGGGTAGAGGCTGGGGTGCTCGTTGCCCATCCGGTGCGGCACGGTCCCTGCCATGACGTATGCGCCGGTCTGGTTCACCATGCCGGACAGGGCGGACATCAGCAGGCTCAGCTCGACGTGCTGGCCTTCACCGCTGCGGATGCGGTGGTGCAGGGCCGCAAGGATGCCGATCGCGGTGTGCAGGCCGGTCATGACGTCGACGATCGGCACGCCGGCCCGCAGCGGCGGTGCATCGGGTGTGCCGGTGACGTCCATCAGGCCGGACATCGCCTGGACGAGGAGGTCGTATCCAGGCAGCCCCGCGGCCTGCGGCCGGGTGCCGAAGCCGCTGATCGAGGCATAGACGACGGCGGGGTTCTCCTTCGCGACCGAGGGATGGTCCAGCCCGAAACGGGCCGCGCCTCCCGGTTTGAAGTTCTGCAGGACGACGTCCGCGCGGCGCGCGATCCGCTGGGCCGTGCCGAGGTCCGTGGGGTTCGTCAGGTCCAGCACGATGGATCGCTTGTTGCGGTTCAGGGACAGGTAGTAGGTCGAGTCCTCGCCCAGGGTGGGCGGCTTGTAGTGCCGTGTCTCGTCACCGGCGGGACTCTCGATCTTGATGACCGTGGCTCCGAGATCGGCGAGCAGCATCGAGCAGTAGGGACCGGCCAGTACACGGCTGAAGTCGGCCACGACGACGCCGTCAAGGGGGCCGGTGGTGGCCACTGGGCCCGCCTCTTCAGGGTCCGCGGTGGGCAACAGCATCGTTGCTCCCTTCTCTCCCATCGCTTACCGCACTCACGTGCGACATTTCCCAGGCTGCGCCTCGTTTTGATATGAGTCCAATACCTAATTGGACGGGTACTATTTCAATAGCGACATTAATAGCGACATCAATGGCAAGGCGGGCGGAGGATGTCATGGAGATTCAGGACGTGCAGGTGTTCCTGGCCGTGGCGGAGGAGCTGCACTTCGGCCGTGCCGCGGAGCGGTTGCACCTGGCCCAGCCTCCGGTCAGCCGCAGCGTGCGCCGCCTGGAGGAGGAACTCGGAGCCCGCCTGTTCGAGCGGACCACGCGCAGCGTTCGCCTGACCGCGGAAGGGGAGGCCCTGCGCGGCCCGGCCCAGGACATGCTGGACGCCCATCGCCGCGCCCTCCTGGTCGTGAAGGCGGCAGGACGAGGTGAAGTGGGCTTGGTACGAGTGGCGTTCGCCGGGGCGTCGACCCACTCGATGGTCGGCAGACTGGCCCGGCAGGTGCGTCAGGACTACCCGGGCATCCAGATCGAGCTCCACAGCCAGAACTTCGCCATGCCCGCGCTCAGCAAGGTACTGAGGGGGGAGATGGAGATCGGCTTCTCCCGCTGGGACGGCGCCATCCCGGGCCTCGCGGCACGAGTCGTGGCGCACGAGAACCTCGTCGTCGCCGTCGCCGCCTCGCATCGCCTTGCCCAGAGGAAGACCGTCCGCATCGAGGAGCTGGCGCACGAGCCGTTCGTCTCGCTGCCGCCCTACTCCGGCTCGGTGCTCATCGACCGGCTGCGCAGCCTTTCGCACAGCGCCGGCTTCTCGGCGGACATCGTCCAGCTCGCGCCCGACACCTGGACCCTGCTGGCCCTCGTCGAGGCGGAGGTGGGCTGCGCCCTGACGCTGACGACGGTCGCCGACAACGTCAGCACACCGGGCGTGCGCTTCCTACGGGTCACGGACCATTACGAACCGATCGCGCTGAGAATGGCTTGGCGTGAAAAGGGAGCCAAGGGCGCCATGGCGACGGTGTTGCGGCTGGCCGAGCGGGTGCTGCCGACCCCGACGGCCGGATGATCAGGGGTGAAAGATCCATGGGACGCGGCCCAGGTGGTACTGACACGCTGGACGGTCTCCGGTCCGGTAGGGCGAGGGCCGTGTGCTCACGCCGGCGGGTTCTGCAGGGGAAATCCGGCTCGGCTCGGACGAGTCGAGGGGAGACCTCCACGAGCTGTGACGCTCCTGTTGCCGGAACTGTGGGCTCCGTCACGGTCGACGTGTTCTCGGGTTGGTTGGCTCACCCGATGGCGTATCTGCTCCTGTTGCTCATCCCGGCCGGGCTGGTCGTTCCCTTCGCCTTCGCCGGGTACGGCTTCGGCACCCTGGGCAGGGTCGGCCTCCGGCACGCCGACCGCCAGGTGTGGCTGCGGAGTCTCGCCGCGCTCCTGGGCGCCGGCGCGGCCGCCTTGTACGCGTGGGGCCTGCTCGGTGTCGGCGGCGCCGTCTTGGACGCGGAGGACGGCGGCACCGATTCGGCGCCGCTGCGGCCCTGCCGGACACCGGGCCAGTGGGAGCGAGCGCTGCATGTCGTCGACTACACCGTGGACTACGTGCCCCCTCGGTTCGTCTGCGTGACGAAGGACGGCGGAAGCTACGCCGCCGAAGCCGTTCCGGGCTACGTCAACCCGGGCGTGGTGGGCTTCGCGCTGGCCGGCGTCGTGTGCGCCGGCACCGCAGCCTTCGCATCGCAGCGGCGCGGCGCAGTGGAGCCCGGTTGAACCGGTCCCGCCACGGATTCGCCGACCGGCGGCTCATGGCCGGGCGCGGCTGATCGTCAGGTCCGATCGCGCCGCCCTGTGCACCTTGTCGAGCTCCTGGATCACCCCACGCAGCCGGTGGCCGGACCTGTCGAGCGTTCGTCCGTGTCCGTCCACGACACCGCCCGCCCGCACCTCCGTATCCGTCCAGACCGAAGCCCCCGGCCGCAGGCGGCCGGGGGCTTCGGTCTTCCTTCGTTCCGTCAACTCCTTGTCAGTACTTGCCTCGTGACGACTCACCGGGCGGCGCCTCGTGCGCGTGCTTCAGGCGCATCCGTGTGTCCACCGCGCTCTCCACCGCCACCTCCGCCCAGAAGCGGTGGCAGGAGACGAAGACCGCCAGTTCGCGCTCGCGCTGCCGGAGCTTCTCCACCTCGGCCTGTTCGTCCTCGGTCCAGCCCGGGGAGGCGGGGCGCTCCACCTTGCGCCAGCCGGTGTCGTCGCTGAATGCGTCGAGCGGCTCCACCGACCAGGGAAGCCGCTTCAGCAGGGCCAGAAGCTCGGCCCGGACCTGATGCAGCTCCTCCTGACCAGCGAGGAGGTCACTCGGAAAGTCATAGGTCGCAGCCACGCCGCAATGCTACGCCTGTTCGATTTTGCGATGCGAGCCGCTTCTTCCGGTTCACTCGAACGGTTGACCGGCTCGGAGATCTTCAGGGCGAGTTGCCCAGGTCCGCCTGCCAGGGTCGAATTGGACAGGTGAAACTGGACAGTTTTACCTGAAGGAATTAGCGTGTCGGGCATGGACCAGAAGCCCGAAGGCGTCTCCGAGTCCGCCGCTCGGGCGGCTCGTGACCTGCGCGTCGTGTTCAGCCGGCTGCGGCGCCGTATCAGAGAGGTCGCCGGGGACGAGGAGCTCACGCCCTCGCAGGTGTCCGCGCTCACCCTGATCAGCAAGGGCGGCGCCGCCACCGCCAGCACCCTGGCGTCCGCCGAGGGTGTGCGTCCGCAGTCGATGGCCGCCACGCTCGCCGCCCTCGAACAGCTCGGACTGATCAGGCGCAGTCCCGATCCCGACGACGGCCGCCGCCAGCTGGTCACCCTCACCGAGGCCGGACGCGAGCGCGTCGAAGGCGACCAGCAGGCCCGCGAGGAATGGCTCACCCGTGCGCTGCAGGACCGCTACACGGAGGAGGAGCGCCAGACCGTGCTGGCAGCCCTCGCGCTGATGGAACGGCTGACCCGCCAGTGATACCGCAACCGGCCGGCGCGCCGGCCCCGACCCGGCGCGCCGCCCCGGCCGACCGCTTCGACCGCCGGCTCATCGCCCCGATGATCCTCGGGTCGGTCCTCAACCCGATCAACTCCGCGATGATCGCCGTGGCGCTCGTCCCGATCGGCATCGCCTTCAGGGCGCCGCCCGCCGAGACCGCCTGGCTCGTGTCGGCGCTCTACCTCGCCACCGCCGTGGGGCAGCCCGTCATCGGGCGGCTGGTCGACATGTACGGGCCGCGCCGCCTCTATCTGACCGGTACGGCCCTGGTGGGCGCCGCCGGCCTGATGGGTGCGCTCGCGCCGTCCCTCGGTCTGCTGATCGCCGCGCGCGTGCTGCTCGGCCTCGGCACCTCGGCCACGTATCCGGCGTCCATGCAGCTGACCCGGAACGAGGCCGAGCGCACCGGGCGGGACAGCCCGGCCCTGGTGCTGACCGCGCTCTCCGTCGCCAACCAGACCGTCGCCGTCGTCGGACCGGCGCTCGGCGGATTCTTGATCGGCGTGGGCGGCTGGCGTGCGATCTTCACGGTCAACGTGCCACTGTCCGCGGCCTGTCTGGTCCTCGGGACGCTGTGGCTGCCCCGGTCGAAGGTCGTCCAGGACCGGCGCGCCGTCGACCTGCCGGGCATGGTGCTCTTCGCCACCATGCTCCTGTCCCTCATGTTCTTCCTGATGAGCCCGCACCTCACGCACTGGTGGATGCCACTGCTCGCCGTCGTGGCCGCAACGGGCTTCGCCCTGCGGGAGTTGCGGACGCCCGGGCCGTTCATCGACCTGCGGGTGCTCGGCGGCAATGTCCCGCTGCTCGCCACGTATCTACGCCAGTTCCTCGGCTACACCACCGCGTACGCGTTCCTGTACGGGTTCACCCAGTGGCTGGAGGAGGGGCGAGGGCTGGGCCCGTCCGCCGCCGGTCTGGTGCTGCTGCCGCTGTCGGCGAGCGCCCTGGCCGTCTCCGGTATCACCGGGCGCCGTGAGGCGGTGCGCGGCAAGCTGCTCGTCGGTGGAGTGGTCCAGGTCGTGGGCTGCGCCGGGTTGCTCATGCTGAACTCCGGCAGCCCGGTGTGGCTGCTGCTCGCCGTCGGCGTCGTCATGGGTGTCCCGCAAGGCCTGATCGGACTCGCCACCCAGAACGCCCTCTACCGGCAGTCCGCCCCCGAGCGCATCGCCTCCGCCGCCGGACTGCTGCGCACCTTCATGTACCTCGGCGCACTGGGCGCGTCCGCCGCGAACGCGGCCTTCTTCGCCCACGGCGCCGACTCGACGGGGCTGCACCACCTGGCCCTGTTCATGGCAGCGGGATCCGTCCTGCTGGTGCTGGTCACGCTGCCGGACCGTTCCCTGTCCACCCCCATCTCCCCTTCGCGCACACCCACGTCAGGAAAGGCCTGATCCATGGCTCTCACCACCCTCGACCCGCGCACCGCGCTGGTCGTGATCGACCTGCAGAACGGCATCGTCGGGACGCCCGTCCAGCCGCACAGCGGGCCCGACGTGGTGGCCCGCAGTGTCGAGCTCGCCGACGCCTTCAGGGCCCGGAACCTCCCCGTCGTGCTGGTCCGGGTATCCTTCGCCGCCGACGGTGCGGACGTCGTACCCGGCCGCACGGAGCGCGTGCCCGGCGCCGGCGCCTTCCCGGAGGGCTGGGACGTCATCGTCGACGAACTGTCCGGCCACCCGGGCGACATCCACGTCACCAAGCACAACTGGGGTGCCTTCCACGGCACCGACCTCGACGTCCAGCTGCGCCGCCGCGGGGTCACCCAGATCGTGCTGACCGGTATCGCCACCAGCATCGGCGTCGAGTCGACCGCCCGGGCCGCGTACGAGCACGGCTACCACGTCACCCTCGCCACCGACGCGATGGCCGACCGCGATGCCGAGTCGCACCAGGGCAGCGTCGAGCGGATCTTCCCGCGCCTCGGCGAGACGGGCACGACCGCCGAGGTCCTGGAGCTGCTGGCCAAGACCCACCTGGTCTGATCCCGGGGCCGGTCAGGACCCGTTGGTCCGAGCCGGCCTCCGGCGTGCCGGGCGGCGCCTTCCGCCTGGCGCACACCTGGCGGCCCCGGAACGACCGGGGCCGCTACAGGCGTATCAGGGACCCCGGCTCCGGAAGGTGCAGCCGGTCGGCCAGGCCCGCCTCCGAGAACGCCTTGGTGAGCTCGGCGCCGCCCTGTGTGAAGTGGGCCCAGTGCTCGAAGTGCAGAGGGACCACGTGACGGGCGCCGAGGATCCGGGCCGCCTCGGCGGCGTCCTCACTGGTCAGCGTCAGCGGGGCGTCCGGGACCAGCGGGGTGCGGGCGGCACCGGCGAACAGGACGGCCACGTCGAACGGGCCGAGCCGGTCGGCGATCGCACGCACCACGCCGAGTGAGGCGTTGTCCCCGCTGACGTACACGGTGGGCAGGCCCTCGCCGGACAGCACGAATCCGGTGACCTCGCCGACCACCGGCTCACAGCCCTCGGGGCCGTGCAGCGCGGGTACGGCCGTGACCCGCAGCACTCCGCCGTTCGGGCGGGGAAGGTCCGCGTGCTGCCAGGCCGGCAGGGCCCGTACCGGGGCGCCGATGCGGTCGTACGCTGACGCCGTGGAGAGGGTCAGCGGGACCTCGGCGAGGTAGCGGCGTCCGGCCGTGTCGAGGTTGTCCGGGTGCTGGTCGTGGGAGAGGAGGACGGCGTCGACCGGGGCGATCTCCGTCTCCGGGAGCGCCGGGCCTGCCGTCTTCACGAGGCTGCGCGAGCCGATGGGGTACTCGCCCGGCGGGTCGAAGGTGGGGTCGGTGAGCAGACGTGCGCCGCCCAGCTCGATGACGGCGGTGGGGCCGCCCACGTAGAGGATGTCGGCAGTGGTCATGCCCTGCACAATCCAGTGGCGAACAGGGGTATTCCCACCGGTTTCGCGCGAGGCAGGGTGCGGGCGGTGCGAGGGCGCGACACTGGACCCATGTGCCGCAGTATCAAGACGCTCCGACCGCCCGTCATCCCCGAGGACGCCACGGAGGAGGAGATCCGCGCCGCCGCGCTCCAGTTCGTGCGCAAGGTCTCCGGTTTCCGCGCCCCGGCCGCCCACAACCGTGAGGTCTTTGACCACGCGGTCGACGCCGTCGCCGCGGCCACCGCGGAACTGCTCGCCGGGCTCGAGGTACGGGGACGGTCCCGTGACGCTACTTCCGCGGTGCCGGACGGCGTATGAGACAGGCCGCGCCGGCGCCCGCCGCGAACAGGGCCACCACCGAGACGCCCGTCGCCAGCCAGCTCGCGCCCAGCCACTGCCCGCCGAAGTAGCCGAGGGCCACGCTGTAGGCGGCCCAGGTGACGCCCGCCACTGCCGACCAGGGCAGGAAGTCGCGAGCCCGGCGGTGGGCGGCGCCCGCACCCAGGGAGACGACCGAGCGGCCCGCGGGCGCGAACCGGGCGAGGATCACCAGGGCGCCGCCGCCGCGGGCGAGGGCCGTACCGAGATGTTCCTGCGCGCTGGTCAGCCGGCGCGAGCGGGCGATCGCGCGGTCCAGCCGGGCACCCCCGCGCCAGGCAAGCCGGTACGCAAACAGGTCGCCCAGGACCGAGGCGGTCGCCGCGCACAGGATGAGCGCGAGGATGTCCGGAGCGTGTCCCACGGCCGTTCCGGCCGCCGCGGTCGCCGCCGCGATCACCAGTACGCCGCTCGGCAGCACCGGCAGGAAGACGTCCAGCAGCACCGACAGGGCCACCGCGGGGTATATCCAGGGGCTGTCGGCCAGCGACCCCACACTCTCCAACACGAACTCCCCGTCCGACTCCGCAGAGGCAACTGCGAGCCGCGATCTTTCGGGGGAGCGGCAGGAGCGGCCTTCGACAGCCGAACAGAGTACGCCGCGGTTGGGGCGGCAGATGCACCGGGGGCTGGTGAGGAGTCTGTGTGGGGGCCGGTCACAGGACGCACGGCGGGGCCCGACTCCGCCGCCGGGCGCGCCGTCCGTGCGCCGGGGTGGATCAGGCCGTGACGGGGTCCGAGGCAGGGCCTGCCGCGGTGACGGACCGGAAGGCGAGGAGGCGGTCCAGGCCGAACGCGCGGGAGCCGGTGAAGACCAGCAGCAGGAAGGACCAGCAGAAGATCGCCGACATCTCGCCGCCGTTCTGGATCGGCCACAGGGCGCCCGACTGGTGCACGTCGAAGTACGCGAACGCCATCGAGCCGGACGCCATGGACGCGGCACCCGCGTGCCGAGGCCGAGCAGCACCAGTGCGCCGGTGACGAGCTGAATCACGGCGGTGTACCAGAACGGCCAGGTGCCGGCCGGTACGGTGCATGCCTGATCTATGCCGGCAGTTCAACCTTCGGGCAGGTGGCCGACCGTGCCGGCGGTTCCGTTTCCGCCGCCGCGGTGCGCAGAACGGCCCGCGCCACCGCGTCGGAGTCGGACAACGTGACCGAATCCACCCCGGGGCGGGCGCCCGCCGCGGTCACCCAGTGCACGCCCTCGGTGGGCACACCGAACGCGAACCGCCGTGGATGGGCGATGCCCTGACGGTCAATCAGACGGTAGGGTCGCGGTGTGACGTCCACGCCTCCGGTTTCGTAGCCGTCCACCGTGTGCGGACGGCATCCACCCGTTCGGAACAGGCCGCCGAGGAGTTCGTCGGCGGTGCGCCGTAGATCCGGTTCCGGCAGCCGCGCCTCGATGAGTGTGCGGACGCGTACGGTCGAGCCCGGGACGTCCGGCGAGTGGGCGACCCAGGCACCGGGCTCGGCCCGCACCTCCAGACACGGGCCCACCACCTCCAGCACGCCCGCCCCGATCAGCGCGGTCATCTCCTCGATGCGCCGCCTGGGCGGGCCGATGGACAGGAAGGCGTTGAGCGGGGTGTACCAGCGGTCCAGGTGATCCCGGCGGGAGGCGCCGGACAGACCGCCGTGGTCGACGATCAGCCGCAGCTCGTTGCGCAGGTCGCGCAGCACGTCCAGGGCTGCCTTGAGCGGACCCTCCACATTGCCGAGCGCGGCTTGCGCGGCGTCCTCGCGCAGATGGGCAAGAAGCCAATCGCGCCATGCGGAGGGCGAGGTGAAGGCCCGTCCCGTATACGGGCGGGAGACGCGTTTCCAGCACCAGCGGTCCGTATCCGGTATGCCGAACTCGTCCAGGAGCGCGCTCTCCTCGGGTGCGCGGCGGCGGGCGGCGAGAAAACGGTCCCGGAAGCCGGGTCGTTCGGCGCCCCGGCGGGCCAACAGCGCCTCGTAGTAGACCGTTTCCACCTCCTTGGCCACGAGCGGCCACAGCTCTTCCCTGAAGTCCGGCGCCTCGCCCGAGTCGGCGCGCTTACGGAAGCGGGCTATGACCTCGTCCGTCAGCAGCAGGGGGACATGGCGGCCGTAGGGGCCCTTGGCGTTGTCGCCGCGCGCCTGGTATGGCACACCGCGGCGGGATCCGGCGTACAGCCGCGGCTCCTGCCCCGAGGGCCGGTAGCGCAGCCCTTCGGCGGTGCGGACGAACCGGCCGCCGCGGCCCGTCGTGAGCAGGGCCATGTGGTCGAAGAAGTTGAGGCCCAGGCCACGGAGCAGGACCGTTTCCCCGGGTGCGAGCGGGGAGAGGTCGACGTCCGCCGGGTTGGCGGGCGGGATGTGGCGCAGCCCGTGACGGGCCGCATGCGCGGCGAGCCGGAGCCGGTCGGGGTCCGCTGCGGCGGGCAGATGGCCCTGGGCGAGGACCACGGCGGACAGTCCGGTCAGGGTGCGTCCGGTGGCAAGGGTGAGGGTCTGGCGGCCGTCGGACGCGTCCTCCAGGCGTATCGCGCGGGCGTTGTGCACCTGGACCCGGACCGCGGCCGGGGCGCCGTCCACCGCACGGGCGAACACCCACTCCAGGTACCGGCCGTACTGGGCGCGGGTGGGGTAGTCGTCGGGTCCCAACGGGCTTGTGGCGGCCCTGTGTTCGGGGCCTTGAGACTCCAACTCACCTGCGGGAGCCGGTCTGTCGCCGTGAGCCCACTCGTACAGGCTCGGTCCGGGCCGGATCGGCCCCGCGCACTCGACGCTCTCGTCCGTGAACAGCGTCACCTGTGAGGCCACCGTGTTCATCAGCAACTCGGGGGACTGCGCGGTGCGCCAGACGCGGCCAGGCCCCGGCGGCGCCGGGTCCACGACGTGCACGGTCAGTCGCGCGCCGGATGGGAGGAGTTCCGGGGCGGAGGCGCAGAGGCGTTCCAGGACGCTGGTGCCGCGTGGTCCCGCGCCGACGACGGCGACGGAGACGGACACGGATTTCATGGTCGCGGCAGACAAAACGGGTGACTCCCGGGCGTGTGGGGGCGCAGGGTGACAGACGTGCCGTTGGAACCCGGCAGTCCGCATCATCATGCCGTCGCGGGCCGCGGAAGCCAACGCGCGTCCCACACGCCCCGGATGTCCCTCATGAGGTGGTCAAGGAGGACTCCTCCACGGTCGTGAGCCGTGCCTTTCCGGTCCCGTCCGGGCGTGCCCGGTCGACCCGCAGTGACGCGGAACGGCCGTGCAGCGTCAGCGTCATGAGGTGGTTGCCGAACCACGGGCCGCCTCTGCGGCGCCAGTCGAGACGGGGTCGCGGGCCCCGTCCGTGGCGGGCCAGGCGGCGGCCGAGGAAGCGCCCGAGGCCGCTCCAGCCGAAGCGGAAGCCGAGTCTTATGGACCACGGGACGGAGTTGTGGACCGGGGAGCAGGTCAGCTGGAGCACACGGGCGTCGGGCCCGGCGTCCGGCCACATGGGCTCGGCGATGTACGCGTGGTGCACATCGCCGGACCGCACGGACACACTGGCCGGCGCCCCCGGCCCCGCGGCCGCCTCGGCGATGAGATCGGCCAGTGCCTGGAACGACTCCGGGAACGCCGCCCAGTGCTCCAGGTCCGCGCCTTGGCGCAGGCGTTCGCCGAAGCGGGCCCAGCGGGGCCCGCGCCGGCCCCGGCACAGGGCGGCACTCCAGGCCTCGGCGTCGTGTATGAGATGGGGGAGCAGCCAGGGCAGGGAGGTGCCGATCAGCAGATGGTCGCAGCCGTTCCGGGCGCCGAGCGTCTGCTCGCGCAGCCACTGCGCCTCGGCGGGGTCCAGCATCGCCCGGCCGTCCTCGTCGAGGACGCGGGCCGCCCGGGTGTCCACCATCACCACCCTCACGCGGCCGAAGTCCCGGTGGTAGCTCCAGCGGACGGTGCCGGGGTGGGTGTCGGCCTGGGCGGCGTACGCACGCAGGACGTCCGTGCCGTCCGGGGTCTCGCGCACGGCCGCGTAGAGCGGGTCGGCGGCCAGCTCCGCCGGGGAGAGATTGCCGAGGTGCTGGTGGACCCAGTACGACATCAGGCCGCTCAGCAGCCGCTCGCGCCACCACGCGGTCGCGCGCACACCGGCGAGCCAGGACGCGCTGGTGTTCCAGTCGTCGATGATGTCCCCGATGCGCAGCCATGCGGCCTGGCTTCAGCGCAGCGCACCACGCCTGCATCCGCAGCGCGAACCACGATGGCTACTGCCGCAACGCGCTGGGGGTGTCCTGGTGAGCGCTGTTCTGAACGTCCTTGGAAGCGAGCTGCTCGGGGTCGCTGGCTACCTGGTGCTGGCGCTGATCTGGCGAGCGATCCGGGGTGACCGATAAGCGCCCCGCAGGTACGGCGCCTCAGCAGGCACGCAGCAGACGTCATGGTGCGCCGTGACCTTCCCGTGACCGACCTGGCTGACGTGTTCCGCCACAGTGCAGGGACCGAGCGTCATGAGGGGCGCTGGCGCGTAGTCGGGCGCAACGGCCTGGTGGCAGTCCTCAGTGACGATGGCGTGATCATCACAGTGCTGTTGCGGCGCAGCGAGCAGTGGACCGACAGCGACGTACGGGGGCGAGCGTGAACCATCCCTATGTCGGCGCACACGATGAGCTGCGCATCGAGTACAGGCGGATCACAAAGAGACTCGATCGTTACTACGAACTACAGCGCAAGGGTGATGACTCAGTCCTCACAGCGCAGAAGGTTCGCCGACTCGAAGCCTTGCAACAGGCGCTGATGGGCCACCCAGAGGCACTCAGCCGATGACACCAGGGGCCGGATTCCCAGCGATGGGGACCGGCCCCTATTGCTGCTCGGGTGGCAACGGGTCGGTCACATGGCTGCCACGGCCGGACCACGTGATGATCAATCCCTCAGCGCGCAGGGCAGCCATCGCCCGCTGAACAGTCGACGCAGCAACATCGAATTCCGACGCCACGCGCAGCACTGACGGCATGCCAGAGCCAGGCGGATACGTGCCAGCACGGATGCGGGCGCGCAGGATACCGAGGATCTGCGGATAGACAGGCTGCGTGCGGTCGATCATGCGACCCAGCGTGCGACCTTTCGAGCCATCACGCATCCGACCATTCGACCCGTCGAGCATTCGACGATGCGAGTAGCGTGGGCAGCGCACACAGAAACGGCCCCGCTCCGCTGGACTGGGCAGAACAGCGAAGCGGGGCCTACCGACTGGATTGGAGTCGGCATGGAGAGACTACGGCCCCTGGGGTACGACGCAGCGACGGGCAAGCAGGCGTACGCAGTAACGCGACCAGGCGGGGCGCTGGACAAAGCAGCGGACATGTTCGCGCTGGAAACGGCCACGGTGTGGCACAGCCTGGCATCCGCCATGTGCGAGGCAGACGAGCCACTCAGCGGAGAAGAGGCAGCTTTCGTCCTTGCACGCGTGGTCGAGTCACTCGGCGAGGTACTGCCCATTGCTGCTCGCAGCGTCGCTGACAATCCGGCCGCAGACTTGCCCACCTATCGCGACAGCGGGCGAGACATTGGCGCTGCGATGCGAGACATGAGGCAGTAACCGGCCCCAGAAACAGCTAACGCCCCCAGTACCGAGACAGGTACCGGGGGCGTTCTGTTTGGTGCTCAGCGAGGCTCACAGCGCGCAGCGCGCATGTCGTCGGCGAGCAGGGCCAGCGCAGTGCGCATGACCAGGTTCGGGGACAGAGCCATCTCTCGTGCGAGGGTCAGCAGCTCGGCTACTGAACTTGAACTTGTGATGTCGGATGGTCATCCGCGTGGGCTGCTGCTGTGGGCAAACGGGTCGGTGAGCTGTGTCTCGGGCGGCGTGGCGATGAGGAGAGTGCTGACGGGTCCGGAGGCCGCCGTGAGATTCGTGGGGTCGAGGCTGAGTTCCTGAGCGATGGTCGGGGCGGGGCACTCCCAGTCTGCAAGGAGGTCCACAGCTTCCTCCGGATCCAGGTCTTCGGGGCGTCCCGCGATGTCGATCGCGTCAAGGCTGTTGCGTTCTGGTCGAACGGGCTCGCCCAGTGCGAGCTCGGGGTACTCGCTGATCCAGCGTCTGATGACTGCACCGTGCTCGGCGATCAGCCAGGCATCTCCGTCGCGTCGCTCGCCGTAGAAGTAGGCCTGTGCCTGACCGTGGTGCGTGCTCAGTTCCAGGCAGAGGCGGGTGACATCGGCCGTGCGGTTCAGGTACGGCAGTCCGCACCACGGGCCGATGACCAGCACCCAGCCGTTGAGCGAGGGGGTGACCAACACACGCGAGAAGCGCTCGGAGGGATCGTGGGCGATACGGTCGATCAGATCCGTGCCGGTGGACCAGGACGTCTCGGTGACCTGCGCGAGCCCGACCTGGTCGACCAATTCCGCGCGGTCCTGGGTGCGAACCGCCAGCCAGGACAGCCAGCAGCTGGTGATCGCCTGCGGTGGCTCAAGCGCTGTCATGGGCGGCAGCCTAGCCGCAGGCTGCGTCGCAGGGCGCTTGGCAGATGCAGGAGACGGAACGGCTGTAGGCGCCTTTACGGGGCGCGTAGCTCGGGGTACCGGCGCAGGCTCAGGGGCGCCCACAGGGGCGTGCAGTGCCTTTACGCGCCACAGCACCAGGGGCGCTATCGCGCTGAGTGCCACAACCAGCGGAACGGATACAGGCGCCAGGTGCGAACTCACCAGGTGCGCCAGCGCGTTCGTCAGGATGAGTGCGCAGACAACTGCGGGTACGTCGCGCTTCACGCTGAATGCACGCAGCGCGTAGATGTCGAGTGCGGCCGGAATGCATCCCGCGACGATTGCGCCGTATCCGCAGGCACGTGCTAGGGCGTATTCAGCGCTGGCGGTTACAACCAAGGCAGCGAGCAGGGCAGCTAGGCCGAGTAGGTCTCTGTTTTTCAAGATTACCTGACGGTCCGTCAGTCAGCTATTCCGTACACCTCGCGGACTCGCTGGCGCTCAGGCTCAGAAAGCTCCTGCCATTCGGCCTGGCCGATGCCAGAGCCAATCGGCGGGAAATCGTGGCCCTCTTGGCCCTCTCGTCGCTGTCGGCGCAGCTCACGCGTGTACTCGGTTTTGCACTTGCGGCACCAGGGCTGCAAGCCTCGGCGCGCTTCAAAGGCGAACTCGCTGGCTGGCTTTTCCTGCTGGCAGCGCGAGCACCATTCAGGGAAGTCGTCCCAGTAGTCGGCGGTTACGGTCATGGGCCACTCTCCGTGTAGCTGTATGTCCAATTGGTTGTGTAGAACCAGGTTCTGAAAGGGGCGCACCAGTCGGCGCCCTCCCCCGCGCTCCGGGTCCCCTAGAGCCCAGGGAATCCCCCCCACCCCCAATGTCACTCGCTGTGATTTCTGACAGAAAATCAGAACTCGCGAATGTTGTTCAACGTGATGGGCGAGGGGCGCAGGCCAGGTGGGCAGCCAGCCAGGCAGCCCGGGTCACCTACCAGTCTTGGTAGGTGGTGGTGGTCGGTCACATGAGCCGCCAAAGCATGCGCTCAAAGGTGTTCTCTTCCGTGCGCGGCGGAGTGTAGGCAGTGGCAATTCCCTGGTCTATCCAGCCCTGCGCAACATCGGTCGGCACATTGCGGAGTATCTGCCCGCCGCTGAATACGGCGCCCTGGTAGGTGACCTGGAATCCGGCATTGATCTTGACGTACATGGACTTACGCCCCTTTCAGTTGGGCCAGGCAGGCGGGCCAGGGTGTAATGCCCCGACCCACCTACCAGTTTTGGTATGTTCTCAGCGCTTCAGCGGAACAGCCTGGGCAGCGCCAGCGCGCTCAAGGGTGTCCGCAAGATCCGCATCGACTAGACGCACCAGGCCATCGACATTGATGGGCCGGTACTCCGGTGCAGCCGTGTCGATGGTCAGCCCATACGAAGAAACGAACTGGCGGCAGAACTCGGAAAACGTCGTGTTCGACGTCGGGTTACCGTCCAGACGAGGCAGCGGGCCAGCGCCCTGCGCGTACTGGGTACCGACCAGCGCGACAGCAGCACTGCGCATAACGACAGTGGCATTCCGCATGGCCTGCTCAGCCTCAGCGCGTGCGCGCTCAGCAGCAACATAGGCGGCGCGAATGTCGTCAGCCATGCCGGGCGCAGCCTGCTGCCAAGCAAGGGTTACGGCGCCATTGGCCTGGTTCGCACGCTGGCGCAGCGCCTCCAGAACGCCTACAGCCTCGCCTCGCAGCTTTGCAGCCTGCTCGTAATGGCTGGGCCCGGTCGACAGAGGCTTGCCAGCGAGAGTGGCAGCCTTGGCGTCCTGGGCATCGCGCTGGTGGGCACGCTCCTGCCAATGGTCATCGGCCACGTCGGCGTACTTCAGCTCAGCGTCGCCCAGCGCGTCATAAGCCTTATCGCGCTCCGTCTCAGCAGCAGCAACAGCCTTTGGCATGCCGAACGGGGAGAACGTGTTCGCAATGTCAGTCATCTTCTCCAGCTTTCAGGTGGGCGCCAGTCGGCGCAAAGGTTTCAAGTTCAGCGGCAGTGCGCTTGGTGTGGCCGTGGCCCGAGATAGCGTCACGGCGCATAGTGCATTCGGTCCCGGCGTAATGCCCCCAGTGTGGGCGCTGGTGGCTCGTACGGCGCCGGAATACCTGGGTCAGGCACCTCGGGCACATAAACGGCCCAACGGCCTCTGTATCGGCCGTACAGACGTTCATGTCAGCGATGGACAGCGCGAACAGCACGGGCGTTTACGCACTCCGGACAACGTGCCGCGCGTTCAGGGCGCGTATGTGCTGGGCCTGAGCCTCAGTCAGCGCAGCAGCCTGGCGGATCAACTCAGCGCACTGGGCGACAGTTTCCAGCTCAATGGGCCCGTCATCGTCGGTGATGGAATCGGCCAGTGCGGTTACCAGCCGCTCGACAGCCATACGGGCCTGGGTTGCAGTGTTGCGTGGGCGGATGAGTCCGGACCGCGCAATGTCAGCGGGTGTGGGCGTCATGGTGTCTTCCTAGGCAAGGCACATACCAGTTTTGGTAGGTGCTGGGCGTAGCCCTATCGAGTGGGGCGCGTCCGACGAATAGGCAGCGCCTTGATGATGGTTGTCTGTGTGCTGAGAACGGCGCGATTGGCGGCGAGTAGGTCTGTGACTGCCTCGCGGAGTAGGACCAGTTCGTCATAGATGTCGCGCGAAGTCGGCTCAGGTTCAGTGCTCATCAGTACTCTCGTTTTGCAAAGGGTCGCGGATGCGGGGCGCAGCGCGTTGAACAGCGGGTATGCCTGCGCCGGCGAGGGGTGATCGTTTGCGCGAGCAGCGAGGATGGCGCACGAGCGGGGTGGGTGTCAGATTTCTTGACACCTGTACATTCCCCCTTATGAATTAGAGGGGGTTACTACAGGTGCCAACTTTTCTGACACCCCCATTGGCGCGACCCATCCCGCTGTGCGTTTACGCGTTTTCTGAGCGGTTGAAGACGCCGGGGCCAGTGCCCTGGGGGTCGCTCATCATGCGAATTCCTCGGTAGATCCAGCCACTTGCCTTGGTGCGCACTTCCTCGACCTTCCCGCTGTCGATGAGATGCCGCTTCACGCTGGCAGGGCTGTACTTGTTGGACTTGTCACCGTTCGTGTCTCGCCAGACCTTGAGATCAGCGTTGAAGGTGGAGCGGCGCACTTCGCTGCCCTCGGCGTAGTCGAACAGCTCTCCCACCAGATCCTTGAGCGGGTCCACGGAATCCTTGTGGAACTCCGTTGCAGCGATGACAGCGAGCGGATCGCGCAAACCCTCGGCGTAGTACCGCTTGGCGCCTTCCACAATCCACGCTGCGACGCCTTCCCGTTCCGGCCCTTGAATGGTCGGCTCTAGGTCCGGGTCCCGCCTGTCAGCGAATGACTGGCCGAACAGAATGGCCTTGGTACGGGCCCACAGCGCTGCGCCACCAGAGGCGAACTCCGGCAGGTGGTTGGTCGTCAGAACGATGGTGAACGTGGGCTCAAACGAGAACGTCTTACCGTGAAGGTGGCGGGTACTCACTCGGTCGCCACCACTCATGTTCTTCAGCAGCGCCGTATTCATCGGGGTGCCCTGGTTGCCTTCCTGGGCGACGACCATGCGGGCGCCTCGCATTCCGGCGATTTGCTCAGTGTGGGGCGCCTGTCCACGCACGTTCTCGAAGATGCTGAACTCAACTTCGCGGATGATGTCCGGGCCAAACACAGACTGCATGGTGCGTACCGTGGTGCCCTTGCCATTGCGCCCGTGTGCGCCGTACCAGACGCCTAGCGCGTGTTCCCGCACTTCGCCAGTCACGCAGTACCCAAGGAACGTCTGGAAGTAGCTCTGTAGCTCGCTGTCCTCGGGGAAGACTTCTTCCACAAACCGCAGCCAGCGAGGGGCGGTTGCATCTGGCCGGTATTCGACCTTGGCGCTCTGGGCCAGCATGTCGGCAGGGTTGTGCTTGCGCAGTTCGCCAGTCCACAGGTCCACGGTGCCATTGGTGAACGTCAGCAGGTGGCGCGCACTGTCGAACTCATCCGATGTGACTCGCAGGCTGCGCAGGTTCTCTAGCTCAGCGACGATGGCCTTACGGTGCGGACTGTTGAGCATCAGCTTTACGGCGCTGTTTACCCAGGTGATTGCGGCCGGATTGTCAGTGGCGTACCTGTGCAACACGTGGGCAGCGTCCGTGATGGCCTGAAAGGCTGCGCCGGCCCCTCCCGTTGCTTCCCAGACAGCGTCATTCCAGCGGTACCATCCGACGTTTTCCATGTATCGCAGATGGTGTCCAGCATGGCGGGCAACGAACTTGGCGTAATTCACGTGCTGCACTGGGTTGTCTCGGTTGTAGTGCAGCTTGTCAGGGAGGGTTTCCCAGTTCTCAGTCATGTTCACATGTCCTCATCGTCGAGCAGGTTGGCAGGCTTCTTGGGCGCTGACTTTCTGTCAGGAATCTCGACGCCGTTGGCCTTGGCCAGGGCCCGTTTGAAGGACGTTGCATCAGCAGTAGCGGCAGCCAGCGCGAGGGTTGCGTGTGTCTGCGCGAGAGTGGCGTATGCGGCCTTGTCGTAGTCGCTGACTCGTCCGCTGGCTACCTGCTCGGCGAGTTCCTCGGCGCGCTTGTAGTGGTCAATTCCGTTCATGTGGTTGTCCCTTCCTGGCAGTTGGGTCAGCGGGTCCAGAGCCGAATGGTTCCGACGTCCAGGCCAGTTGCGACGCGTATCTGCGCATGCGTCATTCCGGGGCGAGCCTGCGGGAGGATGGTTTGCAGCTCGCTGTCAGTGGCTGCCAGCTCCTCCTTGAGCCTCTTTCGACGTGCGCCGATTTCGCGTACGCGCCGTGTCAGTTCGTCCATGGGTTTCGCCTCCCTGTTTCGGATCCCTCTGTCAGCAGGGCAAAGCGAAGGCCCCGGTCGCGGTGACCAGGGCCCTGCCTATTTCCTTCTGCCAGGAAGGGAAGTTCTGTGTGAGGCGCTATGCGCTGCCTCGGTATACATCTGTCGATTGGATTACCGGCGCCGTGCGCTGCCTCGAAGTTGTACTAGCGGTTCGAATGCCTCTCCGACATTTCCGCTGGTCAGAGGCTTGCAAAGATAACGGGATGATAACTTTGTGGTCTGTGTTACGCGTACTGGCGTACCGGTCAGCGCGCTTGCCTCGAATAGGTACTAGCGGTTCGAACGCCAGGTAGACAGACGCGAACCTGTTGACACCCGTATTGGTGCGGGTCACCGACCTGCCAGCGCGCAGCAAAGCGCCCCGTCCACCAGATCCACCAGGACTCAGCGAACGGGGCGCAGAGGGGCGCTCAGCGGCGCTCAGCCTCCCATTCGCTGATCATCTCCTCTTGCTCTGCTGCCACCAGGTCAGCCCACGCATTCGCGTAGAACTCGTTCCGCAGGTCGAAACTGACGCGCGACTCGTCCAGCGAGCGCCAGCCACCAGCGCGCCCAGGCTTCACACGCACCTCTGCGCCAGCCTCGATCAGCAGTAGGCGCCGCCCAGCCTGCTCGCTGTGCTCGTACTCGTCAGCGAACGTGAGGCCGGTCGGCTCGTAGCGCACTTGCGCCGCTACCGCTGGCATCGCTTCTAGGGCAGCCAGCCGGGCGTCAAGCGCTTCCATGCGCTTCCTGCGGGATTCCTTACCTGCCTGGCTTGCGGGGCGCTCAGCGCGTGTCTCATCTAGTTCTGCGGACAGCTCTGCAATCTCGGCCGCTGGGCTGAACCCCGGAATCTCGATCCGACGCGTCACGGTCAACGGCCCCACAGCGCTGATGAACTCGCGCTCCGTGTACGACTCCAGCCAGTCAGCGCGCAGGGATACCGGAGTAGCGCACGCCCGGCCATTGGCTTTCGAGCCGCATTTGTACGTGGGGCGCTGGCCACTACGCGACGACTGGACGTTCAGGTACAGCTTGCCCCCGCAGGAATCGCACAGCGCGACGTCGAGCAGCAGCGCGCGAGTGTCCTTGCGCACCTTCGGGCCGCGCGAACGCGCTGTGATCATTGCGCCGATGGTGTCGAACTCAGCACGATCCATGATCGGCTCAGCAGTCAGCGGAACCGGGTTGCCCTCTGCGTCCAACACCATGCGCTTGTCGGTCGTCTTGTGTCCCACAAGGGCAGGGTTACGCAGGATGTTGGCCACGGTCGTTGCCGACCACACAGCGCCGGCCGACTCGCGACCCTGGCGAACGCGCCAGTAGTCAGCGGGAGTTGGGATCCCGTCCGCTGTCAGCGCCAGCGCTATGGCCGTAGGCGAGACTCCATCGTGCAGCGCGTCCACCATGCGCCCGATCACAGCGACTGCGTCAGTGTCCTGCACGAGCGTCCAGCCACCTGCGGGCAGCTCAGCGGGCATGTAGCCATAGGCAGGCTTGGAGCCTCGCCAGCGCAGAGGCATGGTCCGCATGGCAGCCTGCGCCCCGCTGACGCGATCCTTGATCGATTGTGCTTCGAACTCCGCAGCGAAGCTGAAGACTTGAAGCAGCAGGCGCGTAACCAGGTCGACACCCTCACGGAAGTCCAGGACAAGCCTGCCGCCCGGCCCCTCAGCGAAGATCAACACCTTGCGATGGTCGGCAGCCCACTTGGACAGCTCAGCCATGTCGTCCATGCGCCGTAGGGCTCGGTCGAATCGCCACCACACAATGGCGTCGAACTGTGACGCACGGTCACGCAGCCAGGGGCCCAGTTCCGGCCGGTCGAACGGGCTCGTCTTGCTGGCGGACACGCCCAGGTCGACAGCCTCAGCGACGATGGCAGCGCCAACTGCCTCTGCTGCCTGCTGATTTGCTGCTCGCTGACGCTCGGGCGAGGTGGTCTCATCGGTCAGGACAGACAGGCGAATCGCGCTCAGTGCTCTCATCATGGGCAGAACTGTAACTTGCGCATTCTTGGATCGTCGAAGATCATGCAGCTGGCACGGTCGACAGCAGCCAGCGGATCTCCGGGTCCCGCCACGACTCGTGGTACAGCCAGCTGTACTCCTCGTAGTCCGCCACCTGGCTGCCGAGGGGGTCCGCCCGGTCCGGGCGGAACCGGGAGCGCGGGGAAGGACCGGCGAACCCGCGGCGGGCGGTGATCCGCTCGCGCATCGCCGGCGAGGTCTCGTCCGCGTACACCTGGTCGCCCAACAGCAGCAGGACGTCGGGGCGTTCGGCGTCCGGGGCGGCGGCAAGGCGCGCCGCGAGTGTGTCCAGCGCGTCGGGGCCCACCGGGTCCTTGCGGCCGAAGGGAGGCGCGGCCCAGCGGCAGGAGCCGAAGGTGACGCGGAGCACCCCGGGATCCGGGGTGCGTATGGAGGAGGGCGGGAGCGACGACTCGGGCGGTGGCCATACGGGAGTGCCGTCCAGCAGCACCTCGTACGGCTCCGTGGTGCCCGGCACGAGTCCGGTCACGGGCACGATCGCGTAGTGGTGCCCGGCGATGTGGAAGGTCCTGGCCGTGCCGCGGGCGCCCGAGGGGCAGCGCACCTCGGCGGTGCAGGGGCGGCTCGCCTCGACCCACACGGTCGCGGACGAGTCGTCCACGTATCTCAGCAGCGGCCCCAGGCACAGTCTCGCCACGGTGATCCCCTCCTCCGTCGCCCCGTACGGTACGGAACGACGGAGGTGAGCGGGGAGGGGCCGGGGATCAGCAGTTGGCGAGGTAGCTCTGCAGCGCGCTCTTCTCGGCCGAGTCGACTGAGAGGTTGTAGTAGTGCTTCACCTGCACCCAGGCCCGGACGTACGTGCAGCGGTAGGCCGTGCGGGACGGCATCCAGGTGGCCGGGTCCTGGTCGCCCTTGGCCTGGTTGACGTTGTCGGTGACGGCGAGCAGCTGCGGACGGGTGATGTCGTTGGCGAACGCCTGGCGCTGGGACGTCGTCCACTTGCCGGCGCCGGAGTCCCAGGCCTCGGCGAGCGGGACCAGGTGGTCGATGTCGAGGTCGGAGGCGGCGGTCCAGGTCGCGCCGTCGTACGGGGAGTACCAGCTGCCGCTGGTGGCGGCGCAGGAGGAGTCGGTGACGACGTTCGAACCGTCGCGCTTGAGGATGTACTCGCGGGTGTTGCAGGTGCCGCTGATGGTGATCCAGGTCGGGAACAGGTCGCGGTTGTAGCCGGTGCGGTTCTCCGTCGCCACGGTGAGCGAGGCGAGGTAGCTGCGGGCGGTGGCGCCACTGACCGGAGTGGGGAGTGCGGCCGAGGCGGTCGGACCGTTGAAGAGTCCGACGGAGGCTATGAGTCCGGTAAGAGCCGCGAGTATGCTGACGCGTCGACGCGCGTAGACCTTGGGCATGCGAACTCCCTTGTGGGGTGGGGGTGTTGAGGTGCGAGCCAGGACATGCTCGCGGGGGCGCGTTGCCTGCAGGTATGCGTCCGGTTAGACGCTAGTGACGCGTACATGACACAGCAAGGGGTGTGACATGACTTACGGCCCCTGAAGGGCCGCCCGGCGGTCGCGTAGCATGGGGTGCGCAGAAGGGGAGTAGCTCTTCGCCGGACCGTCGACATACTGCTCAGCTCGTCTGAGCCGGCGCCCGGAGGCGGATCCTTGTCGAGGATCGGCCAGCGAGACCTTCGGCATGCAGTGCACATCCGTGTCCTCGGCACGGGTGACCCGTGCGCTGTCATGCCGAGGTGTTGCAGCAGTCACAGCGCTCTCGGTGGGGCAGCCCCGACCGATTGAGGAATTTTGATCAGCATCACCGTCCTGGCGCTCGTCTTCGGCGTCGTCTTCCTGGCCGAGCTGCCGGACAAGACGGCCCTCGCCGGACTCGTCCTCGGCACCCGCTACCGCGCCTCGTACGTCTTCGCCGGTGTCGCCGCCGCCTTCCTGCTGCATGTCGTGCTCGCCGTCGCGGCGGGCAGCCTGCTGACCCTGCTGCCGCAGCAGATCGTGCACGGGATCACCGGAGTGCTCTTCCTCGGGGGCGCGGCCGTGCTGCTGCTGAAGAAGGGTGACGACGACGAGGAGATCCGCCGGCCGGAGAACCAGAGCTTCTGGAAGGTGTCGACGGCGGGCTTCATGCTCATCCTGGTCGCCGAGTTCGGCGACCTCACCCAGATCATGACGGCCAACCTCGCCGCCCGCTATGACGACCCCCTCTCAGTGGGTCTCGGCGCCGTCCTCGCCCTGTGGGCCGTCGCGGGCCTCGGTATCGTCGGCGGCAGGGCGCTGATGAAGAGGGTGCCGCTGAAGCTGATCACCAAGGTGGCGGCGCTGCTGATGCTGGCCCTCGGGGTATGGAGCCTGTACGAGGCCGTCGCGGCGTGACGCGAGTGCCGCGGGCTACAGGTGGCCGTTCGCCTGTCGCCACGGCGTCCGCGCGGTGTCGCAGCGGTGTCCTCGAGATGACCGTTCCGGAGGGAGTGACTCCGATGCAGGTCAGCGGCGGTGGCACGAGGCGAGCCTGTTTTGTATCGTGAAGGAACAAAGTGGCTCCCGTCCGCTTCCCCTGACCGGCGGGCGGGGCCGCCTTGTCCCTGGGGCCGCCCGCCGGCCCCTTCCTCGCGTACTGGAGCCATGCCGATGCCGGCCACGACCGTTCTCACCGCCCGCGCCCTCCTGCTGGACATGGACGGCACCCTCGTCAACTCCGACGCCGTCGTGGAGCGCTGCTGGCGGCGCTGGGCGGACCGGCACGGGCTGGACGCGGACGAGGTGATGAAGGTCGTGCACGGACGCCAGGGGTACGCCTCCATGGCCGTCCTGCTGCCGGACCGCCCCATGGAGCAGAACTTCGCCGACAACGACCGCATGCTCGCCGAGGAGACTGCCGACGTGGACGGCGTGGTCGAGGTTCCCGGCGCCTCCGCGTTCCTCGCCTCCCTGGCCGGGCTCCCGCACGCCCTCGTGACCTCGGCGGACGTGGCACTGTCCACCGCCCGTATGGGTGCGGCGGGCCTGAAGCTGCCCGACCTGCGGATCACCGCCGAGTGCGTGGGCGCGAGCAAGCCGGACCCCGAGGGTTTTCTGAAGGGCGCGGCCGAACTGGGTGTCGCCCCTGAGGACTGCGTCGTCTTCGAGGACTCCGGCGCCGGTATCACCGCGGGACGCGCCGCCGGGATGCGGGTGGTCGGCGTCGGCCCCCGGGCCGGTGTGCACAGCCCCGACGTCCTGGTCCCGGACCTGACCCGGGTGCGCGCCGAGGCGGCGGAGGACGGGACGATCCGGGTGCACATCGGCTGACCGGGCGGCGTCCCGCCGGGCGCGTCAGGGCTCGGTCGTCTCCGACTCCAGCTTCAGCCTGGTGGCGGGCCCGTACACCCCGTACTCGTCCCCAGTGACGCCGCGCGCGAACTGGTAGGTACGCACCGCGTATTCCACCTGGCTGTCGTACTCGCCGTCCGCCTTGCCGCTGTGCAGGTTCAGCTGACGCAGCCGGAGTTGGAGTTCGGTGACCTCGGGGCCCTCGTCGCCCGGCCGCAGGACGGGGCCGGCACCGCTCCCGGAGGTCGCTGACGGCGATGCGGTGGCCCCCGCGGTCGTGGCCGAGCGGCTCGGGGCGGCGGAGACGGAGGGGGTCGGTGACGCGCTGTACGTCACCGAGGGCGAGGGGCTGCTGGTCGGCGACGGCGGCGCACTCACCGAAGGTGCCACCGCCGAGACCGTGGATGGCGGGGCCGACACCTCGCTCGGCGACGAGGCCTCCGGCACGCTCGCCCGGATGCCCTCGGGCAGTGCCCCGTCCCGCTGCGGCGACTCGTACGACAGCAGCCCGCCGACGAGCGCCGCGGCCGCCGCGATCACCACGACCGCCCCGCCGGCGGCCAGCAGCACGGTGCGCCGCCTATGGGCCGCCGGCTCCTCGTCCGCGAAGGCAGGGGCCGGGTGAGCACCGTTCTCGCCTGTTCCGCCGGGCACTGCGCCGAGCCGCATGGTCTCCTCCGGCCCCGCGAGACCCTCCGGCACGGCACTCCGAGCCGGCACGGCAGCGAGCCGGACCGTCTCGTTCACGGCTGCCGGCCAGACGGTCTCGCCCGCGGCCGGCAGGACGACCGTCTCGTCCGCGGCCGCCCCCCGTGCGGTCCCGTCCGTGTCCGCAGCGGTCCGCCGGGCGGTGTCCGGCCCCGTGCCGAGCCCCTCTGTCCCCGCCGGCTCGGTGGCCGGCCCCTGCACCCCATCGGGAGTGCTCTGCCCCCTGGAACCCTCCGGTCCGGGAGCCGGACGCCCGGTGTCCTCCCGTACGGCCGCGAGCCGCATGGTCTCGTCGGGTGCGGCCGACCCGGCCGCCGGCTCCTCCGCTGTCCGGCCCGGGTCCCCCGGAACCTCGGCCGCGGGGACCGCGAGACCCACATAGGGACGGATCCGCAGCGGATCGAAGTCCTCTGCCGCGGCCGCCTCCGCCGTCCGGGCGTCCCGGAGCGCTTCGGACGCCCGCCGGGTGCACCCGCACGACGGCGTGCCGTCCGGCTGTCGCGGTGCCGCGCACTCCGGGCAGGTCTGTCCGTTCGTTCCGCTCACGCGTGGGTCCCCTCCCCGACGAATTCCAGAAATTATGCAGATCTCCCTCACGGAATCTCCCAGAGCCCCCCGGAATCTCCGCTTCCCATCGGGACTCAACAGGCCATAACTGGTCACACCGACCACGATGAGAGTGGACGACGGACGGGAATCCCCGGGACCGAGCGGGGTCCCCGAGCCCCAGGGTCCACGGAGGTCGTACGACCGTCCCCGGAGGCCTTCATGACCGACGACACGCAGGGCAGGGCGGGAGAGGCAGCAGCGGCAGGCGACGGCATGGGCGATGTCGGCGGCGGACTGCTCGCCGGGCGGCGCGCGTCCGTGGACAGGAGCGTCCAGGGCGGCGTCCTCGTCTCCATCGGCGCACTGCTGCTGGGCATGCTGCTCGCCGCGCTCGACCAGACCATCGTCTCGACGGCGCTGCCGACCATCGTCAGCGACCTCGGCGGCCTCGACCATCTGTCCTGGGTGGTCACCGCCTATCTGCTCGCCTCGACCGCGGCGACCCCGCTGTGGGGCAAGCTCGGCGACCAGTACGGGCGCAAGAAGCTGTTCCAGGCCGCGATCGTGATCTTCCTGATCGGGTCGGCGCTGTGCGGTATGTCCCAGAACATGTTCGAGCTCATCGCCTTCCGCGCGGTCCAGGGGCTCGGCGGCGGCGGACTCATCGTGCTGTCGATGGCGATCGTCGGCGACATAGTCCCGCCCCGGGAACGGGGCCGCTACCAGGGACTCTTCGGCGCCGTCTTCGGCGCGACCAGCGTGCTGGGGCCGCTCCTCGGCGGGCTGTTCACCCAGCACCTCAGCTGGCGCTGGGTGTTCTACGTCAATCTGCCGGTCGGCATCGTGGCCCTCGCGGTGATCGCGACGGTCCTGCGCATCCCGCGGAAGGCCGAGCGGCACGTGATCGACTACCTCGGCACCCTTCTCATCGCCTCCGTGGCCACCTGCCTGGTCCTGGTCGCCTCGCTCGGCGGCACGACCTGGCCCTGGGCCTCGCCGCAGATCGTCGGCCTGGCGGTCCTCGGGGCCGTCCTGCTCGTGGCCTTCGTGCTCGTCGAACGCCGGGCGAAGGAACCCGTGCTCCCGCTGAGGCTCTTCGGCGTCCGCACCTTCACGCTCTCCGCGATCATCAGCTTCATCGTGGGCTTCGCGATGTTCGGTGCGATGACGTACCTGCCGACGTTCCTGCAGATCGTCCACGGCATCACGCCGACCAGCTCCGGTGTGCACATGCTGCCGATGGTGGTCGGCATGCTGCTGTCGTCCACCGGCTCCGGCCAGATCGTCAGCCGCACCGGGCGCTGGAAGGTCTTCCCGATCGCGGGCACCGCCGTGACCACGGTCGGCCTTCTTCTGCTCCACCAGCTCGACGAGCACAGCGGCACCGCGGAGATGAGCGGCTACTTCTTCGTCTTCGGCCTGGGCCTCGGTCTGGTGATGCAGGTCCTGGTGCTGATCGTGCAGAACGCCGTCGGTTACGAGGACCTCGGCGTCGCCACCTCCGGTGCCACCTTCTTCCGCTCCATCGGAGCCTCCTTCGGCGTGGCCATCTTCGGCACGGTGTTCGCGAGCCGGCTCGGCCACAACCTCACCGTGGCGCTCGCCGGGCGCTCGCTCCCACCGGGCGTAGGGCCGGACGCCCTGAAGGCCGACCCGCGCGGTATCGCCACTCTCCCGGCCTCCGTACGGCCCTCCGTCCTGCACGCGTTCGCCGTGTCGATCACCGACGTCTTCCTCTACGCCGCCCCGGTCGCCCTCCTCGGCTTCGTCCTGGCGTGGTTCCTGCGCGAGGACAAGCTGCGCGGTTCGGTGACGGCGCCGGACGGGACGGAGACGCTGGCGAGCAACCCCGTGCAGCGTTCGTCCTACGACGAGGTGTGCCGGGCGCTGTCCCTCCTGGGCTCCCGTGACGGGCGGCGCCAGGTCTACGACAAGATCACCTCGCGGGCCGGGTACGACCTGCTGCCCGGAGCGAGCTGGCTGCTGCTGCGCATCAAGAAGTACGGCTGGGCCGAGCCGGGGGTGCTGGCCGAGCGCAGCACGGTCCCGCTGAAGGTCATCCTCGCCGCCTCGCGGCAGCTGGAGGAGCGAGGTCTGGCCCGGCGCGAGGGACTGGACCTGTATCTGACCCAGGAGGGCCGTGAGGTCGCCGTGCGCCTGGCCAAGGCGCGTGAGGAGTCCCTGGCCGAACTGCTCGGCGACTGGTGGGGCCCGGACCGCCCGACCGATCTGGTCAAGCTGGTCCGGGAGCTGAACACGGAGATGTGCGGCAGCGACGCGGAGCGTCCCGGCGAGCGGTCCCGGACCGGCCCGTCCGGACGGGCCTAGGCCAGCCGCTTCGCGAGCCAGTGCTCCGCGTACGCCTGGTCGTTGTGCGGCTCGGTCTCCTCGTACCCGAGGCGGGCGTACAGAGCGCGGGCCTCGACCAGGTCGTGGCGGGTGTCCAGGATGATCCTCCGTGCGCCGAGCGTGCGGGCCGCCTTCTCGGCGGCGGTCACGAGGAGCGGGGCGCCGCCCCGGCCGCGCAGCTCCTTGCGCACGAAGACCCGCTTCAGTTCCGCGGTGCCGGAGTCCAGCAGCTGGACGCCGGCGGTGCCGGCCGCCTCGCCCTCGTACCGCGCCACCAGCAGCAGCCCGCCCGGCGGGGCCAGATACCCGCCGGTGTCGGCGGCGATCTCCCGCTCCAGCTCGTCCGGGTCGGTGGCACGCCCCTCGTGGAGCTGGTACCAGCGATCGCTGACCTCCGTGTAGTACGCCCGCCACAACGCGGCGGCGACGGGCGAGTCATGGGGCTCGGGGGCGACGGTCCAGGTCATGCCGGACATTGTCGTGAACGGCCGGGCAGCGGGCGCAAGCGAATTTGCGGGGCCGCCACCCGGTGACGACGGTCCACTCCGGTCCGCTCCCCGGCGCACACGGGCCGAGGGGCGGCGGGCTCCGGCTGTGCGCCGGTCGTTTGGCTGCGGCGGTCCGGGCAACCCGGGCGGAAGACGGCCCGCAGGGCCGAGAGACCGGAAGGCATCCATGTCCACAGGCGTGATCATCGTTCTGATCGTGATCGTGATCGTGGCGGCCGTCCTCGCGGGCGCGGCCGCCTTGTCCCCTCGTGCCCGGAGCACGTTCGCCGGGGGAGGTCTGAAAAGCCGCTTCGGGCCCGAGTACGAGCGCACCGTGGCCCGTCACGACGGCGACACCAAGGCCGCCGAGCGGGAACTCGACGAGCGGCTGAAGCGGTACGGCTCGCTGCACGAGCAGCCGCTGGAGCCGTCCGAGCGCGAGCGGTACACGGCGCGCTGGACGGCGGCGCAGGAGCGATTCGTCGACTCCCCGAGGGACGCGGTGGCCGAGGCGGACCGGCTGCTTGCCGAGCTGGCGGGCGCACGGGGCTTCCCGGACGGCGGCCGCTACGAGGAGCAGCTCGACGCGCTGTCCGTGCACCACGCTCACCATGTCCATGGCTACCGCCGGCTGCACCGGGCCGCACTCGCCCAGGCCGACGGCGACACCGAGGAACTGCGCGCGGCCATGCTGGACGCGCGCGGCCTCTTCGAGGAGCTCACGGCGCCCCCGCGCCAGGAGCAGGCCGCTCCCTCGGAGGAGACGCCCGCGCGGACCCCGGCCCGTGACACGGGGAAGTCCCGCCACGCGTGGACGTTCCACCGGCAGCACGCGAAGGGAAGTTGACGGCCATGGCGGACAGGACACCGGGCAGGAGCGCCGACGGCCGGGAACCGGCCGCGGCACGGCCGGACGAACGCGGCCGGCGGGAGGAGACGTCCGTACGGCCCGGCGAAGTGGGCCGCGGCGCGAGGGACGAGGTGCGTCCCGGCGAGAGCGTGGGCGGTGAGCGGTCCGAGGCGCGGTCGGCCGCGAGCGGTCGCCCGGAGGGGGCTGCCGATGTGCGGTCCGGCCTGGGTGAGGGCCGAGAGGAGACGTCCGTACGGCCCGGCGAAGTGGGCCGCGGCGCGAGGGACGAGGTGCGTCCCGGCGAGAATGTGGGCGGTGAGCGGTCAGAGGCGCGGTCCGTCGCGAGCGGTCGCCCGGAGATGGCTGCGGATGCGCGGTCCGGCTTGGGCGGTCGCCAGGAGCGGGCGGCAGAGGTGCCGCCCGGCCCGGGTGATCGCCGGGAAGGGGCCGCGGATGTGCGGTCCGGCGCGGGTGTCCGTCCGGAGGCGGTCGAAGGGCGATCAGCACGGCGCGAGGAGCGCCGGACCGCGAAGGCGTGGCCGGGTGAGGGCCGGCTGCTGCCGCCGGAGACCTGCGACAAGTACGGTCTGCGCCTGCAGCACGCCGTCGGCGAGTTCGTGGACAGCCCCCGGGAGGCAGTCGAAGAGGCCGACCGGGTGGTCGAGGAGGTCGCCGCAGAGCTCGCTGACGCCCTGGTCTCCCGGCGGCGGACCCTGAAGGCCTCCTGGCAGGACACCGGCGACGGCACCCACGCCACCCCCGACACGGAACAGCTGAGGCTCGCCCTGCGCGACTACCGGGCGACGGCGGAGCGGCTGCTCGGCATCTGACATCCAGTCCACGACGCGGGGCCGCACCCCGGACCATGTCCCGGGGCGCGACCCCCGCACGCTGTCGCGCTCAGTCCGCTCCGGGGCGCTCGGCCCGGCGCGCGCGCCAGTCCCGGACGATCTCCTCCACGTCGTACGGCTTGAGACCCAGGGGCGGTCCCGGCGGCGGCTTGAACATCATGTCGCGGATCTTCACGTTCAGGTCCTCGACCAGCCGTCGCACCAGCCGCTCGGAGGGTGCCACCGCGGCCGCCGCCAGCGTGTCCTCCGCCTCCTTGCGCAGGGCCAGCGTCGGGGGCAGGACCGCGATCCCCTCGCGGGCCATCTTGCGCTTGATCCACCACAGTTCGTCGTACACCGTCTCGGTCACGGCGGGCGCGGGCCGGCCCGCCCCCGGCAGGTCCGTGAACTCCCCGCGAGCCTGAGCGTCGCGGATCTGCTTGTCGGCGAAGGACTCGAAGCTGACGCCGGGTGGCTTGCGCTCGGTCATGGGTTCATTGTGCCGGAGGTCACCCGACGGGGCGATCGGGCGAATTATCATTCCGCAGCGAACGCCAACCAGGCTCAGCGGCGGAACACTTGAACCGCCGCAGCGCCGGAACCGCCGCACTCAGGAGGAGCGCACGTGCTCGAACTCACCATGGCCTCGGTCTCCCGGGAGGACGCCGGGGCGACGGCCGGCATGCAGATGGCCGACGCGCCCAGCGATCCGGGCTCCGTGCTGCGGGTGGGCCGGGACAAGACCGTGTGCAGGCTGGCCACCCCCGACGACTGGCTGTTCATCTCCCGTGTCCACCTGGAGTTCCTGTGCGGCCCGGACGGCGGCTGGCAGGTCACCTGGCTGCGCGGCTCGCACGCCGATCCCTCCTCCGAGGTGCTGCTCACGCTGGCCGGGCACCCGGTGCAGCCGCTGCCGTACGGCGGCACGGCCCGACTGCCGCACGGCGGCTCGGGGGAAGTGGTCATCCGGGACCGCACCGCCCCGCGCAGTGTCAACGTGGGCTTCTACCACGAGGTCTGAGGGGCCCGCGGCCTCAGCCGACGACGCGCGCCAGCGCGAACCCGTCGTGTCCCTTCGTGCCCACCGTCTGCACCGCCGTACCGCTCAACTTCGGATGCGAGCCCATCAGTTCCAGCGCGGCGCGGGTGCCCCGCACGCTTGGGTCCTCGCTGTCCGCGTCGGTGACCCGGCCGGCGCGCACCACGTTGTCGAGGATGATCAGGCTCCCGGGACGGGTCAGTTTGAGGGCCCATTCGACGTAGCGCGCGTTGTTGACCTTGTCCGCGTCGATGAAGACCAGGTCGAAAGGCTCCGGGCGCTCCTCGGCCAGCTTCGGCAGCGACTCCAGCGCCGGGCCGACGCGCACCTCGGTGATCCCGCCCAGGCCCGCCCGTGCGAGGTTGCCGCGGGCGACCTCGGCGTGCTTCGCGTCGTACTCCAGGGTGATCAGGCGGCCGTCCTCGGGCAGTGCGCGGCCCATCCAGATCGCGCTGTAGCCGCCGAGCGTGCCGATCTCGAGGATGCGGCGCGCACCCTGGATCACGGCGAGGAGCTGGAGCAGCTTGCCCTGGTTCGGCGCGACGTTGATGGGCGGCAGCCCGGCCACCTCACTGTCGCGCAGGGCCGCGGTGAGTGCCTCGTCTGCGGGGGAGAGAAGGTCGGTGAAGTAGGCGTCGACGTCGTCCCAGAGCTCCTGCGCTGTGCTCATGCACCATGCCTCTCATATGCCTAGTTAGGTGGGCTAACTAGTCTCCCTAAGGAATATAGCCCGAGGCGAGCTCTCCTGTCAGTGGATGTCCCCTGATCGGGCCGCCCCACGTGCGGCACCGGGACGACGTCGGTGGACGCCCCCGTACGGGCCCCGGTCAGCGCTCCCCGCGCTCGACCGAGGGCGCCGAACCGGGCAGCGGCCGTCCGGCGGACTCCGCCATGAACCACACGGCGGCACCTCCGATCACGGCCGCCGCCATCATGTAGTAGGCGGGCATCATCATGTTCCCGGTCGCCCCGATCAGCGCTGTGACCACCAGCGGGGTCGTGCCGCCGAACAGCGACACCGAGACGTTGAAGCCGATCGAGAGCGAGCCGTAGCGCACCCGGGTCGGGAAGAGGGCCGGCAGCGCGGCAGGCATCGCCGCCGTGAAGCAGACCAGCAGCATGCCCAGCGCGCCCATCCCGAGCGCGACCGCGAGCAGGCTGCCCTGGCGGATCAGCAGCAGTGCCGGAACCGACAGCAGCAGGAAGCCCGCGCAGCCCGCCGCGATCAGCGGGCGGCGGCCGATCCGGTCGGTGAGCGCGCCGGCGAAGGGCTGCACGACCATCATCAGCGCCATCACGCCGAGCACGACCAGCAGTCCGTGGGTCTCGTCGTACTTGAGCTCACTGGTGAGATAGCTCGGCATGTACGACAGCAGCATGTAGTCGGTGACGTTGAAGACGAGCACCAGGCCCATGCACAGCAGCAGCGCCTTCCACTGCCCGGTGACCATCTCCCGCAGGGGCACCTTGGGCCGGTCGGCCTCGGCCTTCTCGACCTCCGCCGCGAAGGCCGGGGTCTCCTCCAGGCGCATCCGCAGATAGAGGCCGATGACGCCCATCGGGCCCGCGATCAGGAAGGGGATCCGCCAGCCCCAGGCCACCAGGTCCTCGGAGGACAGCAGTGCGGTCATCACGGTGACCAGGCCGGCGCCCCCGATGTACCCGGCGAGCGTGCCGAACTCCAGCCAGCTGCCGAAGAAGCCGCGCCTCTTGTCCGGCGCGTACTCGGCGATGAACGTGGACGCGCCCGCGTACTCGCCACCGGTCGAGAAGCCCTGGACCAGGCGTGCCGCGAGCAGCAGGACCGGGGCGCCGACGCCGATCGTCGCGTACGACGGGATCAGGCCGATCGCGAACGTGCCGGCCGCCATCATGATCATGGTCAGGGCGAGCACCTTCTGCCGTCCGATGCGGTCGCCGAGCGGCCCGAACACCGTGCCGCCGAGCGGGCGGACCAGGAAGGCCGCGGCGAACGCGCCGAACGTGGACAGCAGCTGCGCGGTGGGGTTGCCGGACGGGAAGAACACCTTGCCCAGCGTCACCGCGATGTAGCTGTAGACGCCGAAGTCGAACCACTCCATCGCGTTGCCCAGTGCGGCCGCCTTCACGGCGCGCCTGACCAGAGCCGGGTCGGTGACGGTGGCCTTGGGGTGGGCCGGGGCCTTCGGTGCGAGGGGGACGGAGAGTGGAGCGACGGTCGCCAAGGTTCCGCTCGCCTGCCTTTCGACGGGGACAGGGACAGGGCTCGCCGCCGGCGGGCGGACCGGTGGACTGCCGCGGGGCGGGCCGAAAAGCGACCATAGGTGTACCTGCCACCGTTACGTCCGGTGACCGGTGTACCGCCCAGCGTGCCTAAATGCGGCCTAAGCAGGTGCGACGCGCGCGTCGCGGGGCGCCGTCCGCCGTCCTGTTTGTGATCCTTCTCGCGCCCCCTGGCTGGAACCGGACTGCTCATGCACCGTCGTCCGGACCAAAGCCGGGCGGATCTCAGGTGAAGTGGGGGTTGCCTGCGTCTCACATCGGGGGTGCCAAACCTCATAGGGTGCGGACAGGCGTAAACGCGCGGGATACACGGAACGAACGGGGCGGGAGGGCCGACGGGGCGTGGCGAACGCGGAGCACAGCGGTCAGATGGGCGGTGCCTTCGGGGCGGGGGCGGCGGAGCAGGCGCAGGCACGGCTGAAGGTGGCCCGGATCGGCCTCTGGACGATCGCCGCCGTCCTGGCTCTGCGCCAGGTCACCGTCGCCCTGAGCACACCCCGGGGCGACCGGCTGACGGACCTGGAGACCTGGGTGGGGCCCAACGGGGTCCTGCACGTCAGCGGGTCGCTGTACGACTCGACCCGGTTCACCGGCACGCCGTTCGCCGGTCTGGTGCTCAAACCCCTGACCCGGGCGGCGCAACAGGCCCTCGGCTGGAGCTGGACCTTCGGCACGCTGCTGCTGGTCGTCGCGCTCGGCCTGGTCGCCGCCCGCGCCCTGCCGCAGCCGGTGACCCGGCGCAGCTCACTGCTCGCCGCGCCCGTCGCGATCAGCCTGCTGATGCTGTCGCTGCCGGTGCGCAACACCCTCTACCTCGGCCAGACCAGCATCATCCCGGTCCTGCTGGTGCTGCTCGGCTGCTTCGCCGTACGGGGGGAGCGGGCCGGCGGTCTGCTGATCGGCCTGGGCGCCGCGCTCCAGCCGACCGTGCTGCTCTTCGCCCCGCTGCTGTGGTTCACCGGACGCCGCCGTGCCGCCGTGTCCGCCGCCGGTACGTTCGCGGTGTGCACCGTGCTCGCCTGGGCGGCGATGCCGCACGACTCGTACACCTACTGGGTGCACCATCTGGCCGGCACCGGCCTCGGCGGCAAGGCCGACGACCACGCCAACCAGTCCCTGCACGGCGCCCTGCTCAGACTGGGCCTGGCAGGACCGCTGGAGATCGGGCTGTTCTTCCTGCTGGGCGCCGCGGTCGCGGTCCTCGGGCTGCGCCGCGCGATCCGGTACGCACACGACGGTCAGCTGCTGCTCGCCGTCGCCGTCACCGGGTGCGTCGCCGTCGTCGTCTCGCCCACGAGCTGGCAGCACCAGCTGCTGTGGGTGCTGCTCGCGGTGGTCGGACGGGTCGGCCGCAGAGCCTCCGACCGGTATATGTGGCCGGTTGCCGTCGTCCTGGTGATGACACTGCCGGCGACGATGATGTTGCCGAACATCGGGGGCATCGAGCCGCTCCGCGACAACCTGGTCCTGCTGGCCGCCCTCGCCGCCGCCACCTGTGTGCCGTTCCTGTTCCGGACCTCCCCTCATTACCGGGCGCCCGTGCCCACCGAGTACGCCCGGCCCGCCCCCGCCCGCTGGAAGCACGTGCCCCTCCTGCCGTACTTCCGCAGGGTCCTCAGCCGCCCCAACCTGCTGCTCGAACTGCTGCTGATCAGGGTCACCTACGCCGCCTACGCCCAGGTCAGGCTTGCGGCGACCGGTGACAGCAGCACGGCTGGCCGGCCCACCGCCGAGCACCACGGCGACCAGGTCCTCGCGGCCGAACGGTTCCTGCACATCGACGTCGAGCACTGGGCCAACCATGCCGTCGTGAAGGTGGGCTGGCTGCGCGGCTTCTTCGACTTCTACTACGAGTCCTTCCACTTCGTGGTCCCGATGACCGTCCTCGCCGTGCTCTGCCTGCGCCGCCCGGTCGACTACCGTTGGGCGCGTTCGGTCCTCGGCTTCACCACCCTGATCGCCCTGGTCGGCTTCTGGCTCTATCCGCTCGCCCCGCCGCGTCTGATGCCGCACCTCGGGATCATCGACACCGTCCACGGGGTCCAGGACTTCTCCAAGCCCGACTACGGGACGCTGACCGCCGTGACGAACCAGTACGCGGCGATGCCCTCGCTGCACTTCGGCTGGTCCGTGTGGTGCGGCCTCACCATCGCGATCCTCGCGCCCAGGTGGTGGATGAAGGCGCTCGGCCTGCTGCACCCTCTCTTCACGGTCTCGGCGATCGTGGCGACCGGCAATCACTGGGTGCTGGACGCCGTCGGCGGTGCGGCCGTGGTCGGTGCGGGCTTCGGGCTCGTCTATCTGCTCCAGGGGCCCCGGGCCCGGGTGGCGGTGGCGGCCGCCGAGGTCAGCACCGCACCGGCCCCGGTGAAGGCCCGTACTCCGAGCTGATCCGGTACGTGCCCGGCGCGGTGACCGTCAGCCGGGTGAACTCTCCCGCGCGGGTGAGACAGCCGCCCTCGGCCCGCAGCCAGGGCGAGTAGGCGATCCGCACGGTCACCGAACCGGGCCGCGGCACCCGCACGTCCATCGTGGCGCTCGTCGTCCGCAGCACGGCGGCCGGCGCCTGCACCAGGGGCACCGCGCCCCGCACCCGGTACACCCTCCAGTGAGCGTCCTGCCACACCGGCTCCAGCCAGGCCGGGCGGTGGTCGCGGACCAGCCGCGCCTCTTGTTCGGCATACCCGTCCGGCTTGCCCAGCGGCAGGACGACGAGACCGACCGCCCAGTGGTCCAGCCAGCCGCGGTAGGCCGCCGCCGAGAACGTGCCGTCGTAGAAGAGGCGGCCTCGCTCGATGTCGAGCTGCCGGTTCCAGCCACGGGCCAGGTTCATGTGCGGGGCGAGCGCGGTCGCCTCCCGGTGGTTGCGGGCGGGCACGACCTCCACCCGGGTGCGGTCGGCGCCGAGTGCCTCGAGGGTCCGCAGTACACCGCCGGTGTCCGCGGCCCAGGCCGGCACCGTGGTCGAGACACGCAGGTCGTCGGCGGTCTTGCGGCCCACCCAGGCGACGGAGAGGACCAGCGCGACGATCAGGAGATTGCGCCGCAGCAGGTGCAGCCGGGGCGCGGTGAGCAGCGCCGCGAGCAGCACGGCCGGTGCGAACAGCTCCGCGAACCGCTCGACGTTCGTCCCGATCGGCGACGGGATCAGATACACGAGGACGGTTCCGGCCGCATAGACGACCCCGCTCCACCGCGCGACCCGCCAGCGGCGCGGAGCCAGCACCGCGACGGCCAGGCCCAGCAGGGCCGGCTGCCAGATGCGGCCCGCGGGCATCAACTGCTCGCCCTCGAACGGGAACAGCAGGGTGGTGGTGGCGACCACCGCGAGGGGCGGCAGCAGCAGGACGAGGGCCCGACGCCAGTCCCGTACGAGCAGGAATCCGGCCCCCACCACGGCCAGGAACAGTCCGGCCACCGGGCTCGCCATGGTCGCCAGGGTCGCGCACGCCGCCGCGAGCACCGGCCGCCACCACCTGCCCCGGTCTCGGCCGCGCTCGTGCCGGGGGACCCCCACCAGCAGCACACAGCCCGCCAGCCCGAACGCGACGCCCAGCGCGAACGTCGTACGGCCCGACGCCACGTCGCACCACAGCGCCAGCGACGCGAGCAGCGCGGGTCCGGCCGGCCTGCGGACCCCGGCGCGCACGATCAGCGCCGCGGCCAGCCATGTGGCGGTGAGGCCGGAGACGACGGTGACGGTGCGCACGCCGAGCGCGGCCATCAAGTAGGGCGAGATCACGCTGTAGTTGGCGGTGTGCATCCCGCCATACCAGAAGAGGTTGTACGCCGACGCACCGTGCCGGGCGGCGAACCCGGCCCATGCCTCCTGGGCCGCGAGGTCACCGCCGCCGGTGGCCAGCAACAGCCACCACACCGCGTACAGCGGCAGGACGGGGAGCGCGGCGAGGAGCGGTATCCGGTGGCGGTCCCGGAATGCCAGGAAGGGGTGTTTCCGCAGGGTGGCCGGGTCCTCCGGCCGGACGACGGTGAGCTCGGCAGGGGCCACGGGTGCGCATTTCCGTTCGACGTCTTCGGCGGGTGGGACGACTGTGCCCCCTGGAAGACGCCGGAGGGAAGACGGACGTTCACCTGAAGGTGGGTCACATGGGTCGTATGCGCCGCGGGGGAGGCAGGGGCGGGGCGTAGGGGAGTGCCCCTGCCTCCCCCGGGACGGGCCGGCGGCGCCGGGAAGCCGACGGCCCGGGTCCGTCAGTCCACCGTGACCTGGAGCTCCTTCACACCGTTGATCCAGGCCGAGCGCAGACGGCGCGGATCGCCGGCCGGCCTGAGGCCCGGCATGGCGTCGGCGATCGCGTTGAAGATGAGGTCGATCTCCAGCACCGCGAGGGACTTGCCCAGGCAGTAGTGCGGGCCTCCGCCGCCGAAGCCGAGGTGCGGGTTGGGGTCGCGGCCGATGTCGAAGGTGTCCGGGTCGTCGAAGACCTCGGGGTCGTGGTTGGCGGAGGAGTAGAAGAGGCCGACCCGGTCGCCCTTCCTGATCTGCTTGACGCCCAGTTCGGTGTCCTGGGTGGCGGTGCGCTGGAAGGAGACCACTGGGGTCGCCCAGCGGACGATCTCCTCGGCGGCGGTGGACGGGCGCTCCCGCTTGTACAGGTCCCACTGCTGTGGATGGGTGAGGAAGGCGTGCATGCCGTGTGTGATGGCGTTGCGGGTCGTCTCGTTGCCGGCGACCGACAGCATCAGCACGAAGAACCCGAACTCGTCGTACGTCAGATTGCCCTCGCCCTCGGCGGCCACCAGCGTGGTGACGATGTCCTTGGCCGGGCACTGTTTGCGGTCGGCGGCCATGTTCATGGCGTAGGCGATGATCTCCGTGGCCGCCTCGGCACCGACCTCCTTGGTGATCGCGTACTCCGGGTCGTCGTAGGCGATCATCTTGTTCGACCAGTCGAAGATCTTGGACCGGTCGTCCTGGGGGACGCCGATCAGCTCGGCTATGGCCTGGAGGGGGAGCTCGCAGGCGACCTGGGTGACGAAGTCGAACGGGCCCCGTTGTGCGACAGCGCCCTGGACGATGGCCTGCGCACGGGCGCGCAGTCTGTCCTCCAGCGCGCGGATGGCCCGCGGGGTGAAGCCGCGCTGGACGATCTGGCGGACCCGGGTGTGCTCGGGCGGGTCCATGTTCAGCATGATCAGCCGCTGGGCGTCGATCGCGGCGCGCTCGATGTCCTCGTTGAACCGGATGATCGCGGTGTTGAGGGACGAGGAGAAGATCTCCGGGTGCGTGGAGACGTACTTGACGTCCGCGTGCCGGGTCACGGCCCAGTACCCCTCGTCCTGGAAGCCGGCGGCATTGCCCGCCTGGGGTATCCAGCGCACGGGTTCGGCCCGGCGCAGCTCGGCGAACTCCGGCAGGGGCACTCGGTGGTGCAGCAGATCGGGGTCGGTGAAGTCGAACCCGTCGGGCAGCGCGGGACAGGGCATGGCGACCCCCAGCATTCTGACGGTCCATCAGGAATTGCCGTGAAGGTAGTAACGGGTTCTATAAGTCGCAAGGGGTGCGGCCACCCCAATTGCGTGCGGGATTCGTGCAGATCACGACTTCTGAGGCTGCAAGACCCTTGCGGCCTCGGGTCCGGTGTCAGCAGACTGCACGCAGAACTAGAACGCGTACTAGTTCTGCGTGGCGGGTGGGCCGGGACGCCCGCGCCGCGCGGGTGACCGAGGAGAGGACGAACCCCCCATGGCCGCGGAGCCCGTGATCGTCGAAGCCGTACGCACCCCCATCGGCAGGCGCGGAGGCGCGCTCGCCAATCTGCACCCCGCCTATCTTCTGGGCGAGACCTACCGCGAACTCCTCGGCCGCACCGGCATTCACGCCGACTGCGTCGAGCAGATCGTCGGCGGCACCGTGACACACGCCGGCGAGCAGTCCATGAACCCCGCGCGCACGGCGTGGCTGACCATGGGCCTGCCCTACGAGACCGCCGCCACGACCGTGGACTGCCAGTGCGGCTCCTCGCAGCAGGCCTCGCACATGGTGGCCAACATGGTCGCGGCGGGCGTCATCGACGTCGGGATCAGTTGCGGCGTGGAGGCCATGTCGCGGGTGCCGCTGGGCTCCGGGTCCAAGCACGGCCCCGGCAAGCCCTTTCCCGACGAGTGGAACGTGGATCTGCCGAACCAGTTCGAGGCGGCGGAGCGGATCGCCCGGCACCGCGGACTCACCCGGGAGAACATCGACTCGCTCGGGCTCATCTCGCAGGAGCGGGCCGCGATCGCCTGGTCGGAGGAGCGGTTCAAGCGCGAGACGTTCGCCGTGCAGGTGCCCACCACCGAGGAGGAGCAGCAGGCCGGCCAGGGCATGTGGCGGCTGGTCGACCGGGACGAGGGGCTGCGCGACACGTCGATGGAGGCGTTGGCGAGGCTCAAGCCGATCATGCCGACGGCGGTGCACACGGCGGGCAACTCGTCGCAGATCTCGGACGGCGCTGCGGCGATCATGTGGGCGTCGAAGCGGATGGCCCGGGCGCTGAAACTGCGCCCTCGGGCGCGGATCGTGGCCCAGGCGCTGGTGGGCGCGGACCCGCATTTCCACCTGGACGGGCCGATCGACGCGACGAAGGCCGTACTCGGGAAGGCCGGGATGTCGCTGAAGGACATCGACCTGGTCGAGATCAACGAGGCGTTCGCGTCGGTGGTGCTCAGCTGGGCGCAGGTCTTCGAGCAGGACCTGGAGAAGGTGAACGTGAACGGCGGCGCCATCGCGCTGGGGCACCCGGTGGGCGCGACCGGTGCCCGGCTGATCACCACGGCGCTCCATGAACTGGAGCGCAGCGACAAGGAGTTCGCGCTGATCACGATGTGTGCGGGCGGCGGACTGGCCACCGGCACGATCATCCAGCGGTTGTAGACGCCGTAGTCGGTCGGTGACCGTGTTCACCGCTGCGGCGGAGCGACTCGCGCGCAAACGCCGAAGGCGGCGGCCCCGGTTCGGGGACCGCCGCCTGCGCAGCAGCGAGAGCTCGGCTCGATCAGTACCAGTGGTGGGTCGACCAGAAGTTCCAGGCGGCGGCCGGGCTGCCGTAGCGGGAGTTCATGTAGTCGAGGCCCCACTTGATCTGAGTGGCCGGGTTGGTCTTCCAGTCGGTACCGGCGGACGCCATCTTGGAGCCCGGCAGGGCCTGGACCAGGCCGTAGGCGCCGGAGGAGGCGTTGGTGGCGTGGACGTTCCAGCCGCTCTCGTGGGAGACGATCTTGTTGAACGCTTCGTACTGCGTGGCGTCCGGAATCATCTGACGCGCGATCGCCTGGGCGTTGGTGGCCGTAGAAGGAGTGGCGGCCTGAGCGGGCGCCGATGCCAGTGCCATGCCGGCGGCGGCAGCCGCGACGGCGGCGGTGGCGATGGCCTTCTTCGGGGTGGCGATGCGGCGGATGAAGGAGACGGACACGTGGCACCTTTCGGTCGGGTACAGGGAGTCGCGGCATGCCCGAACCACGCGGGGCGTGGTGAGGGTGTGCATCGGTGCCGCGGCCCGTGTGGGCTCGTCGGCGCCCGGCGACGTCATCCAGAGAAGCAGGCCGAAGGAATGTCTGCAATGACCCCATTTACTAGTGGTGGTCGCATCAGCGGCTCGGGCCGGTTGTGTGATCTGGCTCTCAATTCCCAGGTCAGCGCCTGAATTGTCGCGTACATGACTTCCGATTCCGGCTACGGCCCGAGGCCGTAGGTGACGCCGCTCACGTGGGGCTCGTCACGGTTTGTGTCACCGAAGGTCGAGGCAGCGATACGCAGCGCAGACATACGGTGTGACCCGCGCCGCAGCCGGAGGGGCGGTCGTTGTGACCCAGGTCGCAGCCCAGGGGTGGTGAGGATGCCCGTGAAGGGCCCCGGATGTGACCGGCGCCGCATGCACGGGAGTTGAGATGTGACCGGGGTCGCACCCGTGGAGGGCGGGAGCGTGACCCGGGGCGTACCCGCGGAGAGCGGAGCGTGACCGAGGGGGCGGGCTATGCGTCTTCGAAGGCGACCGGGCTCTCGAAAGCCGCGCGCCGGGTCGCCCTGCGCAGCGCCTTGAGCACGGCCGGGCCGAGGGCGAACGTCAGGACGACCGTGACGACGGCGCGGCCGAGGTCCCAGCCCAGGGAGGTGGCCAGGCAGTACGCGAGGAAACGGGCGAGGTTGGCGGCGAGAGCGGCGTGCGGGTCGTAGGCGATGCTCGAGGCGAGGGCCCCCATATAAGGCCAGCCGGCCAGGTTCATCACCGTGCCGTAGGCGAACGCGGCCAGGAATCCGTACCCGGCGAGCATCGCCACCTCGGCGCGCCCCCGCATCCGGCCGGGGCCCGGAAGCAGGCCCGCGCCCAGCGTGAACCAGCCCATGGCCAGCATCTGGAACGGCAGCCAGGGGCCGACCCCGCCCGTCAGCAGCGCCGACGCGAACATGGTCACGTTGCCGAGGACGAACCCGAACCCCGGCCCGAGCACCCGCCCGCTCAGCACCATCAGGAAGAACATCGGCTCGATACCGGCGGTTCCGGCGCCGATCGGCCGCAGGGCCGCGCCGGTCGCGGCGAGCACCCCCAGCATGGCCACGGCCTTCGGACCGAGCCCCGACTCGGAGATCGTCGCCGCCACGACAGCGACCAGCAGCACGAGCAGCCCGGCGAACAGCCAGGGTGCGTCCTGGGCGTGCGCCGCGAGGCCCGAGCCGGGATCGGTGAACAGGGGCCACGTGAACCCCACGACGCCCACCGCGCTCACAAGGGCCAGCGCGGCGACGGAACGGGGGCCGAGGCGGACGGGGCGGATCCGGGAGGTCGCGAACGGACGGGACCGGGACGGCGCGGTCCCCTCCGGCAGCCGGGAGGTCATGACGACAGGGCCTCCTTGACCTGGGCCACGGTGAGCCACCGCTGCGGGGCCAGGATCTTGGTCACCTGGGGCGCGAACGACGGGGACCCCACGACCACCTCGGCGGCGGGGCCATCGGCGACGACCTCGCCCTCGGCCAGGATCACCACGCGGTGGGCGAGTTCCGCGGCCAGCTCCACATCATGGGTGGCCAGCACGATGGCGTGCCCCTCGGCGGCCAGTTCCCGCAGCAGGGCGACCAGACGGGCCTTCGCCGCGTAGTCGAGGCCCCGCGTCGGCTCGTCCAGGAGCAGCAGCGGGGGTCTCGCCGTGAGCACGACGGCCAGCGCGAGCGCCAGGCGCTGCCCCTCCGAGAGGTCCCTCGGATGCGTGTCGTCCGCGACGCCAGGCAGCAGTTCGGACACCAGGGCCCGGCAGGTGCCGGGGGTGGCACCCGCGTCCTGGTCCGCGGCAGCGCACTCGGCGGCGACCGTGTCCGCGTACAGCAGGTCCCGCGGCTCCTGCGGTACGAGGCCCACGCGCCGTACGAGGTCGCGCGGCGCGGTGCGGTGCGGCACGGCGCCGCCGGCCCGTACCGAGCCGTGGGCCGGTTCGACCAGCCCGACGAGCGCGGCCAGCAGCGTGGACTTGCCGGCGCCGTTGCGCCCCATGAGGGCCACGGTCTCCCCGGCGGTGACGGTGAGGTCGACATGGCGCAGGGCCTGGACGCGTCCGCGGCGGACCGCGAGCGCCGTCACGGCCGCCGGGGGTTCCGGCGCCGCCACGGCCGGGGCGGTACGCCGGCGCAGCAGACGGCGTGGTGCGGGGATACCGGGGCCGGGCCCGGACACCGGGCGCGGCCCCGGGCCGTCCACCGGTGCGCTTCCCGCGAGGCGGTCACGCAGGGCGCCCGCGCGGCGGCGGGCGTCGCGGACCGTCAGCGGCAGGGGCGACCAGCCGGCCAGGCGGCCGAGGTCCACCACCGGCGGGTACACCGGTGAGACGGCCATGATCTCCGCGGGGGTGCCGAGGACCGGGCGGGCACCGGGGCCCGGGAGCAGGACCACGCTGTCGGCGTACTGGACGACCCGTTCCAGCCGGTGCTCCGCCAGCAGGACCGTGGTGCCCAGGTCGTGGACGAGCCGTTGCAGGACGGCGAGGACCTCCTCGGCCGCCGCCGGGTCCAGCGCGGACGTCGGCTCGTCGAGCACCAGGACCTTGGGGTGCGGGGTGAGCACCGAGCCGATCGCCACGCGCTGCTGCTGCCCGCCGGAGAGGGCGGTGATCGGCCGGTCCCTCAGCTCGGCGAGACCGAGCAGGTCCAGGGTCTCCTCGACGCGGCGCCGCATGACGTCCGGCGGCAGCCCCAGCGACTCCATGCCGTAGGCGAGTTCGTCCTCCACGGTGTCGGTCACGAAGTGGGACAGCGGATCCTGTCCCACCGTGCCCACCACGTCGGCGAGTTCGCGGGGTTTGTGGGTACGGGTGTCGCGTCCGGCCACGGTGACCCGGCCGCGCAGGGTGCCGCCCGTGAAATGCGGTACCAGCCCGCTCACCGCGCCGAGCACCGTCGACTTGCCGACCCCGGACGGACCCACGAGCAGCGCCAGTTCGCCCTCGGGGATCTCGAAGTCGACACCCCGCACGGCGGGTTCGGCCGCACCGTCGTAGGTCACGGAGACATCCTCGAAGCGGATCACGTGGACTCCTGGGCGGCGGGGGTGACGAACGCGGGCAGCAGACCGAGCAGCACGGCCGCGGCAGGCAGCAGGGGCAGCGCGGGAGCGGTCAGCGGTACGACACCGGGGTTCAGGGCGGCGGGATCCCGGGCGGCGGCGACGGCCAGCAGCGCCGCCGCCGCGATCCCGGAACCGGCGACCAGCCAGGCCCGTACGCCCCACTCGTCGGGTTGGTATCGCGTGCGCGGCGAGCGGCGGCCGCCGAGACGCAGCCCGGCGAGGGCGGCGGCCAGGCCGGTAAGGAGCAGCGGCAGACCGTAGGTGGCCCCTTCCGCCGTCAGCAGTCCGTACGTGCCCGCGCAGACACCGAGCAGACCGCCGAGGGAGAGAGCCGCGGTGGTGCGCCGCACGGCGGGCGGGACATCGGCGGTGCGGCCGAAGCCGCGTGCGTCCATCGCCGCGGCCAGGGCCACCGAGCGTTCCAGCGCGCCCTCCAGGACCGGCAGCCCGACCTGGAGCAGACCGCGCAGGCCCCGGTCGGGCCGGCCGCGCAGGCGGCGCGCCGCGCGCAGGCGCCGCACGTCGGCGACGAGGTGCGGAGCGAAGGTGAGCGCGACGACCACCGCCACGCCGGCCTCGTACAGGGCACCCGGCAGGGCCTTGAGGAGCCTGGCCGGGTTGGCGAGAGCGTTCGCCGCACCGACGCAGACGAGCAGCGTCGCCAGTTTCAGGCCGTCGTAGAACGCGAAGACGAGGCCCTCGGCGGTGACCCGGCCGCCGATGCGGATGCCCTGGGCCCAGTGCGGGAGCGGGACTTCGGGCAGGGTCACAAGGGTGTGGCTGCCCGGAATGGGCGAGCCGAGGACCACGGCGAAGACGAGCCGGATGGCGAGGACGGCGAGGGCGAGCCTGGCGAAGGCGGAGTACGAGCGGGACCAGGGGTCCGAGGTCCGGCGGGCCGCGACGACGTAGGAGGACACGGCGACGAGCAGGGCGAGCACGAGGGGGTTGGTGGTGCGGGTGGCCGCGACGGCGAGCCCCAGGGACCACAGCCACCAGGCGCCCGGGTGGACGGCCCGCCGGCCGCCGCGCGGCGGGGGCGCCATCGTCAGCCCCTGCGGCGGCGGGCCTGCCACAGCGCCGCCCCGCCCAGCGCGGCCACGGCGGCGGCGCCCGCGAGGACGCCCACCGACGGGCCGTGGTCCGGCTCGCTCTTCGAGGGCGCCGGGTCCGACTTCGCCGCGACCTGCTCGCCGCAACCCTTGTGCGGGTAGCCCGCGATGGCGCACAGCAGGGCGTTCGTGTCGTAGCGGAGGGGCTTGGCGACCGCCGCCAGCGCGTCCGCCGTCGTCGCGTCCCCGGGGATGCGGGCGCAGGCGGTGCGAGCGGGGGGCGGGGTCTCGCCCGACGAGGCGTCCGACGCTGTGCCGAAGTCGATGACCAGTGCCACCCGCTTCTGGCCGGCCCGCGCGGGCGTCCTCCCGCAGATGGCGTCGAAGTCCGCCGTGCCGCGCGGCTTCGTGGCGTCCCCGGAGTCCTCGCTGACGGCGAACCGGAAGCCCTGGACGTCACCGTCGGCCGGGCGGGCGGTCGACGGACCCTGGGTGGCATACGTCCAATGGCCGTCGCCGCGCTCCCAGAAGGACCAGTAGCGGTAGCCGACGGCCTCGGCCTGGCCGGCGGCGCTCAGCAGCAGGAGCAGAGGAGCCAGGAGCAGGGCGCACACACGGCGGATCACGGCCGCCTCCCGCCCCGGGAGGTGTACAGGATGCCCCCGGCGGTCAGAGCGAGGAGGCAGGCGCCGACGATCCACGCGACGCGCAGGGGGCCGTCGCCCTCGTCGGCCGTTGCCGAGGTCCCGGAGTCGTCCGAAGAGGACGCGTCCGCGTCGGGCACGGACTTGGGGGCCGGTCCGGTCGCGTCCATGAGCTGGACCAGGTCCTGGCCGCCGAAGTCGCGCGGGTCGAAGCCCTCCGCGTTCGCGGCGAGGATCAGCTGGGCGTACGCGGCCGGTCCGGTCTGCTTCGCCCACTGCGCGTAGTGGGCCTCCAGCCAGCGCAGCGGACGGGCGGCCTGCTCGCCCTGGCCCACGGTGGCGAGTGCGACGACCGCGTCCGCGGTGTTGCCGTAGTCGGGCTGCGGCTTGGCGCCGGGCAGGGTCTGTGTGAGGTGCTGGTCCTTGGCCAGGGCCTTGAGGAGGTACGCGGCGCCGTTCCGGGCGGCCTGCCCGGGGTCGGTGGCGTCCTTGCAGGTCAGGGTCGCGCCGTCGGGCTTCACACCGTCCCCGGCCAGCCCCTTGCCGAGCGCGCCGGCCACGGCTGCCGCCGTCGCGTCCGCGTTGGCCGCCAACGTGCCCTTCTTGTCCGGCTGGTAGGCGAAGGCGCCCGCCCCGTCGCCGGTGCAGGGGAGCGCGAGCTTCAGCAGGGCGTCGTACGGGGACTTGCCGCCCTTGCGGACCTCCTGCGGCTTCTCACCCGTGGCGGCGAGGGCGCCGATGACGACGGCCGTGGAGTTGGCGTCGCTCGCGCCGCCCGGGGAGTAGCCCCAGCCGCCGTCCGCGTTCTGCACGGACTTCAGCCAGGTGACGGCCTTGCCGGTGGTGGCGTCGTGCCGGCCGAGCGCGGCGAGGGCCTGGACGGCGGCGCCCGTGCTGTTGGTGTCGACCATGAGCTTGGCGTCACAGGGCTTGGCGGGGGCCGGACGGAACGCCGCGAACGCACCGTTTGCGCACTGCTGCCCGGTCAGCCAGCCCACCGCCGAACTCGCCGGTTCGGCACCCACGGTGTGCTGGGCGAGAAGCGTCAGCGACTGGCGCCACACGCCGTCGTAGGTCGGGTCCGCGCTGCCGTACAGGCCGTCGGGTATCGCCGGGGTCGGCGACGCGGACGGGGACGGGCCGGCGGCGACGGCGGGCGCGGCGAGCCCGATCACGGCCGCTGCTGCCAGAGCCGCGGTGCTGCGGCGGAGGTTCATGTGCCACTCCCTGCGAGGAGCCGGGCAGCACGGAACACTCCGGGCGGCTCGGCTCCGTAGACCTCGACGGTGCCGTACACCGGCGGGCCGCCGGTGCGCGTGAGCCGGTCACGAACCGTGCGGGGCAATCCGGCTCGCCACGTGCGTGGCTCACGGCTGCGGGTCAGCGCCGGATTTCCACCGGCTTCCCCCCGTACGAGTGTGAGAACGACCCGGCCACTCTACCCGCCGGTACAGGCACCCTTGAGAGGCCCCTGTGAGCCGGTCCGTCCGGGCGGCGGTGACGGGCACGGCCGCTAGCCGGGCAGACGGGGTGTCGGGCCGCCGAAAGCGAGGAAGAGGGTGCGGCCGGAGAGCAGCCAGGTGTCGTGCATCTTCTTGAACTCGTCCTCGTAGTGGCCGACTTGCGTCGGCGGACCCGCCGGGACCATGCCGCCCTGGTGGCCGTCGACGCGGTACGTCGTGAAGTACGACCTCGCGACGGCCGTGTCCGGGGACGTCACCGTGACCAGGACGTTGGACATGAGCCGGCGCGAGAGCCGGTCGGCGGGGCGCCCGGCGAAGTACTTCCGCAGCGCCTCCCGGCCCCGCACCAGTCTCTCGCCCGCCGGCCACCGCCAGCTGCCGTCCTCCGTGAACAACTCGGCCACCGACGCGGGCTCGCCGAGGTCGAGGCGGTGGACGAAGTCGAGGACGAGGCGCTCGCAGGCGCGTTCGGCGAGGAGCTGCTCCACGGGATCCATACCGTTTGGTACCAGCGTGGGAAGGCCGGATGCGAGGTCTTTTACACGGCCACGTACGTCACGGGGTCGGTTCCGGGCACCGCCTCCGCGCGGCCCGTCTTCACCAGGCGGCGCACATGGGCCTCGGCCTCCGAGACCGCTATGTTCCGCGAGCCGTACGGGATCTCGTCCCAGGGGCGGTTCCACTCCATGCGCTCGGCGAGCTGCCAGGGGGTCAGCGGGGTGCCGAGCAGGGCCAGCAGGCCGGTCAGCCGGTCCTGGTGGTGGGCCAGCAACTCCCCGACGCGGGCGGAGGCGTCGGTGAACATGTGCTGGTGGGCCGGGAGCACCTCGGCGGGGCCGAGGCGGCCGACGCGCTCCAGGGAGTCCAGGTAGTCGCCAAGAGGGTCGGTCACGGTGGTGTCGTCCGGGTCCTCGTACAGGCCGATGTGCGGGGTGATCTCCGGGAGCAGGTGGTCGCCGGAGAAGAGGCGGCCCTGGCCCGGGAGCCCGGCGGGGTGCTCCTCCTCGAGGTGGAGGCACACATGGCCGGGTGTGTGTCCGGGGGTCCAGATCGCGCGCAGCCGGCGGCCGGCGAGGTCGAGGAGCTCACCGGGGACGATCTCGCGGTCGGGGAGCGCGGGGGAGAATCCGGGCAGGCTGCCCCGGCCGCGCGCGGCGCGCAACGGTGCCAGGTGGTCCTCGGGCGCGCCGGCCGCCGCCAGTTTGGCGGCCATGTAGGAGAACCACTGCTCGGGGCGGGTCTCGCGGGTCCGGCGCACGATCGCGGCGTCCGCCGCGTGCATCGCGACCCAGGCCCCGGACGTCTCGCGGACCTTGCCGGACAGGCCGTGGTGGTCCGGGTGGTGGTGGGTGACGACGACCCCATGGATCTCCGTGGCCGATGTGCCGCACGCGGTCAGCCCCTCGGCGAGGGTGTCCCACGAGTCCGGGTCGTCCCAGCCGGTGTCGACCAGCACCGGGCCGCGGTCGGTGTCGACGACGTACACCAGCGTGTGGCCGAGGGGATTGTCGGGGATCGGGACCCTGATCGACCGTACGCCCCCGCCGTGATCGGCCGTCTCAGCCATGGCTCCCCAATCGCCGTCTTCGGGCCACTATAACTAGAACGTGTTTCGAAGGTAGCCCGGGTCATCTTCCATGTGCGTCCCGGCCGTGGACTCCGTCGGCCGGACCTGGTATCAGTGGCGATATCTGATGGATCGTCAGAGGCGTCCCGGGGAGGCAGTCGGCCATGACCGAGCTCGTGGAACACGGACAGCTGTTCATCGGCGGGGAGTTGACCGACCCCCTGGGCAAGGACGTCATCGAGGTGGTCTCGCCGCACACGGAAGAGGTCATCGGCCGGGTGCCGCACGCCTCGCGCGAGGACGTCGACCGGGCGGTGGCCGTGGCGCGCCGGGCCTTCGACGAGGGCCCCTGGCCGCGGACGACGCTCGGCGAGCGGATCGAGGTGGTCGGCCGGATCAAGGACGCGATCGCGGCACGGTACGAGGAGATCGCCCGCGTGATCTCCTCCCAGAACGGCTCGCCGTACTCCTGGAGCGTCCTCGCTCAGGCGCTGGGCGCGATGATGGTGTGGGACGCGGCGATCACGGTCGCACGGGACTTCACCCACGAGGAGCCGCGCGACGGCGTCCTCGGGAAGATTCTCGTGCGGCGCGAGCCGGTCGGGGTCGTGGCGGCCGTCGTGCCCTGGAACGTGCCGCAGTTCGTGGCCGCCGCCAAGCTCGCCCCCGCCCTGCTCAGCGGCTGCACGGTGATCCTGAAGCCGTCCCCCGAGTCGCCGCTGGACGCGTACGTCCTCGGCGAGATCGCATGCGAGGCGGGGCTGCCGGAGGGCGTGCTGTCGATCCTGCCCGCCGACCGCGAGGTCAGCGAGTACCTGGTCGGGCACCCCGGTGTGGACAAGGTGTCGTTCACCGGTTCGGTCACGGCGGGCAGGCGCGTCATGGAGGTGGCCTCGCGCAACCTGACGCGCGTGACCCTGGAACTGGGCGGCAAGTCGGCGGCCGTGGTGCTGCCGGACGCGGACCTCTCCACGGCGGTGCAGGGGATCGTGCCGGCCGCCTGGATGAACAACGGCCAGGCCTGTGTGGCCCAGACCCGCATCCTCCTACCGCGCTCGCGCTACGACGAGTTCGCCGACGCCTTCGCCGCCGCGGCGAGTGCCCTCGTGGTCGGGGACCCGCTGGACGCGGCCACCCAGGTCGGTCCGCTGGTCGCCGGGCGCCAGCAGCAGCGCAGCCTCGACTACATCCGCATCGGCCAGGAGGAGGGCGCCAAGATCCTCACCGGCGGCGGCCGGCCACCGGGCCTGGACCGCGGCTGGTACGTGGAGCCGACCCTTTTCGGCGACGTCGACAACTCCATGCGGATCGCCAGGGAGGAGATCTTCGGGCCCGTCATCTGCCTGCTCCCGTACGGCGACGAGAGCGAGGCCGTGAGGATCGCCAACGACTCCGACTACGGGCTGAGCGGCAGCGTGTGGACGGCGGACGTCGAGCACGGCATCGAGGTCGCCCGCCGGGTGCGTACCGGCACGTACTCGGTGAACACCTTCAGCCTCGACATGCTCGGCCCCTTCGGCGGCTACAAGAACTCGGGTCTCGGGCGCGAGTTCGGGCCCGAGGGGTACGGCGAGTTCCTGGAGCACAAGATGATCCACCTGCCGGCCGGGTACGGGGAGGCGTAGCGCATGGGAGACCGCTGGCACATCGAGGTCGACCGCGCCGTCTGCATCGGCTCCGCGCAGTGCGTCCACCGCGCACCCGGCGCCTTCAGCCTCGACTCGGCCCGGCAGTCCCACCCCGTCCACCCGGACGCCGACGCGGGCGAGCAGGTGCTGGACGCGGCGGAGAACTGCCCGGTGGAGGCGATCGCGATCACGCTGGTGGGAAGCGGGGAGCCGGTGTTCCCGCCGGAGGACTAGCCGGTCCGGGACACCGCCCGAATCGTCCGAAAAATGTGGTCAGAGGGGGTTCCATCCCGGTATGACGATGCTATTCTGAAAGTCGCCTACGGGGCGAGTGAGGAATCTCGACCGGAAGATGCCGACTTTGGCGTGAGACTTCGGTTTCCGCCGGGGCCGACAACGGTCGGCCGAGAGACCTGAAGATCAATAGATCGCAAGATCCAGAGATCGGAAGGTTGAAAGACTCGGAAGGTCGAGAGATCTGAAGGTCGTCCAAGCCCGTCTCGTAGGTCTTTTTTGTGCCCGAGCGGCCCCTTCGCCGCGCCGGCGGCCCTAGCCCCGCTCGCCGGGACCCGTCAGGTCGATCAGCCGGCACACCGTCTCTATGTCGATCCTGACCTGGGCGATGGAGGCGCGGCCGGAGAGCCAGGTGATCAGGGCCGAGTGCCAGGTGTGCTCGATCACGCGGACCGCTGAGAGCTGCTCCGGTGTCGGGTCCTCGAGGCCCATCGCGTCCAGGATGATCGCCGTCGTCTGGCGGGAGACCTGGTCCACCTCGGGGGAGACGCTGCGGTCCGCGAAGGTCAGGGCGCGCACCATGGCGTCGGCCAGATGCGGCTCGCGCTGCAGCGCGCGAAAGGCGCGCATCAGGGTTTCCGCCACCCGATCGGCCGCACCCTCCCCGGCCGGCGGCTTCTTCCTGAGGGTGCCGTGCATGTGCTCCAGCTGGTCCTGCATGGTGGCGACCAGGAGGTGCACCTTCGAGGGGAAGTAGCGGTAGAGCGTGCCCAGGGCCACCTGCGAGGACTCCGCCACCTCACGCATCTGCACCGCGTCGAAACCGCCCCGGCTGGCGAGCTGCGCGCTCGCGTGCAGAATCCTGCGACGGCGCGCCTCCTGCCGCTCGGTGAGCGGAGGTGAGGCCGGCTGCGCCGCCGGTCGCGCGGTACTGGCTGGCACCTTGGCTTCCGCAGGCATGGGTCCCGTTCCGTGACAGTCGGTGAGGGCGGGTGATCAAACAGCATGGCAGGGTGTCGGGCCGTGGCGCGAATCACCTGATCCCCCTCTCACAGCGGCCCTACCTGCCGGTAGATTCGGAGGCTCTACGATCAAGTCTGTAACTTGTTCTAGATTACCGTCCCGGCGTAGTCTCGCGGGAAATGGCAGAACGAAGGGGCCGAGAGTGACCGCTGATGCCAGGGAGGCGGGTCCCCAGGAGGGCTCGGCCGCAGACGGGGACCGCCCGTTGCGCATCGCGCTCCTCACCTACAAGGGAAACCCGTTCTGCGGCGGTCAGGGTGTCTACGTACGGCACCTCTCGCGCGAGCTCACCCGGCTCGGCCACCGGGTCGAGGTGATCGGTGCGCAGCCGTACCCCGTGCTCGACGAGGGGGAGGACCTTCGGGGCCTGTCCCTCACCGAACTGCCCAGCCTCGACTTGTATCGCCAGCCCGACCCCTTTCGCACCCCGAAGCGGGACGAGTACCGGGACTGGATCGACGCCCTCGAAGTGGCGACGATGTGGACCGGCGGCTTCCCGGAGCCGCTGACCTTCTCCCTGCGCGCCGGCCGTCATCTGCGGGCCAGGCGCGGTGACTTCGACGTCGTGCACGACAACCAGACGCTCGGGTACGGGCTGTTGGGCGACCTGGGCGCGCCGCTGGTGACCACCGTCCACCACCCCATCACCGTGGACCGCCGGTTGGAGCTGGACGCGGCCAAGGGCTGGGTGCGGCAGGCGTCCGTACGGCGCTGGTACGCGTTCACCCGCATGCAGAAGCGCGTCGCCCGCCGGCTGCCCACGATCCTCACCGTCTCCGGCACCTCCCGCCAGGAGATCGTGGACCATCTCGGCGTCGCCCGCGACCGTGTCCACGTCGTGCACATCGGCGCCGACACCGACCTGTTCTCGCCGGACCCCTCGGTGCCGCAGGTGCCCGGCCGGATCGTGACGACGTCCAGCGCGGACGTGCCGCTCAAGGGTCTCGTCTTCCTGATCGAGGCGCTCGCCAAGGTGCGGACCGAGCACCCCGGGGCGCATCTGGTGGTGGTCGGCAAGCGCGCCGAGGACGGTCCGGTCGCGCGGGCGATCGAGCGGTACGGGCTCGAGGGCGCCGTCGAGTTCGTGAAGGGCATCTCGGACGCGGAACTGGTCGACCTGGTCCGGTCGGCCGAGGTGGCGTGCGTGCCGTCGCTGTACGAGGGCTTCTCACTGCCGGCCGCCGAGGCGATGGCCACGGGCACGCCGCTGGTGGCGACGACCGGAGGCGCCATACCGGAGGTCGCGGGACCGGACGGCGAGACATGCCTGGCGGTACCGCCGGGCGACGCGGGGGCGCTGGCCGCCGGTCTGAGCCGGCTGCTCGGGGACCCGGAGCTGAGGGTACGGCTCGGCGCGGCCGGCCGGGAGCGGGTACTGCGCCGCTTCACCTGGGCGCGCGCCGCCGAGGGAACCGTGGCCCGGTACCGCGAGGCGATCGCCGGCTCCGCGGCCCCCGGTACCGGCCGTCCCGCAGCGCACCGCGACCGCTCCGTGCCCGCGGTGACGGTCGCCGCCGAAAAACCAGCCGAAGAACTCGTCGTACCCAATCGCGAAAGCAGGGCCACGTGCTGACCGTCGACTTCTCCCGGTTCCCGCTCGCCCCGGGCGACCGCGTTCTGGACCTCGGCTGCGGTGCCGGACGGCACGCCTTCGAGTGCTACCGGCGCGGCGCCCAGGTCGTGGCTCTGGACCGCAACGGCGAGGAGATCCGCGAGGTCGCCAAGTGGTTCGCGGCGATGAAGGAGGCGGGCGAGGCCCCGGAGGGCGCCACCGCGACCGCCATGGAGGGCGACGCCCTCGCGCTCCCCTTCCCCGACGAGTCCTTCGACGTCGTGATCATCTCCGAGGTGATGGAGCACATCCCGGACGACAAGGGCGTGCTCGCCGAGATGGTCCGGGTGCTCAAGCCGGGCGGCCGCATCGCGATCACCGTCCCGCGCTACGGCCCCGAGAAGGTCTGCTGGGCCCTGTCCGACGCCTACCACGAGGTCGAGGGCGGCCACATCCGTATCTACAAGGCCGACGAACTCCTCGGCAAGATCCGGGAGGCGGGCCTGCGGCCGTACGGCACGCATCACGCGCACGCGCTGCATTCGCCGTACTGGTGGCTGAAGTGCGCGTTCGGCGTCGACAACGACAAGGCGCTGCCGGTGCGCGCGTACCACAAGCTGCTGGTCTGGGACATCATGAAGAAGCCGTTCGCCACCCGGGTCGCCGAACAGGCGCTGAACCCGGTGATCGGCAAGAGCTTCGTGGCCTACGCGACCAAGCCCCACCTGCCCCGCCTCTCCGAGGCGGACGCCGCGTGACCACGCCCCGGACAGAACACCTCGTCCTGCCCGGGGTCCTCACCGCCGACGAGGCCGCCGCGACCGTCCGCGGACTCCTCGCCGTGCAGCGGGAGGACGGCGCCGTGCCCTGGTTCCGCGGCCACCACCTCGATCCGTGGGACCACGTCGAGGCGGCCATGGCGTTGGACGCGGCGGGAGAGCACGCGGCGGCCGAGCGGGCGTACGACTGGATGGCCCGGCACCAGAACGAGGACGGCTCCTGGTACGCGGCGTACGCCGACGGGGACCCGCTGGACGTCACGGACCGCGGTCGTGAGACGAACTTCGTCGCGTACGTGGCGGTCGGAGTGTGGCACCACTACCTGGCCACCGGCGACGACACGTTCCTGGACCGGCTGTGGCCGACGGTGTACGGGGCCATGGAGTTCGTGCTCCGCCTCCAGCAGCCCGGCGGGCAGATCGGCTGGAAGCGCGAGGACGACGGCACGGACGTCTCGGACGCCCTGCTGACGGGCTGCTCCTCTATCCACCACGCCCTGCGCTGTGCCCTCGCGATCGCCGAACAGCGCGAAGAGGCCCAGCCGGACTGGGAGTTGGCGGTGGGCGCGCTGCGCCACGCGATACGCCGGCACCCGGAGCGGTTCCTCGACAAGGACCGCTACTCGATGGACTGGTACTACCCCGTCCTGGGCGGCGCGCTGACCGGCCCGGAGGCGAAGGAACGCATCGAGACCGACTGGGACCGCTTCGTGGTGCCCGGCCTCGGCGTGCGCTGTGTCGTCCCCAACCCGTGGGTGACCGGCGGCGAGTCGGCCGAACTCGCCCTGGCCCTGTGGGCGATGGGCGAGTCCGACCGAGCGCTGGAGATCCTCCAGTCGATCCAGCACCTGCGCGATCCGCAGACGGGCCTGTACTGGACGGGTTACGTCTTCGAGGACCGGACTGTCTGGCCGCGGGAACTCACCACGTGGACGGCGGGTTCGCTGCTTCTCGCCGTGGCCGCGCTCGGCGGCGACGAGCCGACGTGCGCGGTCTTCGGCGGTGAACGGCTGCCGCGCGGCCTGGACCCGGACTGCTGCGCCTAGGAAGGCCCTCGGCGGCTCAGTGCCGGTGCATCCGGTGGGCGATGGCGTGGCCCACGAAGAGATAGACCACGGCGGCCAGGCCGTAGCCGGCGACCACCCGTGCCCAGGCCTCGTCGAAGGTGAACAGGTCGTGCGACCAGCCCGCAAGCCAGTTCGCCGCGTCGTGGACGAACTGCACCAGGTCGTTGGTGCGGTTGGCGTCCAGTACGTACATCAGGATCCACAGGCCCAGGATGAAGGCCATGACGTCGGCGACGATCGCGATGACCGTGCCGGCCTGGTTCGCACCGTTGCGATATCGAGGGGACATATCCATCGGGTTGCCCGTCCTCCCTCGATGAAACCAGCGCGGGTGCCATGACTCCCTTGTGGGACAAGGGAGTCACCCGAACGGACCCGTCCGAACGGCGCGGTGCGGCCAGGCGGGCGAGCCTGTCGGTGGAGCCGTGGTCTCCCGGCTTCGGCAGACCTCCCGTTCCCTGTCCAAGGCCCGGAGGATCCCGTGCCCGCACCGATACGCCCTCTAGCCGTGGTGCTCGCCCTTTCTTCCGTCCTGTTCGGCGCCGTCGCCTGCGGCAGGGGCGGTACCGCGGAGAAGGCCGCCTCATACATAGCGGTTGCCACACCGTCCCCGAGCACCCCGGGGGAGCGGCAGAAGTTCGCCAGGTCCCGGCTGGTGACGAACGCGGGGCTCGCGGCCGGCGCCACGTCCCGGTGGATCGCCGAGCCGTCGAAGGCAGGGGCGTTCAAGGCGGGCGACAGAAGGCGGGCGGCGGCACTCGCCCAGGCGGAACTGGCGGGCACCTACGCCTACAACCGGCTCAAGGCGGCTCTGCGCAACGCCCAGGGCGACCCGGCGCTGACCAAGGCCCTCGCCCCGCTCGCCCCGCGCATCGAGGCGCTGAAGGCTCTGCCGCCCCGGCTCCGCAAGGGGGACGAGGCAGCGGCGCGCACCTTCGCCGATGTCGTCCGTCAGGTGAGGAGCGCGGTGAAGAGTGCGGGTATCCCGGTCAGCAGCCAGGTCCCGACGGCCAGACAGCTCGCGACGGGCTGACGCACACGCCGCGAGCACCAGGGGCGCCGCCGCGCAGCGTCGCGGGGCGGTGCCCCTCCTACGCGTTCAGTTCGGCCAGCACCCGGAGCGTGTGCGGATCCGGTGCCAGTGCCAGCAGGTCGGTCACCGGACCCTTGCGCCACAACTCCAGCCGTTCCCCGATGCGTTCGCGCGGACCGACGAGCGAGATCTCGTCGGCGAAGGCGTCGGGCACGGCCTGTACGGCCTCCTGACGCCGGCCCTCCCGGAACAGCCGCTGGATCCGGTGCGCCTCCTCCTCGTAGCCCATGCGGGCCATGAGGTCGGCGTGGAAGTTCCGTCCGCCCCTCGCCCGGCCGCCGCTCCCGGCCGGGTCCTCCGCGGGCCCCTTCATCGGCCCCATCCCGCCGACGTAGAAGCCGAGCATCGCCTTGACCGGCAGCAGCCCCGCGGCCACGTCGTCGCAGACCGTCACCCGGGCCATCGGGGCGACGAGGAAGGGACGCTCGCCCGTTTTCCGGCGGGCTTCGTCCGGTCCCGCGGACGTCACCCCGTACACCTCGGAACGGGTCGGCGACCAGTACAGCGGCAGCCAGCCGTCCGCGATCCGGGTCGTCTGCGCCACGTTCCTCGGCCCTTCGGCGCCGAGCAGGACCGGCAGCTCGGCGCGGAGGGGATGGGTGATCGGCTTCAACGACTTGCCGAGTCCGGTGCCGTCCGGACCGGGGTAGGGGAGCGGGTGGAAGCGCCCGTCCAGCGCGACGGGCGCCTCGCGGCGCAGGACCTGGCGCACCACGTCCACGTACTCGCGGGTCGCGGTCAGCGGCGACGCGGGGAACGGCCGCCCGTACCAGCCCTCGACGACCTGCGGCCCGGAAAGGCCGAGGCCCAGCATCATGCGTCCGCCGGAGAGATGGTCGAGGGTGAGCGCGTGCATCGCGGTCGTGGTCGGGGACCGCGCCGCCATCTGCGCCACCGCCGTGCCCAGCTTGATCCGTGACGTCTGCGCGGCGATCCAGGTCAGCGGTGTGAAGGCGTCCGAACCCCAGGACTCGGCGGTCCACACCGAGTCGTAGCCGAGCCGCTCGGCCTCCTGCGCCAGCGTGACCTGGTCCGCCGCGGGGCCGCGGCCCCAGTAGCCGAGCGCGAGTCCGAGCCGCATGCCGCCTCCCTGCGCCGTCAGATCTGACACAGCGTCAGTTATCCAAGTGTGGCTGCGACTCTACGACAACGGCCCCCCGCCCGGAAGGGTGAGGGGCCGTGCGTGAAACCTGAAAGGGGTTCAGCCGCGCTGGATGCCGGTCGTGTCCTGGAGCACACCGCGACGGCCATCCTGCGTCTGCGCGACCAGGCCGGGGCCGCGCTGGTCGACGGCCAAGTACCAGGTGCCCGGGGCGAGTTCGGCGACCGGCGTGGGCGAGCCGTCCTCTGCGTACAGCGGACGCGGCACCGGCACGGCGAACCAGAAAGGCGAGAACTCCGGGGCGGGAGCCTGCTGCGGCTGCCCGCCGAACGGCTGCTGAACCTGCTGCGGCTGCCCGCCGTACGACGACTGCTGGGCGCCCGGGTAGCCGTAGCCGCCCTGCGGCTGCACGCCGTAGGGCTGGGGCGCGGCGGGCTTGGGGGCCGGGATCAGGGCGGCCTGCAGGGCGGGGACCAGGGGGCCGGCGACGGCCGCGGCGGCCAGGACGAGGGCGGCGATGAAGCCGAGGACGAGGCCGGTGCCGGCGTCCAGGCTGCTCGGGACGTCCAGCAGGAACCAGAACAGGCTCCACGCGGCGAGGATCGTGAACGCCGCACCGACCGTTCCGAGGTCCAGACCGGCGATCTTGCGAGGCTGCGGCAGGCAGCGGTTGGCGATGATCAGAGCGGCACCGATGACTCCACCCATGTAGAGGCCGAGGCCTACACCGAGGGTGTTCCAGGCGTTCGAGCCGCTGAAGCCCGCGGCCGAGTAGAAGTCGAGGAACGACGCGATGAACAGCAATACCGCTGCTCCGATCACCACGCCGTCGCCCCTAGTGAGGGAGCGGATATTCACTTCAGGTCCTTCGTCTGTCGTCTCGTCGTCGGTGGAGGCGTCGCTGTCACCATGTCGCCCCGGGCCGCGGTGTGAGGCGCGGGGAGTGGCCCCTCATCGTAGGAAGACACTATCGTCCGTCCGCGCTGGGTGTCCGCCCGGTCCGGACCGGTGATCGTCACCGGCGCAGGAAACTCACGATTCCCTCAGAGATCCCCTCTGCCGCCTTCTGCCGCCACGTGCCGTTGGTCAGCAATGCCGCGTCCTTGCTATCGCGCATGTTGCCGCACTCGATGAACACCTTCGGAACCGTTGACAGATTGAGACCGCCGAGATCGCTCCGGACGTCGAGGCCGGTGCCGCCGCCTACGTAGTTGGCGGGAGCGCTGCCGGTGACGCGGACGAAGTTGCCCACGATGCGCTCGCCGAGAGCGCGGGAAGGGGTGACGATCGGCCGGGTGTCGGCCGCGCCGTCGTGCACCGAGGCCGGGAGGATGACGTGGAAGCCGCGGTCGCCCGCGGGCGCCCCGTCCGCGTGGATGGAGATCGCCGCGTCGGCGTGCGCCGCGTTGCCGATCCTGGCCCGTTCGTCCACGCAGGGTCCCCACGGGCGGTCGCCGTCCTGGGTGAACTTCACCGTGGCGCCCTGCTGTTCGAGAAGCGTGCGCAGGCGGCGGGCCACATCCAGCGTGAACCGGGCCTCCGGGTAGCCGGCGTTGGTGGACGTGCCGGTGGTGTCGCACTCCTTGCGGTTCGTCCCGATATTCACTTTCCGGTTGATCTCGGCGGTGTGCTGGTAATTGTCGGGGTTGTGCCCGGGGTCGACGACGACGATCTTGCCCGCCAGGGGGCCGGTCCCGCCGCGGGTGGCCGCCCGCGTGGAGGCGGGTGGTGCGGCCGGCTTGTTGCCGCCCTCCGGCGGGGAGGCCATGGCGGAGCGGGACGCCGCGGAACTCGTCGCGGGCGCCGCGCCGGCCGGGCTGCTGCCCGTGTCGGCCACCGCCTCGTAGACCAGCCAGCCCACCAGCGCGGCCGGCACCAGCGTGGCGACCGCCACCGTGAGGGGACCGCGCCGGGAGCGGCGCGGCTCGGGAGGATCGAAGTCCGGACCTGCGTACGACATGTCTGCGACCCTAACGGCGCGGCTCGTCCATCGCCCGCGTTCGCTCCAGGACGCGCAGCGAGTCCGTCGCCGACACCTCCTTGAACGCGCCGGATGCGAGCGCCCTGAGGTAGACGCGGTAAGGGGCCTGGCCGGTGAACTCGTCCTCTGGCTCAGGGAAGACGTCGTGAATGACGAGCAGCCCGCCCTCGGCCACGTGCGGCGTCCAGCCCTCGTAGTCGGCGTTCGCGTGTTCGTCGGTGTGGCCGCCGTCGATGAACACGAGGCCGAGTGGCGCATTCCACACCGTGGCCACCTGGGGCGAACGGCCGACGAGCGCGATCACGTGGTCCTCGAGGCCGGCCTTGTGCAGGGTGCGCCGGAACGTGGGCAGGGTGTCCATCAGGCCGACCTCGGGGTCGACCGTCTCCGGGTCGTGGTAGTCCCAGCCCGGCTGCTGCTCCTCGCTGCCGCGGTGGTGGTCGACCGTGAGCGCGGTGACCCCCGCGGCGCGGGCCGCGTCGGCAAGCAGGATCGTGGAGCGTCCGCAGTACGTGCCGACCTCCAGCAGCGGCAGGCCCAGCCGCCCGGCCGTGACGGCGGCCTCGTACAGCGCGAGCCCCTCACCGAGCGGCATGAACCCCTTGGCGGCTTCGAACGCGGCCAGGATCTCGGGCTTGGGTGCCGCTGGCATGGGGATCCTTTCGTTTGCACGTGCGGGCAGGCGGCGTGCGGCCGCGCAGGCCGGCGCACCACCTGTAGGCGCCCCATGCTGCCGCACCCCCCGTCGCGCGAGCGACGGGGGGTGCGGGGTGCCGGGGCGGATCAGGCGGAGATCGTCCGGCCCGGCAGGGAGAGGTCCAGGTCCACCGGGCGGTCGTCGCCGGAGTGGGTGGCCGAGGAGGCCAGCGGGGCGTGGCCCGCGGCCGTGGTGGCCAGGACGTAGGAGCCCTCGGACGGTACGGCCAGCGTGTAGCCGCCGTCCTCCGCGGACAGCGTCGCGCCCGCCTGGCGGCCCCGGCGGTCGATCAGCGTGACCTTGGCGCGGGCGACCGGGGTGCCGTCGGCGTCCAGGATCCGGCCGCGGAAGGCGCGCAGTGCCTCTTGAACCCGCTCCAGGTTGGCGTCCTCCTCACTGCTGGCGCGCAGCTGCGGCCTGGCCGAGGAGCGGCTGCCCGGCAGGAAGAGGGCGAGCAGCAGACCGACCGCCACCGCGGCCGTCGCGATCAGGAACGAGACGTGGAAGCCGTGCATGGTGGGGATCACGACGCCGTTCACATGGTTCGCGGTGTTGGCGAGCACCATGCCGATGACGGCACTGGAGACCGAGGTGCCGATCGAGCGCATCAAGGTGTTGAGGCCGTTGGCCGCACCCGTCTCCGAGGCCGCGACCGCGCCGATGATCAGCGCGGGCAGCGAGGAGTAGGCGAGGCCGATGCCGGCGCCGAGGACCACCGAGGTGATCACCGTCTGCCAGGCGGCGTCCATCAGGCCGAGGCCGCCGCCGTAGCCGAGCGCGATGATCAGCAGGCCGAGGATCAGGGTGACCTTGGGGCCGTACCTGGCGGACAGCCGGGCGTAGACCGGCGCGGTGAACATCATGGTCAGGCCGAGCGGTGCCACGCACAGGCCGGCGACGACCATGGACTGACCGAGGCCGTAGCCGGTGGCGGCGGGCAGCTGGAGCAGCTGCGGCAGGACGAGCGAGACGACGTAGAACGAGACGCCGACCATGATCGAGGCGAGGTTGGTGAGCAGCACCTCGCGCCGGGCCGTGGTCCGCAGGTCCACGAGCGGGGCTTTCATGCGCAGCTCCATCACGCCCCACAGGACGAGGACCACGACCGACGCGGCGAACAGTCCGAGCGTGGTGCCGGAGGACCAGCCCCAGTCGCTGCCCTTGGTGACGGGCAGCAGGAGCAGCACCAGACCGGCGGACAGGCCGAGCGCGCCGGCCAGGTCGAAGGAGCCCGCGGCGCGGGCGGGGGACTCGGGCACCACGAGAAGGGTGAGGACGATGCACAGGACGCCGAGTCCGGCGGCGCCGAAGAACAGGGCGTGCCAGTTCGCGTGCTGGGCGACCAGGGCGGCGGCGGGCAGCGCCAGTCCGCCGCCGACGCCGATCGATGAGCTCATCAGGGCCATCGCCGAACCGAGCCGCTCGCGGGGCAGCATGTCGCGCATCAGGCCGATGCCGAGCGGGATCGCGCCCATCGCGAAGCCCTGGAGCGTGCGCCCGACGATCATCGGGAGTACCGCGCTGGTGAGGCCGCTGACCAGGGCGCCGACCACCATCACCGCGAGGCTGGCGAGCAGCATCCGGCGCTTGCCGTAGAGGTCGCCGAGGCGGCCCATGATCGGAGTGGCCACGGCACCCGAGAGCAGGGTGGAGGTCAGGACCCAGGTGGCGTTGCTGGGCGCGGTGCTCAGCAGTTGGGGCAGATCCTTGATGACCGGGACGAGCAGAGTCTGCATCACCGCCACAACGATTCCCGCGAAGGCGAGCACCGGCACGATCGCGCCGGACTGCCTCCGAGCGGGCTGGTCGGTCGTCGTGTGCGTCATTGCGTGAGGCCTCCAGGCCGAAAGTGATCAGGCGCGGAATGAGTCGTTCGCAAGATCCGCGCGGGATAAGTGCTGGGTAAACCTCGTATGCACGAGCAACTATTCCGATGCTTCGGCGTACTAACGAATCCTTGACCAGCCCATGGGAATCTGATCCCGGGTCAGGGCCGGACGGCCGTCACGGCTGTCCCGGCGCCGCCCCGCGGTGCGCTACAGCCACCCCTGCTGCCTGGCCTCCCGCATCGCCTCCATGCGGTTGCGGGTGCCCGTCTTGCCGATGGCCGAGGAGAGGTAGTTGCGGACCGTGGACTCGGACAGATGCAGCTTGCCCGCGATGTCGGAGACCGTCGCCCCGTCCACGCAGGCCTTCAGTACATCGCACTCGCGCGCGGTCAGCGGGCTGGGCCCGGCGCTGAGGGCCGCCGCGGCCAGCGCCGGGTCGACGACCGTCTCGCCGGTGAGCACCTTGCGGATCACGGCGGCCAGCTCCTCCACCGGACCGTCCTTGACCAGGAACCCCGCGGCGCCGGCCTCCATGGCCCGGCGCAGATAACCGGGCCTGCCGAAGGTGGTGAGGATCAGTACCCGGCAGTCCGGAGTCTGTTCCCGCAGCTCGGCGGCCGCGTCCAGACCGCTCATACCCGGCAGCTCGATGTCCAGCAGGGCCACGTCGGGGCGGTGGATCAGCGCGGCGTCCACGATCGCGTCACCCGTGGCGACCTGCGCGACGACCTCGATGTCCGCCTCCATGCCGAGCAGCAGGGCGAGCGCGCCGCGCATCATGCCCTGGTCCTCGGCGAGCAGAACCCTGATGCACTTCGCAGGCCGGTGACTTCTGGGCATCTCGTCCACGGAGTGAAGCGTACGGTGCCGGATATGACCGCGACGGCCGGCGGGACGCGTGCCGAGCGCTCGAAGGGGCCACCGGGTCCGATGAGCGAGGAGTCGTCATGATTCGGCCCCGCGCCTCTTCACGTCACCTCCTCTTCTCCTCCTCGGGGCGCCTCCTCCTGGACCGCCGGCGTCGGCCGGGTGGTCAGTCGGCCCTGGACCCGGTGGCCGCCCCCGAGAGCGGTGCGGCGGACGGCTCCATGGGCAGTTCGCCCTCCACCGGGAGTTCGGCGGTGACCGTGAAGCCGCCGCGCGGCGACGGGCCGGCGCGCAGGGAGCCGCCCGCTGCCCCGAGGCGTTCGGCCAGGCCCTTCAGACCGGTTCCGCCGATGCCCGCCGGGGGAGGGGTGGAGGGCGCGCCGTCGCCGTTGTCGGAGATCGTCAGCCGGACGCGTCCGGCCGTGCCCTCGACGGCGATCTCGCAGCGGGACGCGCCACTGTGCCGTACGGCGTTGGTGACCGCCTCGCGCACCACCCAGCCGAGCAGGGCCTCGGTCTGCGGGACCAGAGGAGGGCCCGACTGGCGGACGAGGGGCTCGATGCCCGCGGCGGTCAGGGCCGAGCGGGCCCGGTCCAGCTCCGTCGCCAGGCTTCCCTCGCGGTAGCCGGTCACCGCCTCGCGGATCTCGGTGAGCGCCTGGCGCCCGACCGACTCGATGTCGGTGACCTGCATCAGTGCCGCGTCCAGGTCGCGGTCGGCCAGCCTGCGGGCCGCCTCCGACTTCACGACGATCACCGAGAGGGTGTGGCCGAGCAGGTCGTGCAGATCGCGGGAGAAGCGCAGGCGTTCCTTCTCCACCGCGCGGCGGGCCAGTTCCTCACGGGCGGCGCGCAGTTCGCGCACGGCCTCGGACAGGGACAGGATCGCGGCGGTCACCATCGTCGACAGGAAGGTGCCGTAGGCGATGTTGATCCCGCTCCAGCCGTCGCGCAGGCACGCGACGGTACCGGCCACCACGGTGATCCCCAGGCCGGACTTCCCCAGCCAGGGGCCCCGGACGATGGCGCCTGTCGCCAAGCCGAGCAGAGGGAAGAACAGCAGCCAGTTGCCGCCGTAGCCGATGGCCAGACCGCAGGTCACCGCCCCCATCAGGACCAGGGCCGCACGCGTGGACCACGCCTCGCGCCGTTCCCTGTCGAAAGCGCGGAACACGACGTAGATGTAGAGGGAGTTGAAGGTGAGCAGACCGATGCTGCCGATCCACGGGTTCGGGGTCTTGCCCTGGAAGATGTTGGAGAAGGCCCCCAACCCCATCAGCAGCCACGGCAGCAGGGTGAACCCGGTGGGCGGCGGGCCCGGGTTCTCCACCGCCTTGCCTGCCTTGCGGGCGGCCTTCCGCTCGGCCTTGAGGCGCTCCTTGTCCTCCTTCCACGTCTCGCGCGCGAGCTGCCACGCGTCCACGCGGCAGCCGACCTTGCGCAACCAGGACATGTCCTTCACCTCCGTTCAGACGTTCCCCGCGTTGCGGCGGTACGACAAGACAGCGTACGAACCGAACGCGAGCAGCCAGGCCGTCAGGACGACGACCGCACCGATTGCGGGGGCGTGGCCCTCGGCCACCGATATGCCGATCTCGGAGAAGCGGTGCGTCGGGGTGTACGCGGAGACCGCGCGCAGCCAGCCGGGGAACAGGGCGATGGGGAACCACAGGCCGCCGAGCACCGCGAGGCCCAGATTGCACATCATGTTGGCGACGCCCGTGGTCTGCGCGGTCAGCCGGTAGCCGTTGCCGAGGCCAAGCAGGGTGAAGGGCACCGAGCCGAGCCACAGCAGCAGTGCGATCGCCGCCCACTGCCATGCCGCCAGCCGGACCCCGTTGAGCAGTCCGCCCGCCAGGAGCACCGCCACGATCGCGGGCAGCACCGTGACCGAACCGGTCAGCGCCCGTCCGGCGACGACCTGTCGCGGGGGCATCGGGGTCACCCTCAGCTGCCGCAGCCAGCCGATCGCCCGGTCCTCGGCGACCCCGCCGCCGGTGTTCAAGGCCGAACCGACCGCGCCGTACGCCGCCATGCCCACCATGGAGGCCGTCTTCCAGTCGTTGTCCGCGCCCCCGAGGTTGGTGAAGAGCAAATACATCATCACCGGCATCGCGATCCCGCCGATCACGAAGCCCACGTCACGCAGCGTCCGGCGCACTTCGAGGCGCAGGTAGTCCCACATCACACCGTCTCCTTCTCGCGGGCCGTCAGGGCCAGGAACGCGTCGTCCAGCGACGCGGGGGCGACCTCCAGGCCGCGTATCGCGCCCAGCTCCGCCAGGGCGATGACCGTCGCGTCGGAGTCGTCCGTGCGCAGCAGCGCCCGGTCTCCGCGGACCTCCATCGAGCGCACACCGGGCAGCAGGGTCAGCCCTTCGGTGCCGCGCCCGGCCAGGTCGATGGAGACGAGGTTGCCGCCCGCCGCCCGCCTCAGCTGTTCGCCGGTGCCGTCCGCCACGATGTGGCCGCGGTCGATGACGACGATGCGGTCGGCGTGCGCGTCAGCCTCTTCCAGGTAGTGCGTCGAGAACAGGACGGTGTGACCGCGGCCGGCGTAGTCCCGCATCGAATTCCAGAAGGCGTGCCGCGCCTCCACGTCCAGCGCCGCGGTCGGCTCGTCCAGCACGAGCAGCGCGGGATTGCCGGCGAGCGCCACCGCGAACCGCACCCGCTGTGTCTGTCCGCCCGAGAGCCGGTCCACGCGCCGCCGGGCCAGATCGGCGATCCCGGCCAGTTCCAGGGCCTGCGCCACGGGCATCGGGGCCGGGTAGCGGCCTGCCACGAAGGAGACCAGCTCGTGGACGGTGACCCGGGGCACCGCCCGCGCCTCCTGCAGCATGGCGCCCACCCGGCCGGCCAGCACGGCCTGTTCCGGGGTGCCGCCGAAGAGCTCCACCCTGCCCTCGTCGGGCTCGTTCAGGCCGAGCAGAAGGGAGATGGTGGTGGACTTCCCGGCGCCGTTGCGGCCGAGCAGTGCCACCGTCTCGCCGCTCGCGATCGTCAGGTTCACGCCGTCGACGGCGCGCACCGCGCCGAAGGTCTTGACCGCCCCCGTGAAGGACACGGCAGGTGGTGTCCCGGTCGTCTTCGTCATGTCTGTGACATTACGGAGGCGGAGCTGACGGCAGTAGTGGTTGTTGTACGGACTCCGGCAGGACAAATGTCATGGCCGCCGAGGGCACGTCAGCGTACCTGACGTACCGTCAGCAGTCTTCCCAACTCCTGGGAGCTGGGCTATACAGAAGGACGCCGTACTGGAACGCGTTCTAGAACGGGCGGGTTCCGCGGCCGCTTGACGACCCCGGTGCGGCCGACGGTGCGGACGGCCGCGCCGGGGTCTTACCCGCCAGCGTCAGGAGCCCCATGCCCATCGATGCAGCCAAGGCCCTCGCCGCCGAACCCCGGACCGGCGAGATCACCTGGGACCGCAAGGACGTCCAGCTCTACCACCTCGGCGTAGGCGCCGGCACGAACCCCGACAGGCCGAGCCCGGCGACCGACCCCGACGAACTGCGCTACACCCTCGAGTCCCGCCTGCATGTGCTGCCGAGCTTCGCCACCGTCGCGGGCGCGGGAGCCCCGGGCGTCATCAGCGGCCTCTCCATGCCCGGCGTGGAGGTCGATCTCGCCCGCGTCCTGCACGGCGGGCAGACCCTGACCGTGCACCGGCCGATCCCCGTCGAGGGGAGGGCGAAAACCACCTCCCGGATCGCCGCCCTGTACGACAAGGGCAAGGCCGCCGTGCTCGTCCTGCGCACCGAGGCCGCCGACGCCGACGGCCCGCTGTGGACCAGCGACTCGCAGATCTTCCTGCGCGGCGAGGGCGGCTTCGGCGGCGACCGCGGGCCCTCCGCCCGGCTCGACCCGCCCACCGGGGAGCCCGACAAGGTCGCCCAGCGGCCGGTCCGCGAGGACCAGGCCCTGCTCTACCGCCTCAGCGGCGACTGGAACCCGCTGCACGCCGATCCCGAGTTCGCCAAGGTCGCCGGCTTCGAGCGGCCCATCCTGCACGGGCTGTGCACCTACGGCATCACGCTCAAGGCGGTCGCCGACATACTGCTCGGCGGTGATGTGACCCGCGTACGCGCCTACACCACCCGATTCGCCGGGGTCGTCTTCCCCGGCGAGACCCTGCGCATCCGGATGTGGCGGCGGGAGGGCTCCGTCCGGGTGGCCGTGTCCGCCCTCGAGCGGGACGACGCCCCGGTCCTCGCCGACACGATCGTCGAACACTCCTGAGCCATCCAGCCTTCGAGGGGAGCCGCACCATGCGCGCAGCCGTACTGCACGAGATCGGCCAGGACAAGCTGGAGGTCCTCGACGACGTCGAGGCGACGGGCTTCGGCCCCGGCAAGGTCAGGATCCGGGTGCGCGCCACCGGGCTGTGCCACTCGGACCTGTCCGCGATGAGCGGCGTACTGCCGCAGCCGGCCCCGTTCGTGCCCGGCCACGAGGGCGCGGGCGAGGTTCTCGAAGTGGGCGAGGGCGTCGGCACCGTGAAGCCCGGCGACCGGGTGGTCGTCTGCTGGCTGCCTGCCTGCGGTGCCTGTCCGGCCTGCCGGCGCGGCCAGACCGAACTGTGCCTGGCCGGGTTCATGAACGCGGGCGCCCCCAACTTCAAGCGCCCCGGCGGTGACGTCTTCGGCTTCGCCGGCACCGGGACGTTCACCGAGGAGGTCGTCGTCGACGCGGGCTGCGCGGTGCCCATCCCGGACGACGTGCCGTACGACATCGCCGCCCTCATCGGCTGCGGTGTGACCACCGGCCTCGGGGCGGCCCTCAACACCGCCGACGTGGCGGCCGGTTCGTCCGTCGCCGTCATCGGGTGCGGCGGCGTCGGCATCTCCGCGATCCAGGGCGCGCGGCTCAAGGGCGCGGCCGAGATCGTCGCCGTCGACCCGGTGCTCTCGCGCCGCGAGGCCGCCCTGAGGTTCGGCGCCACACAGGCGGTGCCGCCGGAGGAACTGCCCGACGCCAAGCAGCAGGTCACCGGCGGCGAGGGCTTCGACTACGTCTTCGAGGTCGTCGGCAGGTCGGCCACCGCCCGCACCGCCTACGAGAACACCCGGCGCGGCGGCACGCTCGTCGTGGTCGGCGCGGGCGCCATGGACGACTTCCTCCAGCTGAACATGTTCGAGCTGTTCTTCGACGAGAAACGGATCCTCCCGTCCATGTACGGCGGCGGGGACGTCCTGCGCTCCTACGAGCGGACCATCGCGCTCTGGCGTGCCGGGCGCATCGATCTGGCGGGCCTGATCACCCACCGGGTGCCGCTCGCCGGGATCAACGAGGCACTGGAGCAGATGCGGACGGGCACGGCGCTGCGCACCTGCATCGAGATCTGAGCCGCTTCCCGTCCGCACGTCTTGTGAAGGGACTCTGATGTCGCTGCCACTGGAAGGTCTGTGCGCGGTCGTCACCGGCGCGGGCCGGGGCCTGGGCCGGGCCGAGGCGCTGGAGCTCGCCCGGCTCGGCGCGGCCGTCGTCGTCAACGACTACGGGCAGCCGGGCCGGGACGGCTCGGGCGAGGCCTCGGCCGTCCCCGCCGAGGAGGTCGCCGCCGCGATCCGCGCGGCAGGCGGCCGGGCCGTCGCCCACACGGGGGACGTCGCCGACTTCTCCGAGGCCTGTGATCTCGTCGAACTGGCGGTCGCCGAGTTCGGAAAGCTCGACGTACTGGTCAACAACGCGGGCATCCTGCGGGACCGCATGGTCTTCTCGATGTCCGAGGACGAATGGGACGCGGTGATCCGGGTCCACCTCAAGGGACACTTCAACACCACTCGCTTCGCCGCCGCGCACTGGAGGGCGCGCGCCAAGGCCGGGGACGGGACGGTGTACGGGCGGATCGTGAACACGTCGTCGGAGGCGTTCCTCGCGGGTTCGGCCGGGCAGCCCAACTACGCGGCGGCCAAGGGCGGAATCGTCGGACTCACCACTTCGACGGCCTTTGCCCTCGCCAAGTATGGGGTGACGGCGAACGCGATCTGCCCGCGCGCCCGGACCCGGATGACCCAGGACGTCTTCGCCGGCCTCGAGCGGCTCGACGAGGGCCTCGACCCGCTCGCCCCCGAGCATGTGGCACCGCTGGTCGGCTATCTGGCCTCTCCCGCGGCCGCCCTGGTCAACGGGCAACTCCTCGTCGTGCACGGCGGCCTCGTCGCGATCATCGAACGCCCGCGCGTACAGGCCAGATTCGACACCAAGCAGGACGCCTTCAGCTACGACGAGCTCGACGCCCTGCTCACCCCGCACTACGCACAGCGCCCCAAGGGCGACACGTTCGCAGCGGTGGAGGTGCTGGCACTGAAGCACGCATGACCGGGTCCCGGGCCGCCGCCCCACCGAAACGGCGGCCCGGGCGTCCTTCTCGCCCCCAACCGGCCCTGGCCCGCCGCGTGCCACCGATGCCCGGGCCGCGCTCCATGGCACCGTCGGACCATGACCACGTCGCATGCCGAGAGAGCCGCACCTCCAGCCCAGGCACCATGGGGTGCACTCGCCGCCCTCATGGTCGGCTTCTTCCTGCTCATGCTCGACACCACCATCGTGGTCGTGGCGATGCCCAAGCTCGCCGCCGATCTCCACACGGACATCAGTACGACGGTCTGGGTGACCAGTTCCTACTTGCTGGCGTACTCCGTGCCGCTGCTGCTGGCGGGCCGCCTCGGCGACCGGTTCGGCCCGAAGCGGATGTATCTGATCGGCCTGGCGGTCTTCACCGGAGCCTCGCTCCTGTGCGGTCTCGCGGCCGGCATCGGACAGCTGATCGCCTTCCGGGCCCTTCAGGGCCTGGGTGCCGCCATCATGTCCCCGCAGTCCATGGCGACCGTCAGCAGGATCTTCCCCAAGGAGGTCCGCGGCCGGGCCATGTCGTACTGGGGCCTGGTCTCCGGCGGCGCCATCCTCGTCGGGCCGGTCTGCGGCGGTCTGCTCATCGACTCACTGGGCTGGCGATCGATCTTCCTGATCAACGTGCCGATCGGGATCGTCGGGCTCCTGGTGGCCCGGCGGTTCGTGCCGGCCCTGCCCGGCGACCCGCACCGCTTCGACTTCATCGGCGTACTGATCAGCGGCCTGTCCCTGTTCTGCCTCGTCTACGGCCTGGAGAACGGCAGCGACTACGAATGGTCGCGGATCACCGACAACCTCGAGGTCCTCGGCTACCGCACCGGGATTCCCGTCCGCGTCTTCGACGTCCTCGCCCTCGGAGTGGTCTTCGCGGTTCTCTTCGTCGCCTGGGAGCTGGTGAACAGGAGCGAGCCGCTGGTGCCGATGGGCATCTTCCGGGTCAGGACGTTCGCCGCAGCCAACCTGGCCGTCGCGGCCGGGGGCTTCGCCATCACCGCCGCGAGTTTCCCGGGCACTCTCTACTTCCAGGCCGGCCGAGGTATGACGCCCGCCCAGGCAGCGCTGATGATGCTGCCCTCGGCGCTGGTCTCGGTACCGCTCGCGCCCTGGATCGGCAAGCTGGTCGACCGGGTCGGGCCCAAGTGGCCGGCGTTCACCGGGCTCGCCCTGTTCAGCTGCGCGCTCTTCGTCCGGCACTTCCTGATGACGCCCGACATGTCCCTGGTCCTGCTGCTCGCGCACGCCGCCTGGATGGGCGCGGCGAGCTCGCTGATGATGAGCCCGCTGGCCGTCGCGGCGATGCAGGGCCTGCCGCCCACCTACATCGGCGCGGGGTCGGGCGTGTTCAACGCGGCGCGACAGATCGGTGCCACGCTCGGCTCCGCGGTCATCGCGACCGTCATGACGGCCCAGTTCAAGACCCAGATCGCGGCGCACTCGGCGAACCTCACCGCGAGCCGGCGGGAGGCGCTCAAGAACATCGACTTCCAGCGGCTGGAGTCCGCACACGGCGTGCAGGACTCCGTCCGTGCCGTCGTCTCGGCCGTCATGGCCAACGCCCTGCTGTGGCCGGCGGCGGCGATGGCGATCGGGGCGGCCATGATGCTGCTCGTACGCGGTCCGGCACGCCGGGAATGAACGCTCGCCGAGGGGCGGCCGGCTCCGGACCGCCCGGCCGTTCCTGATCCTGCACGGCGAGGGCCCCGTCCGTGAGGAACGGACGGGGCCCTCGGTGGAACCGATGCACCTTCAGAAAGCGATCGCCTTCTGCTCGGACGTCACGCGGCGGTCTGCTCGGAAGGCTTGCGGTGACGCCCGTTGGGGGTCACGTCGGTCTCCCGGGCGGATACCGGACCGCGGTGCCGGCCGTGCCCGTCGGGCTCGCCGGCCCCGGTGCCGGGCGGCTGGGTGGTGCTGGTGTCGTTCACGCTCATCGGAAGTCTTCACCCCGTAGATATGACCTTCGTACAGGCGGGCGATTTTAGCGGGCACCTGCGGCTGTGGTGACAGGAGACACCCCGGTTGAACACGGGTTGTTGCCGTTTCGTTGAGGAAGACCCGTCGGGCGTGGACCGTCCCCGCTCCCGTCCATATGTGCCGTCTGTCATGGGCGTCCCCCGCTCATGGAGGTCTCGCGGCCGGAAGCAGCACCGTGCGGGGCCAGAAGACGAAAGCGGGGGCGGTTGAGCACGATGCCGCTCGGTCCGGACGGGGGTCCGGCCGCGGCGGCGGCCGCGGGGAGGGGAGATCTCTGGGGGACCTCGGGCTTGGGTGTCACAGGTGTCCCGGGGACGGGTGATCCCTGAGCGGCCTCGGGCTCGGGTGTCAGAGGGGTGCCGGGGGCGGTCGCGGGGAGGGAGGTTCCCCGGGCGCTCTGCGGGGCGTATGCCGCGGGGGTCCCGAAGGGGGCATCTCGCAGGGGCACCGGACGTGCCGACCCCTCCCGCTCGGGGCGTTCCGCGACCTGCTGCTCGCGCGTGTTCCGCGGCGCCGCCGGCGCGACCGGCCCCCTGGGCACCGCCAGGCTCGCCACCCCGCACCGGACGGCCCGCGTCGCGAACGGCAGCCGCAGCACCCCCTCCCGCGTCCACAGCCCCGCCCCCGCCAACCAGCCCGCGGGCGGCGGGAGATGCCGGACCCTGCGCTCGGCCGGGCGCCACAACCCGAGCCAGCTGCCTGCCGCACCGTCGATCCGCAGCGCCACCGCGCAGCTCTCCGGCATCAGAGCCTGGCCCGGCTGGATCGCGAACGGCGTCGTCGGACAGGCCAGTCGCAGACACTCGGGGAAGCGCACCGGCAGCGTGCTCCCCAACACGCCCCAGCCAAGCCGGTCCTCACCCGGTGACGGCGCGTCCGAGCGGATCAGCAGCAGCCCGCTGTCGGGATCCGCGAGCAGCAGCCGGTCGTTGCTCGCGTCCGTGATCTGCAGCAGCGGCGACACCTCCCCGCCTCGCGCGAGATCCACCACGACCGTCTTCGTGGGGCCCGACTCGGGCGTGCTGTCCAGGGCCAGCAGCCGGCCCGTGCGATCCAGCCACGCCCCGCCCGAGCACCGGCCGGGCACCTGCGCCAGCCGCTCGGGTCCGCCCGGTCCGCCCGCGACCAGCCAGAGCACCGTCGACCCCGCGTCCACGGCGAGTGCGAACGCCCGGTCCCCCGTGGGCGCGGGCGGGAGCAGCCGGACCCGGGTCCCCTCCCGCGGGCACTCCAGCGCGCCCAGCGGCAGTTCGCCGGTCCCCGGCCCGGTGGGGTAGAGCAGGGAGAACGTGTGCCGCCCGTCGACGAGGCGGTGGATCAGCACCCGGCCGTCGGCCATGGGCTGCACCTCGGTGCCGGGTTCCTCCGGCTGGGTGCCGGGCAGGGGCACGGCGTAGGGTTCGGGGCCGTCCAGGGTCCAGCGTTCCGGGTACCAGCACTCGCCGTCCAGGGCGAGACGCGCCGCGTAGGAGCCGTCCGCGGTGAGCACGCATCCGGGCCGCTCGGCCCGTTCGTTCCCGTTCGGCGCGGCGGTCGTGAAGGCACAGGCCGTCATCGTTCGGTCACCTCCGGCAACGAAGCTAGTTTTCGTACGCACGGGCGTGACATGGGCAGACGGTCGCTTCACACATAAGGGTGTTCGTCATGCGATTCCGCTGAGGAAACGGGGGCGGGTGTGCTGCACCAGGGGCGCGCGACGGCCCCCGCGCGACCTCTCCCTGGCGGGGACCGGTTCTCTCATGGCCTCGTCTTCGCGCGGGTGGCTCGGTTCTTTGGCGACCTCCCCCTGACGCGAACCCGCTTCTCTCGTGACCCTTCCTCGCGCCCGCCGGCCCTCTCGTGATCTTTTCCTCCTGCGGAGCCGGGTCTCTCGTCGTCCCCCGGCGCGCGGCACAGGTCCTCTCGCGACCCCCTTCTCGCGCCCGCCCGCCCGGCCCTCCCGGGCGGGCATCCGGCGCCGCCGCGCCCGTCCGTCCGGCCCGTCGTCCGTGACCGACGGGGCAGGGACCCGGGGCAGGTAGCCTTTTCCCCGTGCCCCGTCTGTCTGAAGTCATCGCCGCGCTGGAGACCCTGTGGCCCGCCGAGCGGGCCGAGTCCTGGGACGCCGTCGGCACGGTCGTCGGTGACCCCGGCCAGGGGGTGTCCCGGGTCCTGTTCGCCGTCGACCCCGTGCAGGAGATCGTCGACGAGGCGGTGGAGCTGGGCGCCGACCTCCTGGTGACCCACCACCCGCTCTATCTGCGCGGTACGACGACGGTGGCGGCGTCCACCTTCAAGGGCCGGGTCGTGCACACCCTGATCAAGAACGACATCGCGCTGCACGTCGCCCACACCAACGCCGACCGGGCCGATCCCGGCGTCAGCGACGCCCTTGCCGGCGCGCTCGATCTGCGGGTCCTGCGCCCCCTGGTCCCGGACCCGACCGATCCGGAGGGCCGCCGGGGCCTCGGCCGGGTCTGCGAGCTGGACCACCCCGTGCCCCTGCGCGAGCTGACCGCCCGCGCCGCCGAGCGGCTGCCCGCCACCGCGCAGGGCATCCGAGTGGCCGGGGACCCCGAGGCACTGGTCCGCACGATCGCGGTCAGCGGCGGTTCCGGCGACAGCCTCTTCGACGACGTCCGCGCGGCCGGCGTCGACGCCTTCCTCACGGCGGACCTGCGCCACCACCCGGCGTCGGAGTTCATGGCCGCCGGCGCCCACAGTCCTCTCGCGCTGCTCGACGCGGCGCACTGGGCCACCGAATGGCCCTGGTGCGAGCTGGCCGCCGCCCAGCTCGACGAGATCTCCGACCGTCATGGATGGGACCTGCGCGTCCATGTCTCGAAGACGGTCACCGACCCCTGGACCGCCCACGCGGCGCCCGCCACCGCCCTTCCGAGGAGCGCTGTGCGCGCACCGTCCGACACCCCTGGAGCCCCCAACTGAACGCCGCGCCCGCCGACCAGATCCGACTCCTTGACGTCCAGTCCCTGGACGTACGCCTGCAGCAGCTCGCGCACAAGCGGAAGTCCCTGCCCGAGCACGCCGAGATCGAGTCGCTGACCAAGGACCTCACGCAGCTGCGCGACCTGCTGGTGGCCGCGCAGACCGAGGAGAGCGACACCGCCCGCGAGCAGACCAAGGCGGAGCAGGACGTGGACCAGGTGCGCCAGCGTGCCACCCGCGACCAGCAGCGCCTCGACTCCGGCGCGGTCACCTCGCCGAAGGACCTGGCGAACCTCCAGCACGAGATCGCCTCCCTCGCCAAGCGGCAGGGCGACCTGGAGGACGTCGTCCTCGAGGTGATGGAGCGCCGCGAGTCCGCGCAGGAGCGGGTCGCCGAGCTGACCGAGCGCGTCGCGTCGGTGCAGTCGAAGATCGACGACGCCACGGCGCGCCGGGGCGCGGCCTTCGAGGAGATCGACGGCGAGGCCGCCTCGGTGACGAAGGAGCGCGAGGTCGTCGCGGGCTCGGTGCCCGCGGATCTGCTGAAGCTGTACGACAAGCTGCGCGAGCAGCAGGGCGGTATCGGCGCGGCCAAGCTGTACCAGCGCACCTGCCAAGGCTGCCGCCAGGAGCTGGCGATCACCGAGCTCAGCGAGATCCGCGCGGCCGCGCCCGACACGGTGGTGCGCTGCGAGAACTGCCGCCGCATCCTGGTGCGCACCTCCGAGTCCGGGCTGTAAGAGGCGTACGGCGTGCGGGAGTTCATCGTCGAGGCCGACGGCGGATCCCGGGGCAACCCGGGGCCCGCGGGCTACGGCAGCGTGGTGCGGGACGCGGCGACCGGCCGAACGCTGGCGGAACGGGCCGAGTTCATCGGCACCGCCACCAACAACGTCGCCGAGTACCGGGGACTGCTGGCCGGGCTGCGTGCGGCCCGCGAACTGGACCCGGACGCACGGGTGTCGGTCCGCATGGACTCCAAGCTGGTCGTGGAGCAGATGTCCGGCCGCTGGAAGATCAAGCACCCGGACATGAGACCGCTGGCGATGCAGGCGGCCGCCGTCTTCCCCGTCGGGCAGGTCACGTACGAGTGGATCCCGCGCGAACGCAACAAGCACGCGGACCGTCTGGCCAACGAGGCGATGGACGCGGGGAAACGGGGCGAGCAGTGGGACGCGTCCCGGTCCACCGCGGACCTGGACGTGAACGGCGTGACGGCGCCTGATCCGGTCGGGCCGCCGGCTGATGCGAGCGCCGGCGCTGCGGGGGCGAGGGTGGCCCTGGCAGCCTCGGCCGCTTCGTCCTCGGGCGGCCGTTCCCCGGACCGGCGGCAGGAGGGCGCGGCCGCGAGCGCCGGGCCCGACCGGGCGGAGCGGGCCGACGCCGACGTCCGGGCCGCCCGTAACGTCGCCTCGGCCCCGCCCGACCTCGGCACCCCCACCACCTTCGTGCTGCTGCGCCACGGCGAGACGGCCCTCACCCCGCTCAAGCGGTTCTCCGGCAGCGGCGGCAGCGACCCGGCGCTCTCCGGGGTCGGACGCCGCCAGGCCGAACTCGTGGCCGGAGCGCTCGCCGCACGCGGGACCATCGAGGCCGTCGTCTCCTCGCCGCTTGCGCGCTGCCGTGAAACGGCCGGGATCGCCGCCGCCCGCCTGGGACTCGATGTCAGCGTGGAGGAGGGGCTGCGCGAGACGGACTTCGGGGTCTGGGAGGGCCTCACGTTCGGCGAGGTGCGCGAGCGGTACCCCGACGACATGAACGCCTGGCTGAGCGATCCGGAGGCCGAACCCAGCGGCGGCGGCGAGAGCTTCGAGGCGGTCGCCCGCCGGGTCGCCGCCGCACGGGACAAGCTGCTCGCCTCCCACGCGGGCCGCACGGTCCTGCTCGTCTCGCACGTCACGCCCATCAAGACCCTCGTCCGCCTCGCTCTCGGCGCACCTCCCGAGGCATTGTTCCGCATGGAACTGTCGGCGGCGTCGCTGACCGCGGTGGCGTACTACGGCGACGGCAACGCCAGTCTCCGCCTCCTCAACGACACGTCCCCTCTGCGCTGATCGGGCGGCGCAGCCCCGCCGCCTCCCGCGCCAGCCGCTCGACGCGGGCCCAGTCCTTCGCCGCGACCGCGTCCCCGGGCAGCATCCATGTTCCGCCCACACAACCGACGTTGGGCAGTGCCAGATACTCGGGGGCGTTCTCGGGGCCGATGCCGCCCGTGGGGCAGAAGCGGGCCTGTGGGAGCGGTCCGGCGAGCGACTTCAGATACGCCGTACCGCCGGCCGCCTGCGCCGGGAAGAACTTCATCTCCCGTACGCCCCGCTCCAGCAGGGCCACGACCTCCGACGTCGTCGACACGCCCGGCAGGAACGGCACCCCGGACGCCCGCATCGCCGCCAGCAGCGTGTCCGTCCACCCCGGGCTGACCAGGAAGCGTGCGCCCGCCGCCACGCAGTCGTCCACCTGCCCGGGGCTGATCACCGTGCCCGCCCCGACCACCGCGTCCGTGACCTCGGCCCTGATCGCACGGATCGCGTCGAGCGCGGCCGGGGTGCGCAGCGTCACCTCGATCGCGGGCAGCCCGCCTGTCACGAGCGCCCGCGCCAGGGGCACGGCATCGGCCGCGTCGTCCAGAACGACCACGGGGACGACGGGCGCGAGATCGAGGACCGGAACGGCGGACGGCGACGAGGGCAGTGGCGAGGTCATGGCCGTATCCTGCTCAGTGAAAACAACATGCGCAAAGGTCATTGCACATGTTGCAATGCGCCCGAATGTCAGTGGATCTCCGTCACCACCACGTCCAGGGACCACGCCTTCCCCGGTCCGGTGGGCGCCTCGGCCTCCACCACATAGCCGAGGTCTCTCAGCGCTTCCACAAGCGCCACCGGGTGCTTGGGCGCGGCTCCGGCCGTGAGCAGGGCGCGGACAATGCGCCCCTTCGTCGCCTTGTTGAAGTGGCTGACGACCGAGCGCTTCTCCACTCCGTCCACCACCTGGGAGTGCAGTACCCGCACGGTCGCCGTCCGCCCGGCGACGACGCCTTTCGGCCGCCATGCGGGCGTGTACGCGGAGGAGCGCAGGTCGAGCACCAGTCCGTCGCCCGCCACTTCGGGCAGGACGGTGGCCATCGGCGCGCGCCAGTGGGAGGCGAGCGCCCCGAGTCCGGGCAGCTTCGCTCCCATCGAGCAGCGGTACGAGGGGATGCGGTCGGTCACACGAACCGCGCCCCACAGGCCGGAGAAGACCAGGAGCGACGCGGAGGCACGCCGCTTCGCCGCCGTGTCCAGCGAGGACAGATCCAGTGCGTCGTACAGCACACCGGTGTAGATCTGCCCCGCGGGCCGCGCTCCCGCGGTCCGCAGCCCGGTGTTCTTCGCGACCTCCCCGCGCAGGCCCTCACTGAGTCCGAGCACCTCGCTCGCCTTGTCCTCGTCGCCCGCGCACAGCTCCACCAGCTCGGCCAGGACGGCCTCCCGCGCGGCGGTCAGCCCCGGCAGCGACAGCGACCCGAGGTCCAGCGGGGCACCGCGACCGGAGGACGCCTTGCCTTCGGAGGGCGGGAGCAGGACGAGCACGGATTCTCCTCAGGAGCGAGTGGTGGGGCGTTCGTCAGGTTACGGGGTCCCCCTGCGGCCGTGCCGATCGCGCCTGCGTGAGCGCTCGTACGACACGGTCGGCGTCGTCGGCGTGGAAGCGGACGACGCGGACCGGGCGGCTGCGGCCGAAAAAGGTGAGGTGGGCGACCGGCTCGGTCAGTTCGAGCGTGACGGAGGTCTGCGAGCCGACCGGGAGGTCCAGTTCGCCCTCGCGGCGTTCGTGCACGGTGCGCAGTTCGCGGCGCGCAGTCTCGATCCGCTCCAGCGGGATGCGCAGATCGACGTGCGCGCCACGGCGGACGCGCAGACATGTGCCGTCGAGTACATGCGGGCGCACCATGTGGGCCGCGTACAGGGCGACGACGAAGACGACGGTGTAGACGTCCAGGAACAGCACCACCCGGTGCAGCAGCGGCCAGCCGCGCAGCAGCACGGACATGGTGAAGGTCTCCACCACGCACACGAACGCGAGCCCGGACAGCACCGCGCCCTGTCCCCGTGCGTATCCGAAGGCGTGTCCGCCGGCCGTCCCGTGGGTCCGGCGCGCGGCCCACAGCGCCAGGCTTGCGAGGAGCCGCATCTCGTGCCGCACCAGGACGCACACCGTTCTCATCGCCGGCCCCGCAGGTGCATCCGCAGCGCGCGGCGGACGGCTTCCGCCTGGGCCAGTGACATGTCCGCGTAGAGCGCATGCAGGAAGGCGTGGTCGTCGTCGACGCCCTCCTCGGGCACCAGCCCGTCCGGCAGGCACGCTTCGACCGCCCGGGCGGCCTCCTCGACCCGCGGATCGTCCACGTCGGCATCCACGAGCGCGTCGAGCAGCGCATAGACGTCCTGCGCCTGTTCCACGGCGGCCGGGTCCCCGAACGCCTCGCCCAGTGCGGCCGCCAGCCGCTTCCGCTCCTCGGGCCCGGCCGCGGTCTCGATCAGTGCCAGGACCTCACGGTCCTTGGCGGCCATGGGGGAATCGAGGAAGCGCTCCATCCCGGCGAACAGGGCGGCCAGCTCGGGGGAGACGGGGTCCTCGCCCGGCCGGCCCCGCTCCAGCAGCAGGCGCAGCCGGGCCCGGCGCTCACGGATCGCCGCCTCCTGCCGTGCCAGGTCCTCGTCCAGCTCCGAGAGCACCTCGGCGAGGTCGCGCCCCTCGTCGTCCGCGAGCACGTCCCGCACCTCGGCGAGACCGAGGCCCAGCTCGGTCAGCCGCCGTATCCGGGCGAGGACCACGGCATGCCGCAGTCCGTAGTCCCGATAGCCGTTGGGGCGCCGGTCAGGTTCGGGCAGGAGCCCGAGATGGTGGTAGTGGCGCACGGTCCGCGTGGTGACGCCGACGGCCGCGGCCAGTTCTCCGATCCGCATGGCACCAGTACAAACGCTGACGTAGCGGCAGGGTCAAGCGAGCGCCCCGCCGCCTCCGACGTGCCAGCACTGCACGTTCCCGTTCGGCAAGTCGCTGACCCTCCCCGAGCCGTTCGCCTTCGAACTGGACGCGACCGACTTCCTCTGAGCTCCTCGGCGGTATGGAAACGGGCGCTGAAGGCGTTGCACCCCCTGATGAGGGGGGTGCAGGGTGAGCGCACGTGAACAGGCCCACTGGACCAGGGCACATCTCGGCCGCTGCGGGCCGTCGCTCGACCTGCTCACCGCCCGTTTCGACCAGCACCGCTACGCCCCGCACGCCCACGACGAGTACACGATCGGCGTCTGCACCGGCGGCTCCGAGGTCATCGACTACCGCGGCGGCCACATCCGCACCGGACCGGGCACGATCGTCGTCCTCGACCCCGGTGAGATGCACACCGGTGCACCCGCCACCGCCACCGACGGCTACGCCTACCGCGCCCTGTACGCGGAGCCGTCGCTGCTCGCCGACGGCATCCTGGGCGGCCTCCCGCACTTCCGCGAACCCGTCGTCGACGACCCAGAACTCGTCGCCGCGCTGCGCGCCACACACACCGAACTGAGCGTCTGTCCCGACCCGTTGGAGGCCGAGTCGCGCCTGCCCTGGCTGCTCACGGCGCTCGCCCGCCGCCACTCCACGGCCCGCACGCTCGACGACGCGATCCCCGGCGCGGCCTCCATCGCCCACTCCGTACGGGACCGTCTCGCCGACGAACTCGTCACCCCGCCCTCCCTCGCCGACCTCGCCGCCGGGCTCGGCCTGTCCCGCTACCAGTTGCTCCGTGCCTTCCGCACGACCATGGGGGTGCCTCCGTACGCCTGGCTCGCCCAGTACCGGGTGAACCGGGCCAGGACCCTGCTGGAGGCCGGCCTGCGCCCTGCCGAGGTGGCCGCCCTCGTCGGCTTCGCCGACCAGGCGCATCTGACGCGCTGGTTCCGGCGGGTGCTCGGGGTGACTCCGGCGGCGTACCGCACGAGCGTGTCCGTGACGGTGTACCGCAACAGCGTTCAAGACCCGGGGTGAGCAGACGCCGACACTGCCGGTATGACTGCACGCGGCTGGTTCCTGTTCTCCCTGATGGGAGTGATCTGGGGCGTCCCCTATCTGATGATCAAGGTGGCGGTGGACGCCGTGTCCCCGTCCATGGTGGTGTTCACGCGCTGTGCGCTGGGTGCCGTGCTCCTGCTGCCCTTCGCGCTGCGCCAAGGGGGCCTGATCCGGACCGTACGGGCGCACTGGGCACCGATGCTGGCCTTTGCGTGCATCGAGATCATCGGCCCCTGGTTCACCCTCACCGACGCCGAGCGCCATCTGTCCAGCTCCACCGCCGGCCTGCTCATCGCGGGCGTTCCGATCGTCGGCGTGGTCATGGCCCGCTTCTTCGGCGCCACCGAACGGCTGGGCGCCCGGCGGATCGTCGGGCTCGCGCTCGGCCTCGGGGGCGTGGCGGTTCTCACGGTGCCGCATCTGACCGGCGGCGACGCGCGCTCCCTGGCCGAGGTGCTGGTGACCGTGCTCGGCTACGCCACGGCGCCGCTGATAGCCGCCCGGTACATGAAGGACGTGCCCTCGCTCCACCTCACGGCGCCCTGCCTGACCCTCGCGGCACTGGTGTACGCCCCGGCCGCCGCGGCCACCTGGCCGAGCACCGTGCCGTCCGCGCAGGTGCTGGCCGCGCTCGCCGGGCTGGGCGTCATCTGCACCGCCGTCGCCTTCGTGGCCTTCCTGGAGCTGATCAAGGAGGTGGGCCCGACCCGCTCGACGGTCATCACGTATGTCAATCCGGCGGTCGCGGTCGCGGCGGGCGCGATCTTCCTGGACGAGCGGCTGACGGCGGGCATCGTCATCGCCTTCGCGCTGATCCTCGCCGGCTCGGTGCTGGCGACGGCCGCGGCACCCAAGCGCTCGGCACGCCCGGTACCATGGTCGATACGGCAGACGAGCCGGGCGGACGGCCGCGTGGAGTCCCCCTAGGGGGTTCCCCGAGGAACGTCCGGGCTCCACAGGGCAAGGTGGTGGCTAACGGCCACCCGGGGTGACCCGCGGGACAGTGCCACAGAAAGCAAACCGCCGGGGACCGTATGCGTACGGCCCCGGTAAGGGTGAAACGGTGGTGTAAGAGACCACCAGTGCCCAGGGTGACCTGGGCAGCTCGGTAAACCCCACCCGGAGCAAGGTCAAAAGGGGGCACCCCTCCGAAAGAAGGGGTGTTCCTGCGCGGACGTTCGAGGGCTGCCCGCCCGAGTCCGCGGGTAGACCGCACGAGGCCGGCGGCAACGCCGGTCCTAGATGGATGGCCGTCACCCTGAGGGCCGCGAGGACCTCGGGGGACAGAACCCGGCGTACAGCCCGACTCGTCTGCCATCTGGGCTTCGACCTGGGCTTACGGTCTGGTCGGGCCCTTCACCGTGTCCAGGCGGTGCCCGCTTCGACCTGCGAGTTCCCGGGCGTTCCCGCGCGAGTGTGCACGCGTTGTGCACTCGCCTACCTCTCCGGGGAGGCGTTCAGCGGTGAGCGCCGCGGCCGAAGGCCGTCGGCCTGAGCGTCGAGCGTGAGATCACGCTGTGCGTGGTGACTGAGCTCGTGGGCGCGGTGGTAAGGCTGACATTCCTGCCTCGCGCTGGCGGGAGAGGGTTATTCCGACCGCGCACAATGCCCCTCCCACCAGTAGTCCTCTCGTCAGGACTCGGCGACTTGTCAGGAGACCGCCACCGGGGTGTCCCGCAGGGTGACGTTGGCGTGGCTCTCCTGGAAGCTCTGGTCTGAAACGAGGGTCAGCCGGGCCGTGGACTGGAACTCCTGCAGGGCTTTGGAGCCGCAGGAGACCATCGTGGTCTTGAGCTTGGCAATGGTCAGGGCGAGCCCTTCGTTGAGGTCGCCTGCGTAGGGGACGTAGCCGTCCACGCCTTCCTCGAAGACCAGCTCCTGGCCTCCCTGGCCGTAGCGCTGCCAGTTGCGGGCCCGGTTCGAGCCCTCTCCCCAGTACTCCTTCACGAAGCCGTCGCGGGTGGGCAGCTTTGCGCCGGCCGCCTGGTCGAAGCGTGCGAAGTAACGCCCCATCATGACGAAGTCGGCTCCCATCGCCAGTGCCAGGGCCACGTGGTAGTCGTGCACCAGCCCACCATCGGAGCAGATCGGCACGTACTCGCCGGTGCGTTCGCGGAAGGCATCCCGGGCTGCCGCGACGTCCAGCACAGCGCTGGCCTGGCCGCGGCCGATGCCTTTCTGGTCCCGAGTGATGCAGATGGAGCCGCCTCCCACCCCGACCTTGACGAAGTCCGCCCCCGCCTCGGCGAGAAAGGTGAACGCCTCGCCGTCGACCACGTTGCCTGCACCGATCGGGATCTCTGGATAGTGCTTCTTCACCCAGGTCAGAGCTTGCGCCTGCCAGTCGCTGTAGCCGTCGGACGAATCGAAGCACAGCGCGTCCACGCCCGCCTCCAGCAGGGCCGGGACGCGTTCTTGATAGTCGTGGGTGTTGACACCCGCGCCCACGCGCAGACGCTTGGCAGCGTCCACAAGCTGGTTCGGGAAGCGCTTGTTGTCCGTGTAGTCGGAACGGAACACCAGATGCTGAAGGTGACCCTCGGTATCCAGTACCGGGAGGCAGTCCAGCCGTTCGTCCCACAGCCGCGCGTTGGCCTCGGAAAGCGTGATGTCGGGCCCGGCATGGGCCAGGTCGGCAATAGCGGTCATCCGGCCACTGACCGGTCCGTCCAGGTCGTGGCGCTGGGGGTGGAAGTCCCGGGAGGTCACCATGCCGAGCAGGCGGCCGGTGGCGGCCCCGTCGTGGGTGACCGCGGCGGTGCTGTGACCGGTGTGGCGCATGACGTCGACTAGGAGGCTCAGGCTGTCGTCGGGGCGGACGTTGGTGTCGCTGGTGACGAACCCGGCCTTGAAGTTCTTCACCTGGCGGACCGCTGCAGCCTGGTCCTGGATCGGCTGGTTGTGGTGCAGGAAGCTGAGACCGCCGTTGCGCGCGAGCGCGATCGCGAGATCGGGTGTGCTGACGGCCTGCATGATCGCGGACGTGAACGGGGACTGCAGCTCGATCGCTGACGCCTCGCCCGCGATGTGCCGCACCAGGGGCGTGCGCAGGTCAACGGTCGCAGCCGAGCAGTCGGTCCGAGTCCGGTTCGGCAAGAGCAGAAACTCGTTGAACGTCCGTGAGACCTCGGCGATGATCTGTACCACTCGTTCCTCCTGGCCCGTCGGCCGGGGCCCGACTGCCCCGCTGTGAGGATCGCCCCCGTATCCCAGGGCCTGGGCAGGCAGAGACCCGCGCAGCAGCCGTGGAGGTGCCACCAACTGCGGCAGAGCTCTGACCGGCCCGTGGATCGAACGGGGTGCGGTCGTGACCTGGCACCTTATCGATTAACCCAGCTACTGCACGAATCGTGACCCTCACCGCAGCCGCCACCCCTCTAGAAGGCGGCGCAATCTGAGAAGTTCAGATCGAGGCCCTTGAACCCCTAACCTCTGACGGTGCGGAAGGGATGCCCAGCCGGATCGGTGAGGATCCGCCACCTGTCCTCATGCGCCTGGTGATCCGGCTTGCTTTCCTGATACAGACCGGTCCCCCAGCCGACCCGACTTCGTCCCGAAGCAACTTGGGCGTGCGTTTGACCTTTGGCTTCTGTGCCTGCCACCTGCTGTGATGATCCGCAGACGTGCGCGGTTGTCCGTCGCTGTCCGTCGGCGTTGTCACGCAGTTAGACACTCGCGTCCCCCCTCGATGCGAACTGCGGGCGGGGCGGTTGTTGAGTACATCTGGCCCGTCTACACCGGCACGACGACCCCGATCGACGCCTGGCGGTCGCGGATGTGGCTCGATACCTGGGGCGGGCTGAGGCAACGCACCATTGGGGCACTGCGATCTGCTGCGCCCCCGTGGTCGTTGCTGGTCGTTCCTGGGCGTCGCGGGCCGCCCTCGGACGGCTCAGACGCAGCCCTTATTCGTGGCTGACGTCTTCGGCTCGGTGCCGCGCGAGGACCAGCGGGCCAAGAGCGGCTGCTACCTGCGGGGACTGATGCTGGACGGCCGCCGAAAGTCCATCCAGGCCATGGCCTTCCGTCGCCGGACGGCAACGAGCAGAACCTGCAGCAGTTCGTGAACCAGTCCACCTGGACACCGTTTTATGCACATGATCCGGTGCCGATCTGGCCGCACGCCGCCGCTGACTGATCTTGCTCATCAATCGGTCGATACATCAACGACCTTCCCCTCGACTTGCCTGCGCCGCCGATCGAGATGACGCTGGCTTTCCCGGGTGTTGGGGTGTTTCAGGACCCAATGCCCGCTCTTGGTGCGGTAGGGGCGCACGTGCACGACCTGCCCTGACCAGCACGCCGCGGCGGGTGCCGGGGACCGTATGGCCCTGGCACCCGCCGCGGTTCGGTCGGGATGGCCCCTTGTCAGCGTTGCCGGCGGCTCACTCGGTGCCGCGGTGCAGGTACGCGTGGTTCACGGTCTGCTGGACGCTGTTGCCGGCGGAGTCCGTCGCGGTCACCCGGAGCGTCACATACGCGTCGCCGTGCACATTCGACGGCCGCTCCACGATGGCGGTGAACCGTCCCTCGCCATCCTGCCGTTCGGTGCGCGTCGTGGTCCAGGTCTTCCCGTCGTCGTAGGACGCCTCGACCTTCAGCTTCACGCCGCGCGGGGCGGCCATGCCGTCCTGCATGCGGACGGTCATGCCGAGGGCGTGCGTGCGCGCTCGTCCCACCGCGTTCTGTGCGTCGACCGGCACGTCGTAGTCGAGCTGGAGCAACGGCAGCAGGGCCGTGTCGGCCGTGGTGCCCGAACGGAACGTCCAGGACGTGTGGGTGTCGGTGCCGAAGCGCCAGTCGTCCGAGGTGCGGCCGGTGGTCAGGTCCAGCCGGTACTCGGCGTCGCCCGCGGGCACCTCGAAGTTGCCCCACGCACCGTTGTCGGACGTGGCGATCTGCTCACCGTTGCGGTACAGCTCCGCCTTGGACGTGTCGTTTGCGGACGACACACCGGGGCCGCCGCCGGGGCCACCGAAGGGGTCGGCCTCTGCCAACGACCAGTGACCGGCGCCGGAGTCGTTGAACTCGGGAATGAACACCGACAGGGTGTTGCCGTTGCGCACCGCAGTCTGGTCCTTGCCTCGCGGGATCGATGGGCGGACCACTGCGCCGAACCACCGCTCCGCGGCCTGCTGGCCGGGCTGGTAGGTGTGCGCAGGGTCGTGCATGCCGACCGCCAGCGGGAAGTCGGGAACGGGAACGATGTTGTGGTGCACGATGTGCTGCCACAGTGTGTCGCCGGTGCTCACGTACTCGACGCGTTCGGCTCCCAGCGGGACGTAGCGGCTGTACTGGTTCCACGCGGTGTCTTGGAACGGCCGCCATCCGAACCGCTGCTCGCTCGCCCACTCCGAGGCCCCGGTGCGGGTGTACGTGCTGCGAACCTGCGCGGTGTTGCGGTCGGTAACGGTGTAGACCAGGTTCTTGGGGATGGAGCCCTTCGAGACCTCCATCAGGTCGTACAGGTACGGGCTGCGCACCGTGCCGGAGAACTCCACCGTCGTGGTGCCCTTCTTGATGCGCTCCAGCAGAGCCGACCCGTTCTCCCAGGAGGTCTGCATGGTGGGCAGCGCCATCCGGTCACCGTCCGGCTGCCACCGGGTCCAGTCGGAGAAACCCTCGGGCTGCGCCACCAACAGCGCCTTGGCCCCCGCGTTCGCGGCTGCCTGCGGGAGAGCCCGTCGGTCCCACGGTGCGGAGTTGTCGTCCTGCACGACGGCCAGCTTGCCGCGTACCGCGCTGAAGTCGGGCGCCGCCGCTGTGCCTGCGTCCACGGCGGTCAGCCGCGCACCCTGATCCCCGAAGACCGGGGAGGTCGGCTGGTAGTACGGGGCGAACCGCTGTGAGCTGCCCGAGACCTCCGCCCGCAGTTGCGGGGCCACCATCTGCTTGCGCAGGGAGAATTCAAAGGCGCCGTCGGTGACCGGAGCGGTGGCGTTGGTGTACAGCTTCCAGTCGTCGAAGTACAGGGCCCCCTGGGTCAGGCTGTGACCGTCGATCTGACGGTAGTAGTAGGTGCTGAAGACACCGCGCTGCTCGGCGGGGCGAGGGGTCCGGACCTTCACCTCCGTGAGCCTCGAGGCGTCCAGGGTCACCGTCATGTCCTTGGTTACCTTCACCTCGGGGTTGACGATCAGGCCCACGTTGGTGCCGCCGCTCTTGGTCCGCTCGTAAAAGTTCAAGCTGACGTAGTACGTGCCCTCTTCCACGACGGCGACTCCCGCGTCAGGGTCCGTGTAGTTCACGAACCCGTCGGAGCCCCAGATGTCCGGCAATATCCAACCGTGCACAATCTGGCCGTTGCGGTCGCGCTGGACCACGGTCAGCCGGTGCAGGGGGGTGTGCACCACGAGGGAGAGGGTGGTGTGGGCGAGCACGGTGCCGTCGGCGGACTTCGCGGTGACGTATCCGTAGAACTTGCCGCGGACGGCGTGGGTCGCGTCGGTGTGCAGCGGCACGTCGACGGTGGCACCGGGGGCCAGTTGCACGGTGCTGGAGTCGAGGCTGACCACCCCGTCGGGGAGCGCCTTGCCGTCCTCGGTGGCCAGGTCGGCGGCCAGGGAGAGGGTGAGCGCGTGATCGCCGGTGTTGGTGTAGTGCAAAGTGGCCGCCGACTGCTGCCCCGACGTACCGCCGATCGTCAGCGGGGCGAGGGTGACGGAGCCGGTGGCCATGACCGGGCCCATGGCCGCGGCCACGTCGATGCGGCCACCGCCCTGCTCGGTCACCTTGGTGCCGGACACCGTGTGGGCGGTGCTGATCAGGGCGTCCTTGAGCTGCTGTGCGTCCCAGTCCGGGTGCTGCTGGGCCAGCAGCGCGGCGGCACCCGCGACGTGCGGGGTGGCCATGGAGGTCCCGGACAGCGCCACGTAGTTGGCGTCGATCGGGTCGCCCAGGGTGGTGCCGGCCGCGCGGGCGGCCACGATGCCCACGCCGGGGGCGGTCACGTCGGGCTTGACCGCGTCGTCGCCGAAGCGCGGACCGCGGCTGGAGAAGGACGCCAGGGAGTCGTCACGGTCGACAGCACCCACGGTCAGCGCGGCATCGGCCGCTCCCGGCGCACCGACGGTGTACTGGCCCGGACCCGAGTTGCCCGCCGCGACGACGAAGAGCGTGCCGGTGGAAGCGGTCAGGTTGTCGACGGCCTGGCTGAGCGGGTCGGTGCCGTCGGTCGGCACATCCGCCCCGAGGCTCATGTTGACGACCTTGGCGTGCTCAGCGGTCGCCCACTCCATGCCTTCGATGATGCCCGACTCAGAACCGGAGCCGTTGTCGTCCAGCACCTTGCCGATCAGCAGATCGGCCTTGGGCGCGACACCGCGCCGGGTGCCGCCGGAGGCGGCGCCGGTCCCGCCGACGATGGAGGCGACATGCGTGCCGTGGCCGAAGTGGTCGACGGTGTTCCCGCTGCCGGAGAAGTCCTTGGCTTCCGCGATGCGGCCGGCCAGGTCGGGGTGGCTGGCGTCGACACCGGTGTCGAGCACGGCCACCTTGACGCCCTGGCCTTCGTAGCCGGCCTTCCAGGCGGTGGGGGCGTTGATCTGCGCCGTGCTGCGGTCCAGCAGGGCCTTGACCTTGCCGTCCAGCGAGATCCGCGGGGTGACCGCGGCCCGGGCGGCGGCCGATTTCTCACCGGGGTTCAGCGTCTTCCAGAACGTCCCCAGGTCCTTGTCAGAGACTCGCAGGGAGTGCGCGTCGATGCTCGCCAGGGTGTGGGAGTGCGTCGGCTCGAGTGCCACCAGACGGTCGGCGAGGGACCCGGCGGCCTTCGACGCCTGTGCGCTGACACGGGCCCCGACCCTCGACGGGGTCGGCTGCGAGGAGACGATCAGCGGCAGCGCTGAGGTGTGGGCCTCGTCGTAGCCCTGGGATATCAGCCCGGTCACGTTGAAGAGCCGACGGTCCAGCGTCCCGGCGGAGACCAGTCCCTGGGCGTCGAACGGCATCACGGTCAGCGATTTGTCGTCGCCCTCGAACGTGTTGAAGGGCATGTGCTCGCGTCCGGGGCCGGGCTGCACCGACGCGGTACGCCGTCCGCCGGCCAGCGTCGTCACGGTCACCCGGTCACCCGTCACCAGCTGTACGGTCGCGGAGTGGACCCCCGGTTCGCCGACGGGATGAGTGACGGGGCCGGTGGCCGGCGCCCCTGCTACGGCGACGGCCGGTGTGACACCAGCCACCACCAGCAATCCTGTCGTAATCGCCGCCATTCGGCGGATTCTTGCCATCAGGGGAACACCTTTCGTACAGCTGAACACCACAACTTGGCCGAAAGCATTCGTTGGTGCAGTCGGACATGTCACTGGGCGCAGGCGTCACAAGTGCGACATGGCCAAAAGCGACACACGCCGCCTGCATGCTGCCGCCCCGCGTGTCAGCGCAGTGACATACGGACCCGGTCCGCAGTCGGATGCCGAAGTGCGCCTGGCAAAAGGGGCGTTGGATGAGGCATCGGACAGACTCGCTCTGCGTCACGCCGACACACCTGGCGCCGGTTCGTGAATCAGCGCAGACCATCACAAAACGTGTCTTTGCGTTCTGACTTAACGTGATATTTCGACTGCAAATATTGATGTGTCCGACCAGGCGGGCGCATCAGGCACCTGCCGAGAAAGGAGCACGGAATGCGGGTTTCCCGTCTTGCCGCCGCGCTGGGCGTCGCGGCCGCCGTCCTGTGGGCTTCGCCCTGGGTCTTGCCGGGGATCTTGAGTAGCTGGGTATTTGCTGGTCAGGGGTGGTGGGCTCGTGCGCCTGGTGGTCGGCGACCGCTCCTGCTGTAGGGACAGCGTTACGCGATACTCGCCCTATGGAGTGGTTCGAGCAGGTCCGGGCGGCGGAGCAACTCCGGGATTGGGATACGGCCGTTGAGTTGGTAAGCGCCCATGCCCAGTGCTACTCCGCCGACGCTTCCATGCACGACAACCATCTGTGGCACATGGACTTGCTCGCTCGTGCGGGACGGCTCGCGGAACTCATGGAACGCGCTCTCGGGGATGTCCACGCACGGCGGAGACTCAACACGGCGCTTCGCGAGCGGGGGATGGAGGCGGAACTGCGCAACCGCGCCGAAGATGGCGACCGTGGGGCCCTGTACGCCCTTGTTCGGCTGCTGTGCGAGACGAGTCGGGCCCACGAGGCCCATCGAGCGATCCAAGACCTCAGTCCGGAGGATCAGCACGCATACCGGATCGTGGCCCGTTTCCGATCGCCATCGAGTGGTGCGCGGTAACGCACCTTCCTATCGGACCTGGCGACGGTTGCTCGGGCCAGGGGCGAACCGGCGACCTTTCGCTTTTCAGGCAATCTCTGGCCCCAGCAGAGTGGGGCGTTGAGCGAGGATGACGGCTGCGCACGTACGCGCTTGGATGCTGTCGTCTGCGGACGTTGATGTCAGCGTTGATGTCAGATCGCTACAGGCCGTAGACAGCGAGCGGCGTCCTGGCCAGAGGATGGCCAGGACGCCACTCACTGCAGACGTCAGCCCCGGGAGGCCCTACGACGCCGCAGCACCAGATAACCGCCTGCGGCCATCAGTGCTGCCGCGACGCCCGACAGCAGGCCCACCGGGGCGCTGCTGCCGGTCTCGGCCAGATCGCCGCTGCCGCCCTGCGCGGACGAGGACGCGGCGGCCGACGGGGTCGCCCCGCCCTCGCCGGACGACGCACTCGGCGAGGCCGTCGCACCGGCCGAGCCCGAAGGCGAGGGAGACGCCGACGACGAGGGAGACGCGGAGGCGGACGGCGTCGTACCACCACCACCGCCCTGCGAGTCCTCGCAATCGGTCCAGAACACCTTGTGCTTGGCGGCGCCCTTCTCGTCGTCGCAGAACAGCTTGTAGTGCCCGTCGGGCAGCGACAGGTCCTCTGTACGGCCATGGCCCACGGAATCCAGGGTGATGGCCCCGGACTTCACGGTCTCGCCCTTGGTGGCAGTCGGGGCCCAGGCCTCGATGTGCCAGTCGACCTGCTGGACCGCGTCGAAGCCGAAGGCGTCGAACTACCGGGGGACAGTCACCAAGGCCTGCTCCGCTCTGTGGCACTGGTGGCTGCCCACTCGGGATCCGCGTCGGCGGCTGCCGGTCGGCGTCAGTCACCGAAGATGAGCACGAGCCGGCCCCGCGTGCCGCCGAGCGCCAGCCGCCGGTGTGCCTCGGCAGCCTGGGCCGCCGGGTACGTCCCGGCCACGCGCAGCGTCAACTTGCCCTCCTCGACGAGCTCGCGCAGCTGGTCCAGCTTCGCGCGTTCGCGCACGTAGTGGCTCACCCGCACGGAGTGGTAGGTCACGCCTTTCACCGGCTCGCCCTCGTAGTGCCGCACGGACACCATTCGCCCGCCCGGGCGGATCGCGGCGATCACCTTCTCGTTCAGTACGGCCCCGTCGGCCAGGCCGTCCACTCCCCCGGGCACCGCCTCGAGGAAGCGGTCGGCGACGTCGTCACCGCGCGGCACCACCGTGTCCGCACCGAGTTCCTCGACCAACGCCCGGTCTTTCTCCGCGGCGTCGGCGATCACCTGCAGCCCCTCCGCCTTGGCCAGCTGGACGACATAACCGCCGTAGGTGCCGGCCGCTCCGGTGACACCGATCGTCTGCCCCGGTTTCAGCTCCAGCTTGTCTAGGGTCATGCGCGCGGTGAGGCCGTTCATCGGCAGGGTCGACGCGGCGACGTCGTCCACCCCGGCGGGCACCCGGACCACCGATTCGGCGGGCAGCGCGACCTGCTCGGAGTAGGCGCCGAGCGAGCCCCGCGGCGTCAGGATCCCCATGACGTGGTCACCCACCGACAGGTCGGTGGCGGTATCCGGACCGATCTCCTCCAGCACGCCTGCCAACTCCATGCCGGGGACGTAAGGCCGGTCCTCCGCACGCATCTGCTCGGCGAGGATACCGGCACGCCGCACCGTGTCGGTGGGGCTGACGGCGGCGGCACGTACGCGGATCCGCACCTCCCCCGGACCAGCCACCGGGTCGGGCAGCTCGACCTCGTGCAGCACTTCCGGGCCGCCGAACTCGGTGTGGCCGATCGCCTTCATGCTCTCTTCCGATCAGTGGCTCCTACGACACGCCTTCGCTGACTGATGCGGGTTCATCGGCGGACGAGCGAGCCGTTGAGCGCCCCGTGTGCGCACGGACGCCCAGCCCGCCGGCGCCGGCCCCTTGCGGATCGGCATGCCTCGGCAGGCAGCCGACACCGCACTGGACGCATTCCGCGATCCCTTGGCGATCTCGGAGTCCGAGGCGGGGTCCCGGAAGAAGGAGACTGCCAGCCGGCTCCGGATCTCCTCGGTGACCGCCAGGTACATCCGGCTGAAGACCACGGCACCGTCACCAGGCGGCCAGCCGACGCCCAACGCCCGCATCCGGTCGACCACCCCGTCCATCGTGGGCACCCCGACCGTCCCGCCGGCCTCCTCCACCACCATTGCGTGCCTCCCATGACCGGCTCTGCTCACCCCGCCGACCTGGGCTTCCACGATGCCGATCCCATGGCTCGGCCGCATCCCCCGAACGAGCGAATCTGGTGTTCGGGGGATGCGGCCGGCCGGTGGTCCGCCGATGTCAGCGCCCGGCTGACTGCGGCACTCGCTCCGCTGCGGTGGGCTGCCCTGCCACGCGGCGGGCCGGGACGAGCAGCGCGACGAGCGTGGCCGCCAGGCAGGCACCGGTCAGGAGGGCGAAACCGTGGGTGTAGCCGGAGCCGTACGGCAGGCCGGAGGGCTGCAGCCGACCGGTCACCAGGCTGCTCATCACCGCGGCTCCGATGGCACCGCCGATGGTGCGGATGTTGGCGTTCATGCCGGTGGCCGCACCGGTCTGCGCCGGGGGGACGCTTTGCACCACAAGGGTGGGCATCGCGGCCCAGGCCAGGCCGGTCCCGAGGCCGAAGATCCCCGCGGCCACCGAGGCCTGCCACGACTGGTCGTGCCACGCCGTGAGCACGGCGAGGCCCAGCGCGCCCAGCCCGGCGGCGATGACCAGCAGCACCTTGGCTCCCAGCAGCGGCTCCAGACGCGCGCTGATCAGACCGGAGAAGAACATGGCCACCAGCATGGGCAGCATCAGCAGTCCGGCGCCGGTCACGCTCGCCCCGAAGCCGTACCCGGCAGTGGACGGAGTCGTGGCGAACGCGGGAAGGAAGGACCACAACCCGTACATCCCCGCGCCGAAGAGCAGCGCCGCGGTGTTGGTCCTCCAGACCGCGGGCAGTCGCATGACGCGCAGATCGATCACGGGGCTGGCGGAGCGGCTCTCGACCAGGGTCCACAGGGCGAGCAGGACCACCGCCAGGGCCAGCAGACCCAGCACCCGGGCGGAGCCCCAGCCCCAGGAGGACGCCTGGCTCACCGGCAGCAGCAGCGCGACCAGCCAGCCCGCCAGCAGCAGCGCGGACGCCCAGTCGACGCGGCCGGAGGCGCGGTTGGGGGACTCGGGTATGTAGCGGTGGGCCAGCAGTGCGGTGAGCGCCACCACGCCCGCGGGCAGCCAGAACAGCCACTGGTACTGCAGCGCCCCCACGATCGGCCCGGCGAGCACGATGCCCAGGCCGCCGCTGGCCGCGATGACGGCGGAGAGGTTGCTGATGCTGGAACTGACCCGGTCGTCCGGGAACACATCGCGGATGATCCCGAACGACAGCGGGAGGATCCCGCCGCCGACGCCCTGGACGACCCGGGCCACGATCATCGTGTGGATGTCCGGGGCCACGGCCGCCAGCAGCAATCCCGCGGTCAGAACGAGCAGCACGGCGACCAGGGTGCGCTTCTTGCCGAACAGGTCGCCGATGCGCCCGAGGATGGGAGTGAAGATCGAGGCGGAGAGCAGATTGGCCGTCATCACCCAGACGGCGGTGGATTGGGAGGTGTGCAGGGAGTGCTGGATGGTGGGCAGCGCCGGAGCGACCAGCGACTGCATCATCAAGACCACGCCGGCGCCGGTTGCCAGCACTCCGAAGGTGAGGCGGTTCGAGTTCTGGTTCATGGGGTCTTTCTGCGAGACAAAACGAGGCAAGACGGGATAGGCGGGACAGGGGTGCGGGAGGGTCCGACAGCACGGCGGAGCCTGATGCTCGGGCGGACTGCGGGACCTGAAGGATGGGGAGAGGCTGGCACTGTGTGGCCGGTCACAAACGACAGCCCGACTGTTAAAGTGGAGGCATTCCTCCAGATAAAGTGGAGGCATTCCTCCGGAACAGTAACGGAGGCTTACCTCCAGTTCAACCCAGCGCCCCAGAAGGAGGCAGTGGTGACCGACCGAGCCACTCTGAGCGAGATCGTTGCAGTGCAGCGTCCCCGCCGTGCCGACGCGCGGCGCAACTTCGACGCCCTGCTCGCCGCCGCCCGCGACACCTTCGCGGGCAAGGGCGCCGACGCCTCCCTCGAGGACATCGCCCGGCAGGCGGGTGTGGGCATCGGCACGCTGTACCGCAACTTCCCCACCCGCCGGCACCTCTTCGAGACGGTCTACGCCGAGGAGGTCGACAGCCTGTGCCGACTGACCGAGGAGCTCTCCGACGTACCGGCCTGGGAGGCGCTCACCTTGTGGCTGCGCCGCGTCGTCGACTCCACGGTCACCATACGAGCCGTCCGGGAAGCCCTGAGCGACGAGTCGGAGGTCTTCGTCAACTGCCGCCGCTCCATGGTCGACGCGGGTGAACCGCTGCTCTGCTGCGCCCAGATCGCCGGTCAGGCCCGCCCCGACATCACCTTCGACGACCTGCTGCGCATGGTCTCCGGTATCGCCGGCGCCGCCTTCACCGACACCGCCCAGCGCGACCGGGTCCTGACCGTCGCCCTCGACGGTGTACGCACCGGTGGCGGGCAGTGACCGACGTGGAACAGCACTCGCACCAGTTCGAGCGGGGAACGGACGGGCCCAAGGTCATCGTCGTCGGGGTCGACGGCTCCGACTCCTCGCTCCGGGCGGGGTACTACGCCGGCGGTCTCGCCCGACGGCAGCGCGCGCTGCTCGCGATCGTGTACGTGCAGCCCGTGATGGCGACGAGGGTGGCGCTCGGGGTGCCGGTGGCCGAGACGACCAACGAGATCGCGGAGGACTTGGTCAAGTTCATCCGCGAGGCCGCTGAGCACGTCAAGGGGACATTCAAGATTCGCTGGGAGTTCCACACCTTCCGCGGCGACCCCTACAACGGTCTGGTCCAGGCGGCCGACGAGTTGAAGGCGGACGCGGTCGTGGTGGGCGCCTCGGCGCAGGCCGGCCACCGCATCATCGGGTCGGTCGCGATCCGGCTGGTGAAGGCAGGGCGCTGGCCGGTGACGGTCGTACCATAGGCGGTCGACCGCTCGCCGCACCGTTCGCCGACGAACAGCGACCGCCCACCGCGCGCCCTGCTCTTCCGCCTCCTGATCGACGTCTCCGATCCAGGGAGTGACTAATCCGCGCTCGTTTCCTTGGCGCTCAGGGGTGTCGCGAGGGCGGTGGAACGACTTTGGGCTGGAGTTTCAATGATCGAGTTAAGAGCGCATGGGCCACTCGATCAGTTCTTCTGGAAGTGAGGGGGCAAGTCTCTGGCGTGCGGCGGCTCATCGCGGCTGATCCTTTGACCTGCGCAGACGCCGGGACTAGTGGTCATCATCTGTCAACGCCGGTTCGCCTCGGACGGCCCAGAGACGGCCCGGGCGGCAGAAGCGATGCGCCCAGTGGACTCCTCAGCGTCCGTTGTCGCCAGCGGCGATCAGCTCTTGTGCCTCACGACGGATCTCTCGCTCATACTCCGCATGGTGCTCCGGGTCGTCCTCGCACGTGCTGGCAAGCCCCATGGATTCCGGCGACGACCCAACCTGCGGATCCGCCATCGCTGTAGGTCTTGATGGCGAGCGCCGGCAGCACTGTTCCGACCACTCCACCTGCCAGATCAAGGAGGATCTCAACTTGCGTTGGCTTTCGGGAGGTTGCTCACGGCGTCATCGTGAGAGGGGAAGGGCTGGCAGCCAAGGCCGCGTGCACTGCCGCGACTCGTACCTTGGGCCCGCGGTCGGCGTAGCGACTTTGGCCGGGAGCTTTGGACGAGTGATGTCAAAGGCCCCCGGACCGAGTGATCCCGGGGTCTTTGCGGTGGTGGGGCGAACAGGATTTGAACCTATGGGCTCATCCTTGTCAGGTCGATCACAGAGAGCTGCCGATGTCGGTCAACGGGTGCTGTACCGCGTGCTGGTCGGTCGCTGAGGTTCGGCCTCGGCCGCTGTCGTTCGCGACTGTTGGTGTCAGCTGCTGGTGTCAGGATTCGGAGCGGTCTTGACGCGGGCCCACCTTGCCGACTCACGCCCGTAGCGGACAGCTGCCATCGTGAGCCCTGAAGCCAGGAAGCATCGCGTGGTTGTGTCGTCTGCGGTGATCAGGAAGATCAGAAGTGGTATCACGACCGCCAGGTGCCAGAGCGGGTGATTCCACCGACTGTTCTTCCACATCATCGGTCCTGCCGCCGGCGTCTACGACGCAACCCCCGGGCGTTGGCGACGGCGACGAGGAGAGTGCCGCCGACTGTCATAGGGAGGTTAGAAGCGAAGGGCCTCAGAGGGGGGTGTTCAAGGAAGGCTCGAGCGAACGCAATTCCGATCAGGGCGGCTGTCAGTCCGATCGCCCACAAGAGCAATACCAGCAACCATGTGCTCCGGGTGCTCAGCCAAGAAGTCATTGGATCATCATGCACCCGACGTACCGCCGACCACAGCCCCCTCGCATCGGTGCAGTGGCCTGGGCGGGAGCTGCTCGGGCGTCAGCGATCCAGCAGCCCCCACGGCTGTCAGCGCTCAGGCGGGCGACGGGCGAGCAAGCCGGGCCCTTGGCACTCACCCCTCGTCCTCCATCTTGATCGACGTGCTGCTTTCTTCTGCGACGCGGACCGACAACGACCCCATAGCTGGTGGCATCGGATTTCTGATCACCGGTGCACTCGTGTTGATCTTCGCGGCCCTTGCCCGCTGGAGGGGATGGAAGGTGCTCCATGCGGAAGGTCCGTACTCCTTTCGTTCGGCCGTCGGCCAGGGTGCCGCTACTCTCGCTGTCGGTCTCGCCATGCTTCTCTACGGCCTGGCACGACAGAGATAGGGATCTGCCCCTCGGCTGCCTTGATCGGCTCCCAATCGGACGGAAACGTACCGACGAGGTCGGCGGAACGACTTTGACCGGCAGCTGCTTTGGCGCGAGTGATCATGGCCCCTTACGCTGGCTCGCGGATCGGGCAGTAGTTTCCGGACCACGAGCCCGGGCTCGGATCCCGACGGCAGTTGGACCGTCAGTTTCCACAACAGCTCGACCACCCAGGAATACCGCGTACAGGCCGTTGTCTATTGCGTGCCGTCGTGACGGGCGTGACGGGCGTGACGGTTTGCAACGCCTTTTCCGCGACAGCGAATTCAGTGCCGTTCAAGGCCCCCGGGACCACCGTCCCGGGGGCCTCGGTCCGACTCACAGCGAGCGGCGCGTCACCCGTTCCAGATGGGCCGTGAAAACCTCGCGGGCGTTCGGGGCCAGGGTGCGCAGGGCCACCAGGGCCGTGATCACCACGTCGCAGAGTTCCGCCTGGACGTCGTCCCAGTCGTGTGTGGTGCCCTTGCGCGGGTTCTGGCCCGTCGCCCCGATGACCGCCTGGGCGACCTCGCCGACCTCCTCCGACAGTTTCAGAATGCGCAGCAGCAGTCCCTCCGCGTCGTCGTGCGTCCGGTTCGCGTCCAGCCATGCGTGCAGCCGGTCGATCGACTTCCACAGGTCCGCGGAGGCGTGGTGCTCGCTCATGCACGCAGCCTGCCACGCGGCGGCTATTCCTCGAACAGCGCCTCCTGCTCGCCCTGCGCCTGCCGCAGCCGCTTGCTCCGCGCACACACCACCATCGCCGTGACCGCGGCCGTCACCGCGAACGCCGCCGGGACCATCCAGTCGCGGTTGACGGCGTTGCCGAGCAGTTCGTCCAAAGAGAACCGGCCGGGGCCGGCGACCGCCAGGCCGGCCGCCGTCAGTCCGATGGACAGGGGATATTCGTAGCCGCCGCTCTGGTTGAAGAACCCGTTCGGTGCGTGCACGGCCATCGCCCCCGCCATTCCGCCTGCTGCCGCGGCACCCGCCGCCGGGGTCGCGAGGCCCAGCGCCATCAGCGTGCCGCCGCCCGCCTCCGCGAGCCCCGAGGCCACCGCGCACACCTTGCCCGGCCGGTATCCCACGGATTCCATGAACTGGCCGGTGCCCTCGATCCCGCCGCCGCCGAACCAGCCGAGCAGCTTCTGTGAGCCGTGTGCCGCGAGCACCCCGCCGATGCCCAGCCTGAGCAGGAGAAGTCCCACATCGCGTCGGTCGGAACAGGCCACGATCACTCCCGGGGCAGGCAACAGGAAAGGGTTTCCTCCGCAGCCCCACCGTCCCACCGCCGCCACCGCCCGGCCCGTCCACGGTGCCGTTCGGGTGGTGTGCCCCGGGCGGCGAGGACGGGGCTCCGGTGGCGGGCGTCCGGAACCGGTGTGACCCTGGCAGCCATGACGATTCAGACAGCCAGACTCACCGACCCCGCGGTCCGGGCCTTCGTCTCCGCCGTCAACTCCCATGATCGCGACGGGTTCATGGCACTGCTCTCACCGGACGCCACCATGGCCGACGACGGCTCGGAGCGGGACCTCGCCGACTGGATCGACCGGGAGATCTTCTCCACCCACGGTCATATGGACATCGACAGCGAGTCCAACGGCGGTCGCTCCCTCCTCGCCCGCTACAGCAACGACACCTGGGGCGAGATGCGCACCCGGTGGACCTTCGACGTGGACGACGACGGCAGGATCTCCCACTTCGAGACCGGGCAGGCCTGATCGCGGCCGCAGGGCTCTTGCCTTGAAGTGCGCTCCAACTCCTAGCCTCACCGGACATGGAGACCATCGAGCACACCAGGACGCTGGGCCGCAGCGGTATCGAGGTCAGCGCACTCGGGTTCGGGTGCTGGGCCATCGGCGGCGAGTGGAGCACTCCGGACGGACAGCCCCTCGGCTGGGGCAAGGTCGACGACGAGGAGTCCGTACGGGCGGTACGGCGGGCCCTCGACCTCGGCGTCACCTTCTTCGACACGGCCGACGCCTACGGCGCCGGCCACAGCGAGCGCGTCCTCGCGCGTGCCCTCGGCAAGCGGCGCGACGACGTGGTCCTCGCCACCAAGTGGGGCAACGTCATCGACGAGGAGCGCCGGCTACTCATCGGCAGCGACGACTCCCCGGCATACGCCCGGCGCGCGCTGACCGCCTCCCTGCGCCGGCTCGGCACGGACCACGTCGACCTCTACCAACTGCACCTGTCCGACGCCGACCCGGCACGGGCCGCCGAACTCCGCGACACCTGCGAGGAGTTCGTCCGCGAGGGGCTTGTGCGTGCGTACGCCTGGAGCACCGACGACCCGGCGCGGGCCGCGGTCTTCGCCGAAGGCCCGCACTGCGCTGCCGTACAGCATCGTCTCAACATCCTTCAGGACGCACCCGAACTCCTGGCGCTGTGCGAGGAGTCCGGCCTCGCGAGCATCAACCGCAGCCCCCTCGCCATGGGGCTGCTCACCGGCAAGCACACCCCCGGACGCTCCCTCGCCCCCGGCGACATCCGCAACGCGCCGCCTGCCTGGCTGCCGGGCTTCTCCGAGGGCAAGGGTGCGGACGCCGAGTGGCTGCGCCGGGTGGAGGCCCTGCGAGACGTCCTCACCAGCGACGGCCGTACGCTCACCCAGGGCGCCCTCGCCTGGATCTGGGCCCGCAGCCCGCGTACCGTCCCCATCCCGGGCTTCCGTTCGGTCGCCCAAGCCGAGGAGAACGCGGGCGCGATCGCGAAAGGGCCGCTCACTGCCGGGCAACTGGCCGAGGTCGACCGGGTACTCGGGCGGTGAGCGGCCCTCGGGAGACCGCCGGGGATGCGGTTCAGTAGCCCTGGCCGTGGCCCGGGTGGTCGTACGGCTGCCCGTACTGCTGTCCGTATTGCGGCGCGCCCTGCTGCGCGTACTGCGGGGCGCTCCGCGCGGCACCCTGCTCGGTCAGCGTGAGCCGGCCGGCGTCGATGGTGGCCAGGCGCGGGGCGCGGCGGGCGATCGAGGAGTCGTGGGTGACCATGACGAAGGTCAGCCCGTACTCGTGCCACAGCCCCTCGAGCAGCGCCATGATGTCGTCGCGGGTGCCCTCGTCGAGGTTGCCGGTGGGCTCGTCGGCGAGCAGCACCTTGGGCCGCTTGACCAGGGCGCGGGCGATGGCGACACGCTGCTGCTGGCCGCCGGACATCTCCGAGGGGACATGGCCGAGGCGTTCGCCGAGGCCGACCGAGTGCAGCGCCTCGGCCGCCCGCTCCCGTCTGGCGGCGGGTTTCACGCCGAGCGGGACGAGCGCGGTCTCGACGTTCTCCTGAGCGGTCAGGGTCGGGATGAGGTTGAACGCCTGGAAGATGATGCCGATCTTCTCGGCGCGCAGCTGGGTGAGCCTGGCCTCGCTGATCGTGGCGAGGTCGACTCCGTCCAGCTCGACACCGCCTGTGGTGGGGCGGTCCAGGCCGCCGATCATCTGCAGCAGGGTCGACTTGCCGCCGCCGGTGGGGCCCTGGATGACGAGTTGGTCGCCGTCATCGATGGTGAGGTCGACGCCGCACAGCGCCTCCACCGTCTCCTTGCCCCGCGTGTAGCGCTTGGTGACGCCGGTGAGCTTGTACATGGGTTCTCCGTGACAGATGGGGGTGGGGCGCCGTGACCCGGGGGGAACGGACACGGCGCCCCGGTTCGGGGAGGGTTACTGGACGCTGCGCAGGGCGTCCGCCGGGCGCATCCGGGAGGCGCGCCAGCCGCCCATGGCGCCGGCGATCAGCCCACCGGTGACGGCCAGGGCGACCGCGAGCACGATGGTCGTCACCGAGACCGGCGCGGACAGCGCGATCTCGAGGGTGTTCGTGGCCGCCTGGCGGCCGGGGCCGCCCGGACCACCGCCGGGGCCGCCCGTGCCGCCGCCGGAGGAGCCGAGCTGGGCGGTCAGCTTCGGACTGATCGCGGTCACCGTGTACGCGGCCGCGAGACCCAGGGCGATGCCGAGCGCGCCGCCGAGCAGACCGTTCACGACGGACTCGCCGACGACCTGGCGGGTGACGTTGCGGCTCGGCCAGCCGAGCGCCTTCAGGGTGCCGAACTCGCGCACCCGGCGGGAGACCGCGGACGAGGTCAGCAGCGCGGCCACCAGGAAGGCGGCGGCCAGAACCGCGATCGACAACCACTTGCCGACGCTGGTCGCCAGGTCGGAGGCGGTGGACAGCGAACCGGAGACGGTGGAGGCGAGGTCGGAGGAGGTGGTGACCGTCGTGCCGGAGATGTTCTTCTGGATCGTCTTCTTGACCGCCGCGATCTGCTGGGAGCCGGTCGCCTTGACGTAGATCGTGGTGACCTTGCTCTTGGCGTCGCCGAGTGTCTGCGCCTGCTTCAGCGGCAGATAGACGTCGGTGGTGGACGGGCTGCTGTCGGGCGTCGCGATGCCGATCACCGTGTACGTGGTGCCGGAGATCTTGAAGGTCGAGCCGACCTTGTAGCTCTTCTCCTTGGCGTAGGACGTGCCGACCACGGCGACCTTCGCGTCGGTCTGCGAGGCCGTGAACGTCCTGCCCGAGGTGATCTTCATCGCGGCGAGCGGTCCGAGGCCCTGGTCGGTCACGTCGACGCCGGCCACGGAGTAGTTGTTCACGTCGAAGGAGGCGCCGCCGCCCTGGACCTGGGGCTGCCCGCCGGTACCGCCGCCGGGACCGTCCTGCGCACCGCCGGACGTGGACGACTTCGCCTTGCCCTGGGTGAAGGAGCCGTCGACCTTGACGACGTTCAGGCTCAGCGCGCCGACCGCGTTCGCCACGCCCTGCTGTGCCGCGACCTTCTCCACGAGTGAGGAGCTCAGGGCCTGACCGCCCTGCGTCATCACCCGGTCGGAACTCTGCTTGGTGCCGCTGTCCGACTTGGCGTCGAACCGGAAATTGGGTTTCTGCCCACTGCTCGCGGAGGGCGCCGACTGGGCCTTGGTGACCGTCATGTCGGTGCCCAGTCCGTACAGCGAGGTGAGGACCTTGTCCTGAGCCTGCTGCATACCGGCCGACACCGAGTTGACGGTGATGACCAGAGCGATACCGAGCGCCAGACCCATCGCGATGACCAGAGCGGCCTTCTTGCGGCGGCCCAGTTCGCGCCTGAGATAGATGCCAAACATCCCATTCCTCGAAAGGTTCTCGGCGCCCGCCGTGGGCGCGGCCACACGCTAGGGAGAAACCTTTGCGTGGCCCTGAGCAAGGGATGTGCGAGGGCTGAGAATGTGCCGTCCGGGATCAGTTTTCCATCAGACAGTCCATTCCTTGGCTACACAGGGTGCATTGCCAGGGAACCCCTGTTGAGTGACCCCGCGGTGAAGAGAGGCGGGCCCGCCCGGTGTGCTTCTCCCGGTGGGACGGTGGAGGGGCGCACGAGGGCGGCTCCGCGTAATGCGCGCGCCGCCCGCCGTTATCCTCACCCCTGTGCTGACCCCTTGATGACCGGGCCTTTGCCCCCCTTTTGTCACCCCGCAGTGTGCCGCCCCGGACTCTCTTTGTACGGTCCCCGAATGCGTGATTCCTCTTCGCCCGCCCCGCGTGCCGCACGGATGTCCCGTCGTGCCGTTCTCGGGCTCGCCGCCGCGGCGCCGCTGACCCTTGCCGGACCCGCGTCCGCGTCGTCCGTGCTCCCGGACCGGATCGAGGAGGCGAGCGCCTCGTTGGTCATCGGCGGTGGACGCCTGGCCCGCTCCGGTGTTCAGGTGCTCGGGGCGGCCGGCCTGCCGAAGAAGCTCACCGCACGCTCCTGGCTCGTCGCTGATCACCACAGTGGCGAGGTGCTCGCCGCGTACAACGCGCACCAGCGGCTCGCGCCGGCCTCCACGCTGAAGATGCTGTTCGCGGACACCGTGCTGGCGAAGTTCGAGCGCGACCGCAAGTACAAGGTGACCGACGCCGATCTCGCGGACGTCCCGGCGGGCTCCAGCATGGTCGGCGTCAAGCCTGGAATCACCTACACCGTGGAGCAGCTGTGGCTCGGGGTCTTCCTCCGCTCCGGCAACGACGCGGTCCATGTGCTCAGCCATATGAACGGCGGGGTCGCGAAGACCGTCGCCGAGATGCAGGCCAAGGCGCGCGATCTGCAGGCCCTCGACACCCATGTGATCAGTCCCGACGGGTTCGACCACAAGGGCCAGCTCTCCTCCGCGTACGACCTCACGCTGTTCGCCCGGCACGGTCTGAAGGACGCCGCATTCCGCGGCTACTGCTCGACCAGGACCGCCGACTTCCCGGCGGGCGGCAGGAAGTCGTTCCAGATCCAGAACACCGACCGCCTGCTGACCGGCGCGTGGGGCCTTGGCACCTACAAGGGGCTCATCGGCGTCAAGAACGGCTACACCAGTGACGCGGGCAACACCTTCACCGGTGCGGCCACCCGCGGCGGCCGCACCCTGCTCGTGACCGTCATGCATCCGGAGCCCGGCGGCAACGGTGTCTACGAGGAGACCGCCGCCCTGCTCGACTGGGGCTTCGCACACGCCGGTAGCGCCCGTGCCGTGGGCTCGCTGGTCGATCCGCTGAGCGAGGGCGGGGCGCCGGCGACGCCCTCCCCGGCGGGTACGGCGCAGGGGGAGTCGGGAGCGGAGGCCGCCGCCGCGCGCGGCGGCTCGTCATGGAGACTGCTCGGCGAAGCCGGGGGAGCGGTGGCACTGCTGGCCGGCGGGGCCTATGCGCTGCGGGGGCGCCGGCGGCGGGAGACGGCGGAGGCGGGCCGGCACCGGCGCTGAGTCGTCGGCAGCCGTCCCGTGATCCGGCGCGTACCTCGCGGTCCCACGCGAGGTCCACCCCCTGCCGGATCCGGGACGGCTGCCGTCCCCCCTCGGTGTGGTCCACGGAACCAGAGTGCTCCAAGTGTGAAGCTCTGGTGGAGGAGTCTTGAGCATAAGCCCGCCACGTGCCGAGACACTGCGGAGGATCCCACTCCGTTTGTATAGGTTGAACACGGAACAGCAGCGGGCCCGCTCAGCCGCGGCCCACGTACGGCATCGCCGTCGCCAACACCGTCGCGAACTGCATGTTCGCCTCCAGGGGCAGCTCGGCCATGTGCCGTACGGTGCGCGCCACATCGGCCACATCCATCACGGGTTCGACGGCGAGTTCCCCGTTCGCCTGCGGGACTCCGTGCTGCATGCGCTCGGTCATGGCGGTGGCCGCATTGCCGATGTCGATCTGTCCGACCGCGATGCGGTAGGGGCGTCCGTCCAGGGACAGCGACTTGGTCAGTCCGGTCAGCGCGTGCTTGGTGGCGGTGTACGCCGCCGAATGCGGACGGGGCGTGTGTGCCGAGATCGAGCCGTTGTTGATGATCCGGCCGCCCTGGGGATCCTGCTCCTTCATCTGCCGGTACGCCGCCTGCGCGCACAGGAACGCGCCGTTCAGATTGGTGTCCACGACGTGCCGCCAGGCCTCGTACGACAGGTCCTCGACCGGCACCCCGCCCGGGCCGAACGTGCCCGCGTTGTTGAAGAGCAGGTCCAGCCGTCCGAAGCGGTCGCGCGCGGCCTCGAACAGGGCTGTCACATCAGCGGGTTGCGAGACGTCGGTGCGTACGGCGAGACAGGCGCCCTCGGGCACGAGCGCCGCCGTCTCCTCCAGTGTCCCGGCGCGCCGTCCCGCGAGCGCCACCGACCAGCCCGCGCGCAGCAGTTCCACCGCGACCGCGCGGCCGATCCCCGAGCCCGCGCCGGTCACCACCGCGATCCTCGGCCGCTTGGCAGATTCCATGGCATCCATGGGGCCGCAGCGTACGAGGAGGATCCGTCATGCGGAATCCGTTGTCCGCCATACGGTTGTCGCCCCTGCCCGGCCGCTGGAGCCGGGCATCATGCCGGAGTCAGCTGCGGTGCGGCCTCCTCGCCGGGGTAGCGGACGCCGATCCGGTCCCGGATGGCGTCCAGCGTGCGCATGACCGCGAGGCTGCCCTCCAGTGGGACGAGCGGCGACTCGGTCTCGCCAGACCGCAGCGCGCGCATCACCTCGGCGGCCTCGTGCTTGAGGCTGGTGCGCGGGCCGTCGGCGGGGTCGGCGTGGACCTCCTCGGGATCGCGGCCGTCGCGGTGAAGCACGAAGCGGTCGGGGAAGAAGAAGCCGTGGGGGATGTCGATACGGCCCTGGGAGCCGGTCACCGAGGCGGCGACGGGGGTGCCGCCATGAATGGAGCAGTGCACCGAGGCGAGAGCGCCGCTCTCCCACGAAAGCAGTGCTCCGGTCTGGAGATCGACGCCCTCGTCCGAGAGCACCGCTCTCGCGATGATGTCCGACGGCTCCCCGAGCAGCAGGTGCGCGAACGACACGGGATACACGCCCAGGTCCAGCAGCGCCCCGCCGCCCAGCGCCGGGTCCCGCAGCCGGTGCGAAGGCGGAAAGGGGCCAGCCAGCCCGAAGTCGGCCTGGATACTGCGCACTTCGCCGATGGCCCCGTCGTCGACCAGGGCTTTCAGCCGCCTCACCAGCGGATGGCAGTACATCCACATGGCTTCCATCAGGAAGGCGTCACGCTCCTTCGCCAGCGCGACCAGCTCCTGCGCCTCACGCACGTTCAGCGTGAACGCCTTCTCGCACAGCACGTTCCGCCCGGCCTCGAGGCACAGCCCGGCCGCGGCCCGGTGCGCCGAGTGCGGGGTGGCGACGTACACCACGTCGACGTCCTCGTCCTCGGCGAGGGCGCTCCACTCCCCGTAGGCCCGGGGTATCCCGAAGCGTTCCGCGAAGCCCTTCGCCGACTCCTCGCTGCGCGAGGCCACCGCCACGATCTCCGCGTCCGGCAGGTCGACCAGATCCGCCGCGAACGCCGCGGCGATCCCGCCGGTCGCCAGGATCCCCCACCGCACTCGTCCGTCCGCCGTCCCCACCATGTCCGCCCCTCGGTACACCGCCCGGTCACCTCGTACGAGCTGAGAGCATAAGTGGCAGACAGAACGCAGAGGGAGGGGCACATGCCGGAGCGCGGGGGCAGCGCACACGACCGCACGGAACCGGGGGGCCAGATACCGGGCCCTACGGATCCGGAAGGCCGCATCGAGGACGCCCGCACGACCGGGACGCGGACCGCGGCGCCCGAGCCGCAGGACACCGTCCCGGCTTCCCCCGGCGTACCCCTCGCCGGGCGCACCGCCGCCCGCCGTACCGGTCTCCTCGTCACCTTCATCCTCGGCGGCCTCACCGCTACGCCCCCGCTGGCCATGGACATGTACCTCCCGTCCCTGCCGGAGGTCACCTCGTCCCTGCACGCGCCCGCCGCGACCGTGCAGCTCACCCTCACCGGCTGCCTCGCGGGCATGGCGCTCGGCCAGCTGCTGGTCGGCCCGATGAGCGACAAGTGGGGGCGCCGGCGTCCGCTGCTCGTCGGCCTCGTCGTCTACGTCGTCGCCACCGTGTTGTGCGCGCTCGCGCCCTCGGTGGAGTCGCTGGTCGTCTTCCGTCTGGTGCAGGGGCTCGCGGGCGCGGCCGGGATCGTGATCGCGCGTGCCGTCGTCCGCGATCTGTACGACGGCGTGGCCATGGCCCGGTTCTTCTCCACCCTCATGCTGATCTCCGGGGTCGCACCGATCGTCGCGCCGCTCATCGGAGGCCAGATCCTGCGCGTCACCGACTGGCGGGGCGTGTTCGTCGTCCTCACGGTCGTCGGCATCGCGCTCACCGCGCTCGTGGCCCTGAGACTGCCCGAGACGCTCCCGCTCGACGAGAGGCACGGCGGGGGAGTCCCCGCGGCCCTGCGCTCCATGCGGGCCCTGCTGGCCGACCGCGTGTTCACCGGCTACACGCTCACGGGCGGCTTCGCCTTCGCGGCCCTGTTCGCGTACATCAGTGCCTCCCCGTACGTGATCCAGGACATCTACGGTGCCTCCCCGCAGACGTTCAGCCTGCTGTTCGGCCTCAACTCGGTCGGCCTGGTGGTCGTCGGTCAGATCAACGGGAAGCTGCTCGTCGGCCGGGTCGGCCTGGACAAGGTGCTCGCGACCGGCCTCGCGGTCATCACGCTCGCCGCGACCGCGCTGCTGCTGATGTCGGCCGGTGTCCTCGGCGAGGTGGGCCTCGCACCGGTCGCCGCGGCCCTCTTCGTCCTCATGTCGGCGATGGGCCTCGCGATGCCCAACACCCAGGCGCTGGCCCTGATGCGGACCCGGCACAACGCCGGTGCCGCCTCCGCGCTCCTCGGGACCACCTCTTTCCTGATCGGGGCTGTCGCCTCGCCGCTCGTCGGGATCGCCGGTGAGCACACCGCCGTCCCGATGGCCGTCGTCCAACTGGGCGCGGCTCTGGTCGCCGTGGCCTGCTTCGTGGCACTGTGCCGTCCCTGGAGCGGGCGCCCGGGCGCCGAGAGCCTGCGGGAGGACAGCTGAGCACGCCGAGACTGCGCATCGACACCCCGGTCAGGGCCGGGCTCGACCCGGAGGAACTGAGCCTCCTGGTCCGTGAGGTCCGCGATGCCGTCGACCGGGAGAACCCCTGGGCGGCGGGTGCCGTCGTGGTCGCCGGGCGCGGCCCGGTGATCGCCGTCGAGGAGGCGGCGGGCTGGGCGGTCCGGTACGCCGCCTACGACGCGGAGGCGGACCGCGGTGTCGAACTGCCGCCCGAGGCCCGGGTGCCGATGACCGCGGCCACCCCCTTCGACCTCGCCTCGCTCACCAAGCTGTTCACCGCGGTCGCCGCGGTCCAGCAGCTGGAGCGCGGCAGGCTGGGCATCGACGCGAGGGTGGCGACGTACCTGCCGGACTTCCCCGCGGCCGCCGAACACGGCATCACCGTACGGCAGTTGCTGACCCACACCTCCGGGATGCGGCCGGAACTCCCGCTGTACGACTGCCCGTCGCACACCGCACTGCTCGAACTGCTGCGGGCGGAGGCACCGGTGGGCGCGCCCGGTACCTACTGCTACTCGGACCTGAACCTGCTGCTTCTGCAGTACGCCCTGGAGCGCGTCACCGGGCGCCCGCTGGACGTGGTCATCCGCGAGGGTATCACCGGGCCCCTCGGCATGACGGCGACGGGCTTCGGCCCGTGCCCGGACGCGGCGGCGACGGAGGACCAGCGGCGGCCGTGGGCCAAGGCGGATCGCGGGATGCTGCGGGGCGCGGTGCACGACGAGAACGCCTGGGCGCTCGGCGGGGTGGCCGGTCACGCGGGCCTCTTCTCGACGGGGCGCGACCTGGCCGTCTTCTGCCGCGCCCTGCTCGCGGGCGGCTCGTACGGCACCGCGCGCATCCTGGGCCCCGACTTCGTCGAGCTGATGCTCGCCCCGCCGGGACTCGGCTTCGCGGTCGACCAGCCGTGGTTCATGGGGGCGCTGGCGGGCCGTGGTGCGGCGGGGCACACCGGCTTCACCGGTACGTCGCTGGTCCTGGACCGGGCGACGGACACGTTCCTCGTCCTGCTGGCGAACACCGTCCATCCCCGCCGCCGGGGCCCGGACAACCGGGTGCGGGTGGCGGCGGCCGACCGGCTGGCACGGGCGGTGCGCGGGGGCTGAGAGAATCGGCGGGTGAACGCCCCCGTCTCCCCAGCCGACACCCTCCGCACCGCCCTCGCCGGGCTGCTGGACGGACTGCCGCCCAGGCAGGCCGCGCAGGCCGTGGACCGGCTGATCGCCAACTACCGGGGGCGGACCCCGACCCACGCGCCCGTGCTGCGGGACCGGTCGGACGTCGTCGCCTATGCCGCGTACCGGATGCCCGCGACGTTCGAGGCGGTGCGGGCGGCGCTGGAGGCGTTCGCGGACGCCGTGCCCGAGTGGGCGCCCGCGAGCCATGTGGACGTCGGAGGCGGGACGGGCGCGGCGACCTGGGCGGTGAGCGCCACCTGGGACGGACAGCGGCCGGTCACCGTGCTCGACTGGGCCGAGCCCGCGCTCGCGCTGGGCCGGGAGATCGCCGCCGCCAACCCGGCGCTGGGGGCTGTGGAGTGGCACCGCTCTCGTATCGGAGCAGCGCTCAGCATAGAGAGCACCGATCTCGTCACGGTGTCGTACGTCCTGGGTGAGCTGACCGAGGGCGACCGCGCCAGTGTCGTCGATGCCGCGGCCGCCGCCGCGCAGGCCGTCGTGATCGTGGAGCCCGGCACCCCGGACGGCTACGCCCGGGTGATCGAGGCCCGCGACCGGTTGATCGGCGCCGGTTTCCATGTCGCCGCGCCCTGCCCGCACAGCGCGGCCTGCCCCATCGTCCCCGGCGAGGACTGGTGCCATTTCTCGGCCCGGGTGAGCCGTTCCTCACTGCACCGGCAGGTCAAGGGCGGCTCGCTGGCGTACGAGGACGAGAAGTTCAGCTATGTCGCCGCGGCCCGTTTCCCGGTGACGCCCGCCGCCTCCCGGGTTGTGCGCAAGCCGCAGATCCGCAAGGGGCAGGTGCTCCTCGACCTGTGCGGCCCCGACGAGTCCCTGCACCGGGAGACGGTGACCAAACGGCACGGTCCGCTCTACCGGGCGGCCCGGGACACGGACTGGGGCGATGCCTGGCCGCCGCCTCACACGGACGAGTGATGCATGTGACACCCACGGACGTGCTGAAGTGCACGGTCCGGCGCTCCTGTGCGCAGTTCTCCATCGGACATGTCATGTGAAATCCTGCAATTACCTCTGATCGAGGTGCGCGGCTGGCATCGCCCCGCCCACCCCGGATGTGGGCTCAGGTCACCCGGGGCGCAGGATGGTGGGACCATGAGGCATGCAGTCCGCACCACAGTGAGGCGAGGGGATAGATGAGCGCAGAGTTCGGCCGCCGCACGAGCGGGCAGGGCAGGATCTCCCAGTGGCTGCGTGGACGACGTCCCGCCCGTCTCAAGGAGGACGCCGGCGACGGCGGCCGTGAGGCGATGCTGCTGGCTGCTGCCGCCGCCGGGCTGCCGCTCGCGCCCGCCGCCCACCCCGCCGGCTACCGGTGCTCCTGCGACCGCATCGGCTGCCCCACGCCCGCCCGTCACCCGGTCTCCTTCGCCTGGCAGACGCAGTCCACCACCGACCGGGCACAGATCGAGCGCTGGGCCCGGCACCAGCCGCAGGCGAACTTCATCACCGCGACCGGCATGGTGCACGACGTGCTGGACGTCCCCCGCGAGGCCGGTGAGCAGGCCCTCCAGCGGCTGCTCGGTTCCGGCGTCGAGGTGGGACCGGTCGCCACCACCGGCGACGGGCGCATGCTCTTCTTCACGCTGACGCGCGGTACGCCCGAGGACGAGGACGAGTGGTGGCCCTGCGAGCTGGACTGCCACCCGGAGACCATGGACGAGCACCCGGGACTGCGTTGGCACTGCCGGGGCTCGTACGTGCTCGTGCCGCCGGCCCAACTGCCCGGTGACCTCGCCGTCGAGTGGGTGCGGGGACCCGAGCACGCACTGCCGGATCCGCTGAGCCTGCTCGAGGCGCTGACCGACGCGTGCGCGCGGTACGTGGGGGAAGAGTCCGAGCTCGCGAGCTGGCCTCACCGGGGCTGAGCCCGGGCACCGCCTACTCGCCCTTCGCCCCCGTCAGTCCCTCCACCCGGCTCAGGAACTTCACCGGTCCCTTCGGCGGGTCCAGCACCGCCTGGTTGGAGACGAACTCCAGCGTCAGGGACTGCTTGACCTCCCCGGTCAGCAGGGCCTTGATGTTCGAGTCGGTGACGTTGATGTCCACGCCCGGTGCGGCGGTCTGCTTCTCGTAGTGGTGCGTGGCGAAGAACACCAGCGCGCCGCCGTCCGTGGTGCGCAGCCCCACCGGGGCGTAGGCGCCGTTCGTGAGCGGCTCGTCGATGTACTGACGGGCGAGACCGGGCCGGCTCGCGTTCTTCAACCGGGTGGCGCGCCACTGCGAGGTGTGCGCGCCGGGCGCGAACGTGTTCCCGCCGGACTTCAGGTACGTCGCGTACTGCGTGCCCAGCCGGCGCGGCTCCACGGCGAGCGCCGCGTCGCCGGCCGTGACGGGTTCGGCCCAGCCGTCCTTGTCCTTCTTGAACGCCGGTACGTCACCGTCGGCGAGGATCGTCAGATAGGACACCGCCCACACCTTGTCCGGGGCGGAACGAGTGAAGACGAGCAGCCAATGGGCGTCGGCGCTGCCCTTGTTGGCGTGGGCGTCGGCGACGAACCAGCGCGGCCAGCCCGCCTTCTCGGGAATGGTGAACCGGGCGTCGGTCAGCTTCAGCGGCGTGTGACCGGGATTGCCGCCGGGGTTGTTCTTGTGGCCGGCTGCCAGCTTGCCGCCGTCGATGTCGGCCAGCGCGCCGGTGACCCGGTCCGCGTCCAGGGAGCGGTCGAACGCCTTGTCCGCCTTGTTGTAGGCGGTGAGGAAGTCCCCGAGGGCGCGGGCGGCTTCGGCGCGTCTGACCGTCGGGACGACCTCGCGTTCGCCGTGGACCACGACGCAGCCACTCGCCGTCACGGCGACGGCCGCCGCCGTCACCGTCGCCAGGGCGATCCGGTTGAGACTACGACGCGTTCGAGGGCTGCGATCCGCGCGATCCCTGCTCATCAGTGACCTTCACCTTCCCCTTCCCGGAGGCGAACCCTACCGGGACGGGAAGCGGGACGGGCGCCGGGTTGCCCACTTGCGCCCGCCCCGCTATACCACTGACGTATCGTCAGGCCTTTCCCCCACCGGGGTCGAGGCGGCCTGCTGCTTCGCCTTCCTCGAGGTGAGGCCGGCCGGGACGAAGAAGAGCACGAGGGTCGGGACCAGGTACAGCAGCCACACCGTGACCTGGACGACCGTCGGGTCGGGCTGGAAGTTGAAGACGCCCTTCAGGAGCGTGCCGTACCAGCTGTCCGGCGGGATGGTGCCGCTGATGTCGAAGGCCAGGTTCGACAGGCCCGGGACCCAGTCGGCCTCCTGTAGATCGTGGAAGCCGTAGGCGAGCACGCCCGCGGCGACGACGACCAGCATGCCGCCGGTCCAGGTGAAGAACTTGGCGAGGTTGATCCTCAGGGCGCCGCGGTAGAACAGCCAGCCCAGGAGGCCCGCCGTGGCCAGGCCCAGGGCGACGCCGATCAGCGGGCGCGGGGTGCCGTCGCTGGCCGCGTGCACCGACGCCCACACGAACAGCGCGGTCTCCAGGCCCTCTCGGCCGACGGCCAGGAACGCGGTGGCGACCAGCGCGCCCGTGCCCATCGCCAGGGCCGCGTCCAGCTTGCCGTGCAGCTCGGACTTCAGATGCCGGGCGGTGCGCCGCATCCAGAAGACCATCCAGGTCACCAGGCCGACGGCGAGGACCGACAGGGAACCGCCGAGCGCCTCCTGTGCCTGGAACGTCAGTTCCTGGGAGCCGAATTCGAGGATGCAGCCGAAGCCCAGCGCGATGGCGATCGCGATGCCGATGCCGATCCAGATCGGCCTCAGGGCGTCCCTGCGGCCCGTCTTGACCAGATAGGCGATCAGGATGCAGACGACGAGACTGGCTTCCAGGCCCTCGCGCAGGCCGATCAGATAGTTGGAGAACACTGACTACGCCTCCTCGGTCAGCAGCGTCCGGCCCCACCAGTCGTCCTTGTCGCGGACGCCGGGCGGGATCGCGAAGACCGCCGAACCCACGTGCTGGATGTACTCGTTGAGCGCGTCGGACGCCGACAGCTTGCGCTGCAGAGGGATGAACCCGTTGCGCACGTCGCGCTGGTAGGCGAGGAAGAACAAGCCCGCGTCCAGGCGGCCGAGTCCGTCCGTGCCGTCGGTGAAGGAGTAGCCCCGGCGCAGGATCGTGATCCCGTTGTTGGCGTCGGGGTGGGCGAGCCGGACATGCGCGTCCGGCTTCATCGCCTTCAGGAACGGCGCGTCGTGCTCCTTCGCCTTGCCGACGGGGGCGCCCTCGCCCTTGTCGCGGCCGAAGACGTCCTCCTGCTCCTGCAGCGAGGTGCGGTCCCAGGTCTCGATGTTCATGCGGATGCGGCGGGCGACGAGATACGAGCCGCCGGCCATCCAGCCCGGACCGTCGCCCTCGCCGACCCACACGAACTTCTTCAGCCGGTCCGTCTCCGTGCCCGCGATGTTGCGGGTGCCGTCCTTGAACCCCATGAGATTGCGCGGGGTCTGGGCGTCCGGAGTGGTCGACGACGTCTTGCCGAAGCCGAGCTGGGACCAGCGGATGGCGACCTTGCCGAAGCCGATGCGGGCCAGGTTGCGGATCGCGTGCACGGCGACCTGCGGGTCGTCCGCGCAGGCCTGGATGCACAGATCGCCGCCGGTGCGCGACGTGTCGAGGTTGTCGCCGGGGAACTGGGGCAGGTCGACCAGCGCCTCGGGCCGCTTGCCCTTGAGCCCGAACTTCTCGAACAGCGACGGTCCGAAGCCGATCGTCAGCGTCAGCCGCGTCGGCTTGAGGCCCAGTGCCTCACCGGTGTCGTCCGGCGGGGCCTCGGCGAGCCCGTCGTAGGCGCCCTCACCGACCGTCTGGCCCGCGGTCAGCCGCCGCGCGGCCGCCGTCCAGTCCTTGAGCAGCTGGACGAACTCGGCGCGGTCGTCGGTCTTCACGTCGAATGCGGCGAAGTGCAGCCGGTCCTGCACCGGTGTCGAGATGCCCGCCTGGTGGGCGCCGTGGAACGAGACCGCCGCACCCGTCGAGGCACCGGCGGGCTGCACGTCGTCGCCCGTACGGGTCATGGCCACCGCACCGCCGGCCGCGGCGGCACCGAGCGCGAGCCCCGCGCCGCCCCAGCCGATCAGCGCGCGCCGCGAGGGCGCCGCGGGGGCCGCTTGCGAAGTGGTGGTGTCCGTGGTCGCGTCCGTCATGGTCCCGTCCCCCTACTTCACGACGGCGGCGGCGAGCTTGGACAGCGGCTCGGCGAGGGCGTTCACCGCGTCCGAGAGCTCTTTGCGGTCGTCCTTGCCGACCTTGTCGTACGAGACGAAGTCGTACGACGCCTTGTCCGACCGGTACTTGTCGAGCAGCGTGTCCAGTGCCCCGAACTGCTTGTCCAGCTCCTGGGTCAGCGCCGCGTCGTTCTGCTGCGCGGCCGGCTTCAGCAGCTCATACGCCTTCTGCGCGCCCTCGACGTTGGCCTTGAAGTCGACCAGGTCGGTGTGCGAGTAGCGGTCCTCCTCGCCGGTGACCTTGCCGGTGGCGACCTCGTCGAGCAGCTCCTTGGCGCCATTGGCCATGGACGTCGGGGTGATCTCGGCCTTGCCGACCCGGGTCTGCCAGTCCTTCAGGTCGGTGACGAGCCGGTCGGCGAGGGTCTTCTCCTCGGCGCCGATCTTCTTGTCCTGCCACAGGGCCTTCTCCAGCCGGTGCCAGCCGGTCCACTTCTGGCCCTGCTCCAGGCCGTCGGCGCGGGTGTCGACCTTCGGGTCGATGTCACCGAAGGACTCGGCGACCGGCTCGGTGCGCTCCCAGCCGATGCGGGAGGGGGCGTAGGCCTTCGTCGCGGCCTCCACGTCGCCGTCCTTGATCGCCTTGGCGAAGGTCTCGACCCGGGGCAGCGTCTCGTCGGCCTGGTCCTGCGCGTACGCGCGGTAGGCGGCGACCGCCGCGTCGAGCTTCGGGTTCCGCTTGGCGGCGGCGCCGCCGGTGGCCGTGAGGTCCTGGCGTATGCCCTTGCCCTTCATGCCCGGCTTGCACGCGACCCGGTAGTCGCCGGCCTTCACCTCGGCGGTGACGGTCTGCTTGGTGCCGGGGCCGATGTTCTCGCGCTCGGCGACGATCCGGTCGTCCGGGAAGAGCAGGTAGACCTCGGTCACCTTGGCGCCCTTGTTCTCGACCGCCAACTCGACGTGCCCGGCCGGGAACTCCTTCTTCGAGACCTCGCACTTGGAGTCGGTCGCGGTGACCTGGATCAGGTGATCGGAGTCCTGGGCCGCGCTCTTCTGGGTGCACCCGGTGACGACGCTGAGAGCCGCCGCGGCGGCGGCAGTGGCGACGGACAGTCGGACGGCTCGCATGCTTGCTCCAAGAGGCAGTGTGGTGAGGCTGGCCTAACTTACCTGAGGCTTACCTCACCTGTAACCACCGGGTCCGTGATTCGGCTCCCAAAGGAAGATCACCGGAACGGGATGTTTGAATGCCCGCGTGACCGACTACGACGTGCTGCGTGTCTTCTGCGGCCCGAGCGGCGGCTACGGCAACGAGCTCGGCGTCGTCCGTGAGGGTGCGGCGGTCCCCGAACGGGACCGGCGTCAGGAGTTCGCCCGCAAGCTCGGCTTCAGCGAGACGGTGTTCGTCGACGACCCCGAGCGCGGTGTCATCGACATCTACACGCCCACCCTGCGCCTGCCGTTCGCCGGGCATCCCTGCGTGGGCACGGCCTGGCTGCTGGACGTACCGGAACTCGTCACTCCGGCCGGAGTCGTGGGGGCCCGGCTGGACGGCGAGTTCAGCTGGATCGAGGCCCGCCCGGAGTGGGCGCCGCCCCGCACGCTGCGGCAGTACGCGACGGCCGCCGAGGTCGACGGTCTGGCGGTGCCGCCGCCGGGCGACTGGATCTATGCCTGGGCGTGGGAGGACGAGGCGGCGGGCCGCGTGCGCGCCCGGGCCTTCCCCGGCCGGGACGACGGCATCGACGAGGACGAGGCGACCGGCGCGGCCGCCCTGCTGCTCACGGACCGTCTCGGCCGCGCGCTCAACATACGCCAGGGTGCGGGCTCCCAGATCCTGACGGCTCCGCAGCCGGAGGGCTGGGTGGAGGTGGGCGGCCGGGTGTTCCTGGAGCGCTGACGGGTCAGGCGCTCAGCGGGAACTCCTCGCCCAGGGCCTGGAAGACCGCCGTGTTGAGCCGGTATGCACGCCTGCACTCGGCGACGATCCGCTGCCTCTCCAGCTCGTCCGCCCCGATCCCGTCCAGAAGCGTCCGGTACTCCTTCTTGAACGCCGCCGGGTTGGGGATCCCGTCGAACACATAGAACCGCACCCCATCGCCCTTCCGGGTGAACCCCCAGGTCTTCTCCGCCGTGTCGCGGATGATCTGACCGCCGGCGAGGTCCCCCAGATAGCGGGTGTAGTGGTGGGCCACGTACCCGCCGGGCCACTGCTCGGCGCACTCCCGCACCCGGGCCGCGTACTCCCGTGTCTCGGGCAGCGGCTCCAGGTGCGCCCGCCAGTCGGGGCCGCGCAGATGGGCCAGGTCCCGCCCCAGCGCGGGCAGCCGGAACAGCTCCGGACGGACGAAGGGGCCGGCCACCGGGTCGCCGGCCAGCCGTTCGGCTCCGGCCTCCAGAGCCTCGTACACGAACCACAGCTGCTCGGTGTACCGCGCGTACGCGTCGACGCCGAGCCCGCCGCCGAGCAGGTCCGTGATGAACGTCGAGGTGTTCGCCTCCTGATGCACATCGAGCGACGCACTGCGGATGAGCGTCGAGAACGCCGTACGGGACGGGTCCGGCGCGTTCATGAGGCCTCCACGGTCTTCCCGGTTTTCCCGACACTCTGTCGGCAAGAGCCTACCCGGGATCGCGCGGCGGCCCACATGAAAGAGCCCGCTCTGGGGACAGAGCGGGCTCTTGGGCCGTGGCGGGCGCGTTACGGCAGGGTCAGGATCTCCGCGCCCGTTTCCGTGACGACCAGCGTGTGCTCGAACTGCGCGGTGCGCTTCCGGTCCTTCGTCACCACCGTCCAGCCGTCGTCCCACATGTCGTACTCGTGTGTGCCGAGCGTGAGCATGGGCTCGATGGTGAAGGTCATCCCCGGCTGCATCACGGTGGTCGCGTGGGGGCTGTCGTAGTGCGGGATGATCAGCCCGGAGTGGAACGAGGAATTGATTCCGTGCCCGGTGAAGTCCCGTACCACGCCGTACCCGAAGCGCTTGGCGTACGACTCGATGACCCGCCCGATGACATTGACCTGGCGGCCCGGCCTGACGGCCTTGATCGCGCGGTTGAGGGACTCGCGGGTGCGCTCCACCAGCAGCCTGGACTCCTCGTCCACGTCCCCGACGAGGTACGTGGCGTTGTTGTCGCCGTGCACGCCGCCGATGTACGCCGTCACGTCCAGGTTGATGATGTCGCCGTCCCGCAGGACCGTGGAGTCCGGGATTCCGTGGCAGATCACCTCGTTGACCGAGGTGCACAGCGACTTGGGGAAGCCGCGGTAGCCCAGCGTCGACGGGTAGGCGCCGTGGTCGCACATGTACTCGTGCGCGACCCGGTCCAGTTCGTCCGTGGTGACCCCCGGCGCGATGAGCTTCGCGGCCTCCGCCATGGCCCGCGCCGCGATCCGCCCGGCGACGCGCATCGCCTCGACGGTCTCGGGCGTCTGCACCTCGGGGCCGGTGTACGCGGCCGGCGCGGGTTTGCCGACGTACTGGGGGCGCCGGATGTTTCCGGGTACGGAACGGGTGGGAGACAGCTCTCCTGGGACGAGCAGCGACTGGCCAGACATGCCAGCGAGTCTATCCAGCGCGCCTGGGGGAACATGGGCCCTGGTGAAAGGAGCTCCTGCGATGGCGCTGTTCAAGAAGCGGACGGTCGGGAAGCCGGGAGAGTGGTTCTACTGCCTGCAGCACCACAAGGTCGAGGAGGGGCCCGAGTGCCCCGCGAAGGACCGCCTCGGGCCGTACGCCTCGCCCGAGGAGGCGCAGCACGCGATGGAGATCGCACGCGAGCGGAACGAGGAGTGGGAGACGGATCCCCGGTGGCACGACGCGCCGGCAGGAGAGCGTGAGGACGACTAGCGGCCCGGGGCGGGGTGGGGCCGGCCGGGGTCCGTCCCGCCCGTCCGGCCCTCAGCCCGCCGTCCCCACCCGCTGTGCCCTCAGCCGTACCGCGTGCTCGTTCGTCCGCGCGTCGTAGCGCATCAGGCCGGGCAGACACAGGGCGAGTAGGGCCACCGCCCCCGTGCACAGCACTCCGCCCGACCAGACCGACGTACGGACTCCCCGCCAGGCCGCCATGCCGCCCGAGCGGACCTGCCCCAGCTGCGGGCCGACGGAGTACGACAGCAGCTCGATGCCGGCCAGGCGGCCGCGCAGCTCGTCGGGGATCGTCTGGTTCCACATCGCCGCCCGGAAGATCCCGCTGACCATGTCCAAACCGCCGCCCAGGGTCAGGAAGAGCAGCACCAGCCAGACGTTCCCCACGACACCCGCCGCCGCGACGGCCAGCCCCCAGCCCGCCGCCGCCAGGACCACCATCCGCCCGTGCCGGTGGATCCGTGACGTCCAGCCGCCGGTCAGTGACACCAGCAGCGCCCCGGCCGGGAACGCCGCGTACATCAGCCCCAGCGACCACTCGGCGCCCAGTTCGTCGGCGAGGAAGGGAAGCACCGCCAGCGGCATCGCGAAGAGCATCGCGGCGATGTCGACGACGTAGGTGCCGAGGAGTTCCTTGCGGTTCCAGGCGTAGCGCGCGCCCTCCGCGATCGACCGCAGCGACGGCTTGGCCGCCTCGTGGGAGGCAGGCGACGCCGCGAGCCCCAGGCCCAGCAGCACCGACACCACGAAGGTCACCAGGTCGGCGCCGTACGCGGCGCCCAGCCCGGCGTACGCCACCACCACACCCGCCAGCGCCGGGCCCGCCACCCCGCCCACCGTCCAGCGCAGCGAGTTGAGCGACGCGGCGGCGGGGAGGTCGTCGTGCGCGACGATGCGCGGCACGAGGGAGTCGAGGGCGGGACGCTGAAGGGCGCCGAAGGCCGAGGACAGAGCCGCGACGACGTACAGGGGCCAGACGGCCGGCTCCGGCAGCAGCGCGTTCAGCAGGAGCACGGCGGACAGCAGACCCTGCCCGGCCTCGGTGGCGAGGATCAGCTTCCGCTTGTCGTACGCGTCGGCGAGCGCGCCACCGTACAGACCGAAGACGATCAGCGGTACGAGTTCGACGGCACCGATCGCACCCACGGCCGCCGCCGAGCCGGTGAGCTCCTTCAGCTGGACCGGCACCGCGACGAAGCTGAGGAAGGTGCCGAAGTTGCTGATCAGCCCGGCCAGCCAGAGCCTGCGGAAGTCCGCCGAAGCGTGCCAGGGCGCGAGGTCGGGGAGCAGGGCGCGCAGCCCCGTGCCGTGAGCGGCGGAGGGGCTCGCGGCCTCGGATGCGAGCGCGTCCGCGGGGGCGGGGGCCGCTCCTGGTGCTGCTACGGGGCGGGCGGGGGCGTCGTCGGTCACGACGGGCCATGCTCAGCCGGCCCGGAATCCCTGGCAACCGGTTTTCCCGGCGTTCACCATCGCGGCGGAGGAGGTGACGTCAGATGGTCGGCCAGGCGAGCCAGCCGGTCCCGCAGGCGCCGCCGCCCGCGGGGGGCCGGCAGCGCGTTCTCCCCGGCGGCCGCGCTCACCAGGTGCTGGATGGTGTCCAGATCCAGATCCGTGGCCTGCGGGACCGTCAGCGACTCGTGCGCCATGGCCGCCAGGTCCCGGTCCCCGGCGTCCAACGCCAGCACCGTCGCCCCTGCCCGCCGCGCGTCATGGACCCGCTCGAGAAGCCGGGACCCCGGATCGGCGGGCGACACCACCAGCAGCGTCTCGCCCCGACGTGCCGCCGACAACCGTCCGAGCCCCACTGCCAGATGCGCCGGATCCGAGGCCCGTGCCCCGTGCCGCACCAGCGTCGGCGACAGCTCCGGCGTCCCCGACCAGGCCGCCTCGTCGACCAGATGCGCCGCCAGGTGCCACGGCTCGTACTCCTGGGTGCCCACGAGCAGCAGCCCGCCGCCGTACGACACCACGGACCCCCGCAGCGTCCCCGCGAACCGCCGTGTGGCCCCCAGCCACTCGGTCCCGGCGAGCACTTCCCGCAACAACGCGACCCGTACGGCGTCCATGCGGCAACATCCTGCCGCAACCGGAGACTCTTGACCGGGAGTTCAACCCGAATTCGCCCGACCCGGTGCATGAGCCGAACCATGGGGCACTGGTGTTGGTTGACGTACCACGGCCGATCGTCCCAGGAGCCCCCATGACCGAAGCCACCGTCCCCTTCCGCGCGGGCCGCGAGGGCTACGCCAGTCACCGGATCCCCGCGATCGTCGCCACCGGCGCCGGCACCCTCCTCGCCTTCTGCGAGGGGCGGGTGACCTCCGCCGCCGACCACGGGCACATCGACATCGTGCTCAAGCGGTCCACGGACGGCGGTCGCACCTGGGGCCCGCTCCAGACCGTCGCCCGCAACGGCTCCTCCCTCGCCGGCAACCCGGCCCCGGTGGTCCTGGACACCGGCCGGGTCCTGCTCGTCCACGTCCGCGCCGCGGCTGACGCGACCGAGCACGCCATCCTGCGCGGAGAGGTGAAGCCCGAGGACGGGCGCCGCGTCTGGGTGGAGCACAGCGACGACGACGGACTGACCTGGTCCGGGCCGCGCGAGATCACCCCGCAGGTGAAGAAGGAGGGCTGGCGCTGGTACGCCACCACGCCCGGCCACGCCCTCCAGCTGAGCGACGGCCGGGTCCTGGTTCCCGGCAACCACAGCCGCCCGCCCACCGGCACCGACACCGGCGCCGAGGCGAAGTACTACGACGGCCACTGCCTGCTCAGCGACGACCGCGGCGAGAACTGGTACCTCGGCTACGTCGAGGAGACCAGGGACAACTACGTCAACGCCAACGAGACGACGGCGGCCGAACTCCCCGACGGACGCGTCTACTTCAACACCCGCACCGACTCCCGCTCACCCGGCACCCGGGCCGACGCCCACTCGGAGGATGGCGGCCGCAGCCTCATGAAGCCCTTCCGCCCGCAGGCCGGGCTCGTCGCGCCCGTCTGCCAGGGCAGTGTCCTCCAGCTGCGCGACCCCGACCTGCTGCTCTTCGCCGGCCCCGCGGCCCCGGGCGCCCGCGCCATGATGGCCGTGCGCGTCTCCACCGACGCCGGCGCCACCTGGCGGTCCGCGTACACCGCCGACGGGCTGCCCGCCGCCTACTCCGACCTCGTCCGCGTCGACGCCGGCACGGTCGGCCTGCTCTACGAGACGGGGGACTTCGGCGCCTACGAGACGATCACCTTCCGCCGTATCCCTGTGACGGCTCTGCTCTGAGCGGCGGGCGGGGCCCGTGCGCACGTAGAGTCGGCCCATGACCTCTACCGACAGTGCAGCCAAGGCCCCCGCCAAGGACCCCTGGGACCTCCCCGACGTCTCCGGACTCGTCGTCGGCGTGCTCGGCGGCACCGGGCCGCAGGGCAAGGGCCTCGCCTACCGGCTCGCCCAGGCCGGCCAGAAGGTGATCATCGGCTCGCGTGCCGCGGAGCGCGCACAGGCCGCCGCCGAGGAGATCGGCCACGGCGTCGAGGGCGCCGACAACGCCGAGGCCTCCCGGCGCAGCGACATCGTGATCGTCGCCGTGCCGTGGGAGGGTCACGGGAAGACGCTGGAATCGCTGCGCGAGGTGCTGGCCGGCAAGCTCGTCGTCGACTGCGTCAACCCGCTCGGCTTCGACAAGAAGGGCGCGTACGCGATCAAGCCGGAGGAGGGCAGCGCCGCCGAGCAGGCCGCGGCTCTCCTCCCCGACTCACGGGTCACGGCCGCCTTCCACCACCTGTCCGCGGTGCTCCTCCAGGACCCGCAGGTGGAGCTGGTCGACACCGACGTCATGGTGCTCGGGGAGGAACGCGCCGACGTGGAGATCGTGCAGGCGCTGGCCGGTCGTGTCCCGGGCATGCGCGGCATCTTCGCGGGACGGCTGCGCAACGCCCACCAGGTCGAGGCCCTGGTGGCCAATCTGATCTCCGTCAACCGGCGGTACAAGGCGCACGCGGGCCTCCGGGTGACCGACGTGTAGCGGGCCCGCGGGCATGGGGGACACTGGACGTCGTACGACCACACCGTCCGTCCGTCAGGAGCCGACCCCCATGCCCCGCCTAGCCCTCTACGCCCTCATCGTGTGCATCCTCGCCGTCGTGGCGGCCGTCGTCTCCTTCGCCGAGGGCAGCTGGCTCGGGATCGTCTGGGTGCTGCTGGCGGGCCTGACGTCCAACATGACCTGGTACTACGTGCGGCGCAGCAGGGCCGACCGGGGCCGGTCGGTCACTGGCTGATCTGGCAGAACTCGTTGGTGCCCTGCCAGAAGCGGTAGAGCTCCTGGCCGCAGTACCGGTCGAACTCGCCGATCCCCAGAGCGCGCAGGATCGTGTCGATCACGTCGAAGAAGGCGGTGTTGATCGACGGCACCCACAGCAACGCGAACACGAAGAGCAGGCCGAACGGCGCGAACGGCTCCACCTGGCGCTTGATGTTGTAGGAGAGCCAGGGCTCGATCACGCCGTATCCGTCCAGGCCGGGCACCGGCAGGAAGTTCAGGATCGCGGCCGTCACCTGCAGCAGCGCGAGGAAGGCGAGGGCGAACCGGAAGTCCCGGGGCACCCCGTCCAGCGCGTGCAGCCAGAACGGGGCCGTGCACACGGCCGCGAACAGGACGTTCGTCAGCGGGCCGGCCGCGGAGATCAGGCTGTGCCGCCAGCGCCCCCGGATGCGGCTCCGCTCGATGAACACCGCGCCGCCCGGCAGACCGATCCCGCCCATGATCACGAAGATCACCGGCAGGACGATGCTCAGCAGCGCGTGCGTGTACTTCAGCGGGTTGAGCGTGAGATAGCCCTTGGCGCCGACCGTGATGTCGCCGCTGTGCAGGGCGGTGCGCGCGTGCGCGTACTCGTGCAGACACAGCGACACGACCCACGCGGCGGTCACGAACAGGAACACGGCCACGCCGGGCTGCTCGGCGAAGCCGCTCCAGGTGGCCCATCCCGTGACCGCCGTCACGGCCAGGATCCCGACGAAGACGGGACTGATCCGCCGGTCGTTACGGCGGGCGGCGGCGGTGGCCATGGGACTCCTGAGTACTGAGGGACGGGTGCGGTGCTGGGTCGACCGTATCGGTGATGAGTATCGGTGAGGTGACGAGTATCGGTGACATGGGAAGAACGTCCTGCGGCCAGTCCCAGGTTCCTGACGGGGAACGGCCTCACCTTGGCACCGGTCACCCCTGCGCTGGAGCACGTCAGTTCGGACATGGGTGAGGCCGGCGAAGAACCGCTGCCCTTCGTGGTCGAGGTGGTCTCGCCGGAGGGCAGGCACCATGCGGGTCCGAAACCCGGGAGCGGTGCCGGCGTTCGGCCGGGGACAATGGGCCCCGTGCGCTACCGGATTCTCGGCACCACCCAGGCACTCCGCGCCGACGGCACTCCCGTCCCGGTCGGCGGGGCCCGGCTGCGTGCCCTGCTGACCGTACTCGCCGTGCGGGCCGGACGGATCGTACCGGCCGCCTTCCTCGTGGACGAGGTGTGGGACGGGGACCCGCCCGCCGACGCCACCGGTGCCCTCCAGGCGCTGGTCGGGCGGTTGCGCCGGGCGCTCGGCGCGGACGCCGTCGAGTCGGTGGACGGCGGCTACCGGCTCGCCGCCGCACCGGACGAGGTCGACCTGCATCGCTTCGAGCGGCTCGCCGGAGAGGGGATACGCGCACTGGCCGACGGCGACCCCGCGAAGGCGGCGGTCGTCCTCGACGACGCCCTCGCCCTGTGGCACGGCCCCGCCCTGGCCGACCTGCCGGACCGCACAGCCGAGGCCGCCCGCTGGGAGACCCGCCGCCTCGACGCGCGCCGGGCCCGACTGACCGCGGCCGTCGCCCTCGGCCACGGCGAGCAGCACCTGCCCGAGCTGACCGCCCTGTGCGATCTGCACCCGCTGGACGAGCCCCTCCAGGCGCTGCGCCTGCGCGCCCTGCGCGAGGCGGGCCGCCCCGCCGAGGCGCTGGCCGCCTACGAGGACGTGCGGCAGATGCTGGCGGACCGCCTCGGCTCGGACCCCGGACCGGAGCTGCGGTCACTGCACGGGGACCTGCTCCAGGTCCCGGAAGCGGTTCCGTCCCGCGCCCCGGGCCGCCCCCGGCCACCCGCCGACGGGGGCGCCGCCGCGCCCGTACACCCCGGGAACCTCCGTGCCCGCCTCACCTCCTTCGTGGGACGGGGCGCCGACATCGACACCCTGCGCGCCGACCTCGCCGGCGCCCGGCTCGTCACCCTGCTCGGGCCCGGGGGCGCCGGGAAGACCCGGCTGTCGCAGGAGGCCGCCGAGTCCGTGGCGCACCTGGCCCCGGACGGGGTGTGGCTGGCCGAGCTGGCCCCGGTCGACGAGCCCGATGCGGTGCCGGAGGCCGTGCTGACCGCCGTGGGCGGCCGCGAGACCGTGCTGCGCGGTGCCGGAGCCGAGGAGATGCGCGCCGTCGCAGAACGGCACGACGACCCGCTCGTCCGGCTCGCCGAGCACTGCGCGCGGCGGCGCATGGTGCTCATCCTCGACAACTGCGAGCACCTCGTGGACGCCGCCGCCCACCTCGTCGAGCATCTCCTCCAGCACTGCCCGGGGCTGACGGTCCTCGCCACCAGCCGCGAACCCCTCGGTGTGCCGGGGGAGTTGCTGCGCCCGGTCGAGCCGCTGCCGCAGCCGTACGCGCTGAAGCTGCTCGCCGACCGAGGGGCCGCCGCACGGCCCGGCTTCCGCATCGAGGACGATCCCGGGGCCGCCGCCGAGATCTGCCGCCGCCTCGACGGGCTGCCGCTCGCCATCGAACTCGCGGCCGCACGGCTGCGGATGCTGTCGCCGCGGCAGATCGCCGACCGGCTCGACGACCGTTTCCGGCTGCTCACCTCCGGCAGCCGCACCGTACTGCCCCGCCAGCAGACCCTGCGGGCCGTCGTCGACTGGTCCTGGGACCTGCTGGACGCGGACGAACGCGCGGTGCTGCGCCGGCTGTCCGTCTTCTCCGGCGGCTGCGACCTCCACGCCGCCGAGGCCGTGTGCGGTCCCGCCGCGCTGGAGGCGGTCGGCTCGCTGGTCGACAAGTCCCTGGTGGTGGCCGCCCCTTCGGGCGACGGGGAGATGCGCTACCGGCTGCTCGAGACCGTCGCCGAGTATGCGTCCGAACGGCTCGACGAGTCCGGCGAGCGGCCCCGGGCCGAGCGCGCCCACCTCACGTACTACCGCGAAGTCGCCCGCACCACCGACCCGTTGCTGCGCTCCGGCGGGCAGCGTGCCGCCATCGAGCGGCTCCAGGTCGAGTACGAGAACCTGCGTGGCGCGCTGCGCCGTGCCGTCGCCGCCCGCGACGAGCAGGAAGCGCTCTGCCTTCTGCTCTCGCTGTGCTGGTACTGGCAGATGCGCGATCTGCGGAGCGACGCCCGTACCTGGTCGGCCGCGGTCATGACCCTCGGCCCCGATCCGTTCGCGGCGCCCGCCCGGCCGGTGCCGGACATCCCCGGGAGGTGCACCGACAACCCGCCGCCGATGTCGTCGGACATGCTGGACGAGGCCCGCCGGGGCGCCCATCTGGTTTACCTCGCCTGCATGGACATGGACATGCAGGCGTGGGAGACGCCGCAGGCCAAGGAGAAGCTGCGGGTCATCGCCGGGACCTACCGGCCCGGCCAGCCGCAGACCTGCCGCGTCCCCGGCTTCCTGTGGTTCTTCGCCGTCCTGCTCACCTCGGACCTCGAGGGCATCCGTGGGGTCATCGACGCGTCGGTCCGCACCTGCCGCGAGCTCGGTCACACCTGGGAGCTGGCCCAGGCCCTGCAGTTGCGCGCCAACATCCTCGCCAACCGCGGCGACTGGTCGCGGGATGCGACCCAGGACGCGGACGAGGCGCTGGACATCTTCCGCCGGATCGGCGACACCTGGGGCGCCGCCGAGGCCCTCTCCGCCCGCGGCGAGGCCCGCGAACGCGCGGGTGACTATCTGCTCGCAGCCGCCGACTACGAGGAGGCGCGGCAGTACGCCGAACAGCTCGGCGCCCGCTCCCAGATGAACGTGCTCGATGCCCGCCTCGGCAGCGTCCTGCTGGACGCGGGCGACACCGAGCGGGGTGAGCAACTGCTGCGCCGGGTCCTGGATGACGCTCACGGCACGGTGCACGACGCGTTGCCCGCGGCCCGGATCTTCCTGGCCATGTGGCTGAGCCGTACGGACCGCGTGGACGAGGCGCGCGAGCAGGTACGGCAGTTGCGCGAGGAGTTCGGGGCGGTCGGCTTCGTGGTCTTCGACGGCCTTGTGCTCGGTATGGAGGCCTGGCTGGACGTGGCCGATCAGCGGCATGAGGAGGCCCTGCCCAAGGTGCGCACGGCACTGGCGCGGGCCGCGGACCAGATGACCCGGGTGATCGCACCGCAGATGTCCTCCGTGCATCTGGTCACCGCCGCGAACGCCCTTGCCCGCGTGGACGGTGGGCGCCGCGCCCGGGACGCCGCCGTGTGCCTCGGTGCCGCCGACCGCGTGCTGCCGCCCGGCCACATCCGGACTCCGGCGGAGCGCGAGGCCCGCACCATGGCGGAGTCCGGGGCCCGGGCCGTACTGGACGACGCGGCCTACGAAGCCGCGTACGCCGAGGGCGACGGGCTCTCCCTTGAGGAGGCCGTCGCCCTCGTGTGACACGGACCGGGTCGTCGAGCCGGGCCGCCCTCGTCCGTCAGGTCTTGGTCGTGAACTTGCGGATGGCGACCGGTGCCATGATCGCCGTGATCGCGACCGACCAGACCAGGGTGATCGTCACGTCGTGGGCGATCGGCTGGCCGCCGTTGATCAGTCCGCGCGCGGCGTCCGCGAGCGTCGACAGCGGGTTGTAGTCGGTGAAGGCCTGGAGCCAGCCCGGCATGGTGGACGGCGGAGAGAAGATCGACGATCCGAACTGCAGGGGCATCAGCACGAGGAACCCCATTCCCTGGATGGCCTGGGCGCTCTTCATCACCACACCCATGGTCAAGAAGATCCACATGATGGCGGAGCCGAAGACCATCGACAGACCGATGGCCGCGAACAGCCCCGGCACGCTGGTGACGGACAGACCCAGCATGAAACCGACGGCGAGCAGGATCGCGGTGGCGACGAGCATCCGCCCGATCTCCACCGTGATCTTGGCGATCAGCACCGAGGAGCGGGCGATGGGCAGGGACCGGAAGCGGTCCATCACACCCGTCTGGAAGTCCTGGTTGAAGCCGGTGCCCACGCCCATGGCGATGTTCATGCCCATCATCGCCATCAGGCCGGGCACCAGGTAGTTGACGTACTGGTCCTGGTGACCCTTGCCCGCGATCGCACCGCCGAAGACGAACACGAACAGCAGGCAGAACACGATCGGGAAGAGGATCGCGTCGAACATGGACTCCGGGTCCTGGCGGATCCACAGGAGGTTGCGGCGGACCAGGGCGCCGATGTGGCGCAGCTGGGCCCTGGGACCGAGGCGGCCTTCACCGTCGGCGAGGGGATCGGTGAGAGTCTTCGAAGGGGCGGGGCGGAGCGCCTCGTCCAGGGTGGCGGTGGGCGACGGGCGGGAGCTCATACGGCGACCTCTTCACGGGCGGCGGACGCGTCCTGAGGGGCACCGGCCTTGTGGCCGGTGAGGGACAGGAACACCTCGTCCAGGCTGGGCAGTTCGGTGGCGATGCCGGCGAGCGTGATGCCGCGGGCGGTGACCGCGCCGACGACGGCGGTCAGCTGTTCGTCGCTGAGGATCGGCACGAGCACGGTGCCGGTCTCGGCGTCCACGGTCGCGTTGCCGAGGCCGGTGAGACCGAACTCGTCGAGCGCGGCGGCGGTCGGGTGGAGCTCCCGCGGGTCGGCCGGGCGGATGCGCAGCGTACGGCCGCCGACCTTCGCCTTCAGTTCGTCGATGCGGCCGCCCGCGATGACCTTGCCGCGGTCGATGACGGTCAGCTCGGAGGCCAGCTGCTCGGCCTCCTCCATGTACTGGGTGGTGAGCAGCACGGTCGCCCCCTCGGCGACCATCCGCTTGACCTCGGTCCACACCTCGTTGCGGGTGCGCGGGTCGAGCCCGGTGGTGGGCTCGTCGAGGTAGAGGACGGCGGGGTGGCCGATCATCGAGGCGGCGAGGTCCAGTCGGCGCCGCATACCTCCGGAGTACGTGGACGCCGGGCGCCGCGCGGCCTCCGTGAGCGAGAACCGCTCCAGAAGTCCCTCGGCCCGAGCCCGGGCCTCCTTGCGGGGCAGGTCGAGGAGCCGGCCGATCATGTACAGGTTCTCGAATCCGGAGAGCTTCTCGTCGACCGAGGCGTACTGGCCGGTGAGGCCGATCACGCGCCGCGTCTGGCGCGGCTGCCGGACGACGTCGTAGCCGGCGACGGTCGCGTGACCGGTGTCCGGGGTGATGAGGGTGGACAGGCAGCGGACCAGGGTGGTCTTGCCGGCGCCGTTCGGGCCGAGCACGCCGAGGACGGTGCCCTCGCGCACATCGAGGTCGACACCGTCCAGTGCCCTGGTCTCGCCGTAGTGCTTGACCAGCCCCCGTACGGTGACGGCCGCGTCCGGGGCGGCGTCGATGGGGTCGTTGTCGATTCGCGTCATGCCGACCAAGGTGCCAGCCCCCACCGACAAACCACCGACAGCCCGCCTACACCCTGCCGACCGACCGCCGACACCTGCCGACGGATCGCCTACAGCTGGGGATGCGCTGGTGACAGTCGGGAGGGGACACCTAAGGCTGGGGATGGGTTGGTGACGGTCGCCATGGGACGCCTACGGCCGGCGGGGGCTGGTGACAGTCCGGACGGGTCGCGTACGGCTGGGGCGCGGTCGCCGACAGCCCCGGCCCGGTCGCCCGCGGCGGGGAGGGACCGGCGACAGTCCTGATGGGGGCCGCCTTCGGTCGGGGAGGGGCCGCCTACACCGGCCGATGGGTCACCTTCACCTGCCGAAGGGATGGTGACAGTCCTGACACGGAGTGCCTGCGGTCGGCAGGGGCCGGTAACAGCCTGGATGGATGGGCTGGGGCAGCGAACAGCCTTGACGGGGGGTCGCCTGCTGCCGCCGAGGGACCGCCGACAATTGCCGACGGGTCGCCTGCGGCCGGCGAGGAACCGGCGACAGCCCAGAACGGGGGCGTCTACGGCCGCCGAAGGACCGCCCGCAGTCCCGACGGACCCCACGTCCAGCGGCGCACCAGAACCAGCCCGGCGGATCGCCTACGGCCCGCGAGGGATACCGCCGCCGACGGACCGCCGGCAGACGGGCCCCCGTCGCAACAGCCGGCAGCCCGCCGACGGACCGCCGGCAGACGGGCCCCCGCCGCAACAGCCGGCAGCCCGCCGACGGGGGAAGATCGGCGGGCTGCCGCTGCGCCCTCCTTGGGGGCGCGGGGAACTGCGCGACCGGCCAGGCACGGCCCGCAGTGTGCCGGTTACCGCACCCGGGCTCAGTGCACCGAGTGCTCTTCGAGCGGGAACGTCCCGCCCACGACGTCCTCGGCGAAGGCCTTCGCCGCATCGCCCATCACCTGGCGCAGGTCCGCGTACTTCTTCACGAACTTCGGCACCCGGCCGCCGGTCAGCCCCATCATGTCGGTCCACACGAGGACCTGCGCGTCCGTGTCCGGGCCCGCGCCGATGCCGACCGTCGGGATGTGCAGCGCGCGGGTGACCTCCGCGGCCAGCTCCGCCGGGACCAGTTCGAGCACGACCGCGAACGCGCCCGCGTCCTGCACCGCCTTGGCGTCCCGCATCAGCTGCGCGGCGGCCTCCTCACCGCGGCCCTGCACCCGGTAGCCCATCGCGTTGACGGACTGCGGGGTGAGCCCGATGTGCGCCATGACCGGGATGCCGGACTCCACCAGCAGTTCGATCTGGCCGTGCGAGCGTTCGCCGCCCTCCAGTTTCACCGCGCCGACCCCGGCCTCCTTGACCAGGCGGGTGGCCGAGCGCAGGGCCTGCACCGGGCCTTCCTGGTAGGACCCGAAGGGCAGGTCGCCGACGATCAGGGCGCGCTGTGTGCCCCGGACGACCGCCGCCGAGAGCATCGTCATCTCGTCGAGGGTGACGGGTACCGTCGTCTCGTACCCGAGGTGGCAGTTGCCCGCGGAGTCGCCGACGAGCATGACCGGGATACCGGCCTCGTCGAACACCGACGCGGTCATCGCGTCATAGGCGGTGAGCATGGGCCACTTCTCGCCGCGTTCCTTGGCGGCGGTGATGTCCCGAATCGTGATGCGGCGGGTGCTCGTTCCCCCGTACAGCGCCTTGCTGCTGTCGGACGGCTTGAGCACACTCTGAGCGGACTGCCCCTGGGCAGCGGGAAGCTGCGTCATCGCAACGCTCCTTCTGTCATCTCGAGGCGCCCTGACGGCGTCCCCGGACCACCCTCATGGTGGCACTTCGTGCCACGCGCGGCTAGTGCGGGGTGAGAAGGGGGGCCTGCGTCCCAGGACCTAGGCCGGTTTTCGCGGCGACCTAGGTCTTTCCTTAAGGTCTCCGTAAAGTATTCCGATACGAGACCGTTCCGTATCGAAAGTTGCCTAGGCTCGTTGCCATGACTACCCAAGCTGTCCCCGTCGAGCGGGGGGTGCCCGAGGCGGTGCACAAGCGCCGTTGGGCCATCCTCGGCGTGCTCATGCTCAGCCTGCTGATCGTGGTGCTCGACAACTCCATCCTGAACGTCGCGATCAAGACGATCTCCACGCCGGCGCCGACCGGCCTGGGTGCCACCCAGAGCGAGCTGGAGTGGGCCATCAACGCCTACACGCTCGTCTTCGCCGGACTGCTGTTCACCGCGGGTCTGCTGGGCGACCGCCTGGGCCGCAAGAAAATGCTGCTGGCCGGCCTCGTGGTGTTCGGCGGCGGGTCGGCGCTCGCCGCCGAGTCCGGTTCTCCGGGGCAGCTCATCGCCTTCCGCGCGCTCATGGGCCTCGGTGCGGCCTTCGTGATGCCCGCGACGCTCGCGGTCCTCATGAACGTCTTCGAGCGTGACGAGCAGCCCAAGGCCATCGGCATCTGGGCCGGCGGTGTGGGCCTCGCCATCGCCATCGGCCCGATAACCGGCGGCGTGCTGCTCGACCACTTCTGGTGGGGCTCCGTCTTCCTGATCAACGTGCCGATCGTGGTCGTCGCCCTGGCCCTGATGATCTGGCTGGTCCCTGACTCCCGCGACCCGAACCCCGGCCGCATCGACCCCATCGGTGTGGTCCTCTCGGTCGTCGGCCTGGTCCTGCTCGTCTACGGCATCATCAAGGGCGGCCAGCTCGCGGACTTCACCGACGCCACGGTCCTCGCGACCATCGCCGCGGGTCTCGCCGTGCTCGTGCTGTTCGTCGTGTTCGAGAAGCGCAGCGACCACCCGTCCATCGACGTCACGTACTTCAAGAACAAGGTCTTCTCCGCCGCCATCGCCGCGATCGCACTGGTCTTCTTCGCGCTGATGGGCGTGACCTTCTTCTCCGTCTTCTACACCCAGAGCGTGCGGGGCTACTCGCCGCTGCAGACCGGTCTGCTGATGCTGCCGCTGGCCGTCGCGCAGATGATCTTCGCGCCGCGCGCCAGGCTGCTGGTCGACCGGTTCGGCAACAAGGCCACGACCACCGCCGGCATGGTGGTCATCGCGGCGATGCTCGGCGCGTTCGCCGCCCTGCAGGCCGACACGCCGATCTGGATCCTCGAGGTCATCTTCTTCCTGATGGGCACCGGAATGGCGCATATCATGACCCCGACCAGCGTCGTCATCATGCAGGCGCTGCCCCGGGAGAAGGCGGGCTCGGCGTCCGCGCTCAGCAACACCTTCCGCCAGGTCGGCGGTGCTCTCGGCATCGCGGTCCTCGGCTCGGTCCTGTCGACGTCCTACCGCAACGGCATCCAGGACAAGCTGTCCCTGCTCCCACCGGGCGTCCGCCACACGGCGGGCGAGTCGATCGAGGCGACGCTCGGCGTGGCCGCGAAGCTCGGCCCGAACGGCAAGGCCCTCGTCTCCCCGGCCAACGACGCGTTCCTGCACGCGATGCACACCACGGCGCTGTGGGGCGCGGGCGTCGCGGTGATCGGCGCGGTCGTCGTGGCGCTGTTCCTGCCGGGGAAGGCGCCGGCCACGCAGAGGGGCAAGGAGGAGCAGGAGTTGGTGGGGGCCGATCACTGACGGCACGTCATGGCCGGGCACTCGGGGCGCCGGGTGCCCGTTCAGGCGTACACGGGGGAGAATCATCCCAGCGCAGCAAGGACGGAGTCGAACGTGAGCCTCGCGCAGAGCCGGCCTCAGCAGGACTGCCCCGTACGGGGACGCCCCCGTAGCGAGGCCGTGGAACGGGCCATCCTGGAAGGGGTGATGAAGCTCATCGAGGAGGGCGTCCCGCTCGCGGACCTGTCGATAGAGCGGATCGCCCGTACGGCCGGCGTCGGCAAGGCCACCATCTACCGCCGGTGGAGCAACAAGGAGGACCTCTTCGTCGACGTCCTGCGGGCGGGCGAGCCGGAGGACCCCGAACTGCCCGGGACCTCGATGCGTGACGACCTGGTCGTGCTCCTGGAGTCGCTGCGGCAGCGCGGACTGGCCAACCGCTCCTCGGCCATCCTGCGCAATGTGCACGCCCAGATGAAGAGCAGCCCCAAGATCTGGGCCGCCTACCACACGACCGTCGTCGCCCCGAGGCGCCGGCTCGGGCTGGAAGTCCTGCGCCGCGGCCAGGAGAACGGCGAACTGCGCAAGGACGTGGACGTCGACCTGATGAACGATCTCCTCGTCGGCCCCATGCTCGTACGCTCCTTGCTGCGCCCCGACGCCCGGCTCGAGAAGGGACTCGCCGAGGAGATCGTCGACACGGTCCTCGAAGGACTACGGCCCGTCAGTTCGCCGGAGTAATGTGCTGGTTTCGTCACAGACGGCACCTCTCGTGCCGTTGTTCGGAACTCCGGGCTCCGCGTTCGCCGTCCTCGTGTTCGTACGGCCGCCATGGGGCGGCAGAGACGGAGCCGATCATCCCCTAGGGTCGTAACGGCGGGGGCGACGGTGTGCACGGCAAGTGGTGAGGCGACGGTATGGCGCAGGCGTACAAGACGGAGGCGGGCGGCGGCGGCACGGGTCCGTACCGCAGAGGATCCCGGCTCCGGCACCTGCGCGGCGGCGGCATCTGGCGCCGCGGGATCGTGCTGGCCGCTCTCGCGGTCGTCCTCGCCCTGGTGATGGTGCTGCACGCGAAGATCCCCAACGCCATAGGCAATCTCGGCAGCCTCTCCGAGACGTTTCTGCCGTGGCTCGGAGTGGTGTTCATCCCGCTGCTGCTGATCCTCGCGCTGGTGCGCAGGTCGGCCACCGCGCTGATCGCTCTGCTGGCGCCGCTGGTCGTGTGGCTGAACCTGTTCGGCGGTCTGCTCGGCGACAAGACCGGGAGCGGCGGCGATCTGACGGTGGCCACGCACAACGTCAACGCCGACAACCCCGACCCGTCCGGCACCGCCCGCGACGTGGCGAACTCCGGCGCGGACGTGCTGGCCCTGGAGGAGCTGAAGGCGTCCGCGGTCCCGGTGTACGAGCGGGCGCTGGCGTCGACGTACAAGTACCACTCGGTGCAGGGCACGGTCGGGCTGTGGAGCAAGTACCCGCTGCGCGGGGTGAAGGCGGTGGACATCAAGCTGGGCTGGACGCGGGCGATGCGGGCCACCGTCGACGCGCCTGAGGGGCAGGTCGCCGTCTACGTCGCCCATATGCCCTCGGTGCGGGTGAAGCTGGCCGCCGGGTTCACCGCACGGCAGCGCGACACCAGCGCGGACGCGCTCGGCGAGGCCATCGCGGGCGAGAGGCTGAGCCAGGTGATCCTGCTGGGCGACCTCAACGGCACGATGAACGACCGCGCGCTCAGGGCCGTCACCTCCCAGATGCGCTCCACCCAGGGTGCGGCGGGCAGCGGCTTCGGGTTCAGCTGGCCGGCGTCGTTCCCGATGGCGCGGATCGACCAGATCATGGTCAAAGGCGTCCAGCCGGTGAGCTCGTGGACCCTCCCGCGGACGGGGAGCGACCACCTGCCGATCGCGGCGCGTGTGAAGGTGGACACGGGCTCGTAACCGGCTGGAATAGTCGGCGTGAGAGACTTTGTTCCGTACGCGAACATATCAATCGCTCCCGTACGGAACTCCTTTCTGAAAGGCCCCTCATGCCCCTGGCCCTGCTCGCCCTCGCCGTAGGCGCCTTCGGTATCGGCACCACCGAGTTCGTGATGATGGGCCTGCTGCCCGAGGTCGCGGACGATCTGTACATATCCATCCCCGCCGCCGGGCATCTGGTCTCGGCGTATGCACTGGGCGTGGTGATCGGCGCGCCGCTGCTCGCCGCGGTCACCGCCCGGCTGTCCCGCCGCAAGGTCCTCATCGGCCTGATGGGACTGTTCGTGGTGGGCAACGCGCTCTCGGGCCTCGCGCCCGGCTACCACTGGCTGCTGGCCGCCCGCTTCCTGAGCGGACTGCCGCACGGTGCCTTCTTCGGCGTCGGCGCCGTCGTCGCGACCGGTCTGGTCGCCCCCGAGCGCAAGGCGCGCTCGGTCTCGCTGATGTTCCTGGGGCTCACGGTCGCCAACATCGCCGGCGTACCCGTCGCCACCTTGACGGGCCAGCACCTGGGATGGCGGGCGACGTTCCTCGGCGTCAGCGTGATCGGGGTGGCGGCGATCGTGTCGCTCTTCCTCCTGATCCCGCATGACCACACCCACGCCCCGGCCGGCGGACTGCGGGGCGAACTCGTGGCCCTGCGCTCGCTGCCGGTCTGGCTGGCGCTGGGCACCACGGTGGCGGGCTTCGGCGCCCTGTTCTCGGCCTACAGCTACATCACGCCGATGCTGACGGACGCTGCGGGCTACGCGGACGCCAGCGTGACCCTGCTCCTGGCCCTGTTCGGCGTGGGCGCGACGATCGGCAACCTGGTGGGCGGCCGTCTGGCGGACCACTCGCTGCGGGGCACGCTGTTCGGCGGCCTGACCGCGCTGGCGGCGGTGCTGGCGCTGTTCCCGCTGCTCATGAGCGCGCAGTGGAGCGCGGCCCTGGCGGTGGCCCTGCTGGGCACGGCCGCGTTCATCACCGGTTCCCCGCTCCAGCTGATGGTGATGGAGAAGGCCTCCGCGGCCCCCTCCCTCGCCTCCTCGGCCAACCAGGCGGCCTTCAACCTGGCGAACGCGGGCGGTGCCTGGATCGGCGGCCTCGCCCTGGCCGCGGGCTTCGGCGCCACCTCCCCGGCGGTCGCGGGCGCGGCTCTCGCCGTGCTGGGCCTCGCGGTGGCGGGTGTCGCGTACGCGGTGGACCGCCGGCATGGCACTCCGCAGACCGGGCGGGAGCGTGTGGTGGCGGCGCATCTGCCGGACCACGCGGAGAGCGTGCGCGGCTGACAAGGGTGTTGAGGGGCCGGGCCGGTGGCTCGGCCCCTTTTCGCACGATGGGGCCTAGCGCTGCCGGCCCGTCATGGGCGTCCCCTCCTCGAGCCGAGCCGAGAAGCCCGCGCTCCTGGACCGAGGCCGTTCAGGCCGAAGCGGGCGACCGGGGGCGGCGGCCCCCCGGGACAGGGGCGCGACCGGGGGCACCGTCCGGACGGCGCCCCCGCGGAGCCTTACGCGTGCTCGCGCCAGCGGTTCGTGATCGGCAGCCGGCGGTCCTTGCCGAAGCCCTTCGCCGAGATCTTCGTGCCCGGCGGGTACTGCCGGCGCTTGTACTCGGCCGTGTCGACCATCCGCAGGGTCCTCACCACCAGGTCGCGGTCGAAGCCCGCCGCCACGATGGCGTCGGCGCCCTGGTCCCGGTCGACGTACAGGTCGAGGATCGCGTCCAGGACCGGGTAGTCGGGCAGCGAGTCCGTGTCGACCTGCCCGGGTCGCAGCTCCGCGCTCGGCGGCTTCGTGATCGAGTTCTCCGGGATGGGCGGCGTCTGGCCCCGCTCCTCAGCTGCTCGGTTGCGCCACCGCGCCAGCTGGAAGACCGATGTCTTGTACACGTCCTTGATCGGGCCGTACGCGCCCACCGAGTCGCCGTACAGCGTCGAGTAGCCCACCGCCAGCTCCGACTTGTTGCCGGGCGCCAGCACGATGTGGCCCTCCTGGTTGGAGATCGCCATCAGCAGCGTGCCGCGGAGCCGGGACTGGAGGTTCTCCTCCGCCAGACCGGTTAGCCCGAGGGCGTCCATGTAGGCGGTGAACATCGTCTCGATGGAGACGGTGCGGAAGTTCAGACCGGTGCGCCGCGCCAGCTCCGCCGCGTCTCCCTTGGAGTGTTCGGAGGAGTACTTGGACGGCATGGAGACCCCGTACACGTTCTCCGCGCCCAGCGCGTCGCACGCGATCGACGCGACCAGCGCGGAGTCGATGCCGCCCGAGAGGCCGATGAGCACCGACCTGAAGCCGTTCTTCTTCACATACGCCCGCAGGCCCACGACCAGCGCCGAGTAGACCTCCTCGTCGTCCTCCAGGCGCTCCGCGTAGCCGCCCGTCAGCTCGGGCTCGTATTCCGGGAGCGGCTCCTCGGACAGCACCAGCCGGTCGATGCGCAGTCCGTCGTCGACGACGCCCTCCGGCGCGTCGGGCTGCGCCGCGGGCAGGTCGAGGTCCAGGACCACACAGCCCTCGGTGAACTGCGGTGCCCGCGCGATCACTTCGCCGTCCGGGCCGACGACGATCGAGTCCCCGTCGTAGACCAGCTCGTCCTGGCCGCCCATCATGGCGACGTAGGCGGTGGTGCAGCCGGCCTCCTGTGCCCGCTTGCGCACCAGCTCCAGGCGCGTGTCGTCCTTCTCGCGCTCGTACGGGGAGGCGTTGATCGAGACCAGCAGCCCGGCCTTCGCGGTCCGCGCGGCCGGCACCCGGCCGCCCTCCTGCCACAGGTCCTCGCAGATGGCGAGCGCCACGTCGATCCCGTGCAGACGCACGACCGGCATGGTGTCGCCCGGCACGAAGTAGCGGAACTCGTCGAAGACGCCGTAGTTGGGCAGGTGGTGCTTGGCGAAGGTGAGGACGACCTCGCCGCGGTGCAGCACCGCCGCGGCGTCCTGCGGGGCGCCGGCCGGCTGGCCGTACTTCGGCTGGGCGGTCTCGCAGCGGTCCAGATAGCCGACGATCACCGGCAGCTCCCCGAGTCCCTCGCCGGCGAGGCGCGCGGCGAGGTCCCGCAGGGCCGCGCGAGAGGCCTCGACGAAGGACGACCGCAGGGCCAGGTCCTCGACGGGGTACCCGGTCAGCGCCATCTCCGGGAACGCCACCAGGTGCGCTCCCTGCTCGGCGGAGTGACGGGTCCAGCGGAGGATCGCCTCGGCGTTTCCGGCGAGATCACCGACGGTCGAGTCGATCTGATTCAGGGCGAGGCGTAGTTGAGGCACGGCCCCAGTCTAGACGCCAGTAATCGTCAGAGCGACACAATGGGGCTGTGGGCCGCCCCACGCCCGGCGCGCCCCTCCGGCAGCGGGCCGCGGCGGCGGGCGGGGGCCTTGCGATCACCGTGGGATGCCGAAGAGGCACCGGGGCATCACGGACGAGGCGCCGGCGCAGCGACCGGCCCGGCACACGGATGCGCCCGCTCCCCCTTCAGGACGAGGAGCGGGCGCACGGTCGTCGAACCGCCGAGTCGTGTCAGTGGCGACGGTAGGACTCGACGTAGCCGGGAGCGGGCGAGCCCACACCGGTCACGTCGTCGTAGCCCTTCACGGCCGACAGCGAGCTGTCCTTGCCGAGGCTGCGCACGGAGACGGCCAGACCGTCCGCCGCGTCGAACCCGTTGATGAAGTCGACACGCGCGACCGCGAGGTCCTTGCCGGTCGGCTTGTCCACCACGTCGTGGTACAGCTTCGAGCCGTACTTGGCGTAGATCGTCGGGTTGGCGAAGCCGATCGCCTTGCCACCCCGGGCCTCCTGGGCCAGGGCCTGGACGGCCGCGATGACCGGCGCGGCCAGCGAGGTGCCGCCGATGCGGTACTCGCTGTACTGCTGCGACCCGTCCGGGAAGGTCTGCGTCTGGCCGACCTTGAAGCCGGTGTTCGGGTCGGCGATCGCCGCGATGTCCGGGACGACGCGGTTGCCGTCGGCGCTGTTGGCCTTGGCGAGCGCGTCCGGGACGACACCCTTCTGGTAGAAGGGCTCGGCCACAGTCTTGCTGGTGCCGCCGCCCGCGCCCGAGGTGAACGCGCCGGGGAAGTTCGTCCAGCTCTTGCCGTCGGCCGACAGGGTCGCCTTCTCGGTGCCCCAGCCGGTCTCCCACAGGTACTGGTTGTCCCGGCCCACAGCCAGCGAGGTGCCGCCGACCGCCGTCACCCACGCCGAGTTGGCCGGGGTGTCGACCTGCTTCGTCCCGGTGTTGGCGACCTGGTCGCCGTCGTCACCGGAGGAGAAGTAGAAGCCGATGCCCTCGACCGCGCCCAGCTGGAAGACCTGGTCATAGGCCGCCGCGAGGTCCGGCGTCTGGTTCGCCTCGATGTCGCCCCAGGAGTTGGAGACGATGTCGGCCAGGTGGTTGTCGACGATCTTGCCGAGCGAGTCGAGGAGATCGTCGTCGAAGCAGGACGCGGCGCCCACGTACGTGACATTGGCGTTCGGCGCGACCGCGTGCACAGCCTCGACGTCGAGGGACTCCTCGCCGTACCAGCCGGCCGCGTCACAGTCCTTGGTCTTCTTGTAGCTCTTCGGGAGCACCTGGTTCAGCTGACCCGTCGACCAGGCCGCGTCACCGTGCTTGTTCGCGTAGGTGGCCGCGTCGAAGGCGATGGTCGGCGAGGCGTAGGCGTCGGTGATGGCGACGCGGACGCCCTTGCCTGTGCGCGTGCCGGCGCCGTACGCGGCCCGCAGCTGCTTGCCGGTGTAGCCCTTGACGGCGTACGGGATCTTCGTTCCGTACGCGTCCGGCAGCGTGGTCGCGATGTTCGAGCCGTAGTACGAGGAGAACGGCCCGGAGTTCTTGAACACGGCGCTCGGCGGCGGCAGTTGGTCGTCGTGGCGCGCCACGTGCGGCGCGTTGTCCAGACCGGTCACGGTCAGGACGGCACCGTTCAGGCTCTCCGGCGCGGTGGCCGCCTTGGACGGCGCGCGGTAGGTCTTCGAGCCCTTGGCGTAGTTGTGCAGCTGGGTCCCGAACGCCCGCTCGGCGGCGGCCACGTCACCGGTGACGGCGACGTAGTGCTGCGTGACGGCGGTGACCTGCAGACCCGCGGCCTTCAGCCACGACGTCACGGCGGCCACCTGGGCCTTGGTCGCACCGAAGCGCTGCTGCGTCTGCTTGGCGCTGAGGTACTTGCCGTACAAGGGCGAAGCCGGGTCGGAGACGGCCTTGGCGTAGGCCGCCAGGCCGGCGGCGTTGCGGCCGGCCAGGTAGACGCGGGCCGAGACCTGGGCGCTGTTCGAGGTCGCGCCCTTGTCCGCCTTGGCCGTCGCCCACGCGGGCTTGGTGCCCGCGAGCGCATCCCGGCCGGGGTTGTTCGCGGCGTGCGCCGCCGGTATGCCGAGCGCCAGTGCACCGGCGAGCAGCGGCAGTGTCGCTGCCATGCTCACTCCGGCGCGCGCCGTGGCGCGGTTGGATCTCATATAGCCCCCTGCAATGCGGTTCGTCGCATGTGGTGGTTAGTCGGCGATCCGCGTAGAACCGCCGCGCCGAAGCGCGGCGAATGGATCACACGATGGGGGCCACTCTTTCGATGAACGGTTCATGCCAGGGGAATGAAATGGCCAAGAAGAACTCAAGTGACCGTGAGTATGTGGCATTTGAGGCGGTTTCGGCGAACCCCCGTCTGTTGCGGGTTGATTGCGATCGCCCGGAGATCCTTGCGGCGGCCGCAGCGCGCGGCGGGGGCGCCTGGGTGTGCGAGGGGTCAGTCCTGTGGCGTGGCGCCGCGTTCCTTGAGCATGGTCGCCATCAGTTCGATTTCCGACTGCTGCGCGTCGACCATGCCCTGCGCGAGCTTCTTCTCCACGCCCACCGTGCACTTGGCGACGCAGCCCTCGGCCATGTGGATGCCGCCCTTGTGGTGTTCGGTCATCAGCTGCAGATAGAGGATCTCGGCCTGCTTGCCGTGAAGCGTGTCCAGCTTCTTCAGGTCGGTGTTGGTCGCCATGCCCGGCATCAGCGCGCCGTCCTGGCCGGGGGGCATGTCACCCATGCCCATCCATGTCATCGGCGGATCGGCGGACACCTTCGGCAGTCCCCACAGGTCGAGCCAGCCCAGCAGCATGCCGCGCTGGTTGGCCTGCGTCTGTGCGATGTCGTAGGCGAGCCGGCGCACTTCCTCGTTCTGCGTGCGGTCGCGCACGATGTACGACATCTCGACGGCCTGCTGGTGATGGACCGCCATGTCTCGGGCGAAACCCGCGTCCGCCGACTCGGCGGTGGGCACCTTGGCCGTGGCCCCGGCGTCCTCGGCGACCGCGTAGGTGACCGCTCCGGCCGCGACGAGCACCGCCGCGGCCGATCCCGCGATCCAGCCGATGTGCCTCATTGGCCCAGCCCGCCGGTGCAGGCGGCGCCCGGCTCGGGCGTCTGGGCGCCCTGGACGAACTGGGCGAAGAACTTGTCGACGTCCGGGTCGCTCGCGCTCTCCACCGTGCGCTGGTGCGCCCAGGCGCTGAGCATGATCGGGTCCTTCTGGTCCTCGACCGGGCTCATCAGCGTGTACGGCGTCTTCTGCACCTTGGCCGCGAGCGCGTCGACATCGGCCTTGGACGCCTTGGAGTTGTACGTCACCCAGACCGCCCCGTGCTCCAGCGAGTGCACTGCGTTCATGTTGTTGAGGGGCTTGGTGTAGACGTCGCCGTTGCAGTTCTGCCAGACCGGGTTGTGGTCACCGCCGACCGGGGGCTCCATCGGGTAGTTCACGGTCTTGGTGGTGTGGGTGCGGCCCAGCGTGCCCTTCCAGGTGTTCACCCCGTCGGCGCCGGCGACGAAGTGGCCCGGCCCCTTGGAGTCGTCGGCCGCGGAGGCCTTGTCACCGGACTGCGACTGGATGAGGACGACACCGCCGACGACGAGACCGGCGACGACGACCACGCTCGCGGCGATGGTGAGGATCCGGTTGCGACGCTCACGGGCGCGCTCGGCGCGACGCATCTCCTCTATTCGCGCCTTGCGCTCGTTGGAGCCGGTCTTGTTGGCGGAACCCATGGCGAGTCCTTTGGGGAAAGAGACGGGCGGGACCGCTGATCGTAGTGGGAACGGGGCCACCCGCATGTAGGGAGGTCATGGGAATGGCAGAACAAGTGATTTTCCTGCCAGTAATTTGAATCTTGGATGCGCATTATTTACGCTGGCGGCATGCGGCTGTTGCGCTCCACCGACCTGGCGCTGCGCGTCCTGATGAGGCTCGCCGTCGCGGGCGAGGCCCACCCCACGACCCGAGAGGTCGCGGCGGCCATGGACGTGCCCTACACGCACGCCGCGAAGGTCGTCGCCGAACTCCAGCACATGGGGCTGCTCGAGGCGCGGCGCGGCCGGGGTGGCGGGCTCACGCTCACTGAGGCCGGGCGCAAGGCGTCGGTCGGCGGTATCGTGCGCGCCTTCGAGGGGGACGACGACGTCGTCGAGTGTGAGGGTGCCACGCCCTGCCCGCTGCACACCGGGTGCCGGCTGCGCGGCGCGCTCCGGCGGGCCCAGGAGGCGTTCTTCGCCTCGCTGGACCCGCTGACGATAGAGGACATGGTCGCGGCACCGACGGGACCGCTGCTGCTGGGCATCTCCCGGATGCCCTCCTCCTGACCGGTTCGCGGACCGGCCGGAGGTTCCGTCAGCCCTGGGCCAGCCAGAGGTCGGGTCCGAACACCTCGTAGTGGATGTCGGCGGGTGCCACGCCCTTCTCGAGAAGCTGGGTCCGGACGGCCCGCATGAAGGGCAGCGGCCCGCACAGGTACGCGCGCGTGCCCGAGGCGACCGCAACCCGGGAGAGGTCGACACGGCCGGTCTGCGCGGAGTGCGGCGCGTCCTGCTCGTACCAGAAGTGCACGGCGGCGTCTTCCAGCTTGTCCGCGAAGCCTTCGTGGTCGGCGCGCAGGGCGTGCACGGCGGGGGAGCGGTCCGCGTGCACGACCGTGACCGGGGAGCCGTGGCCGGTGCGGGCCAGCTCCTCCAGCATGGCGATCATCGGGGTCACGCCGATGCCGGCGGAGGCGAGCAGCAGGGGTGCCTCGTCCGCGTCCAGGACGAGGTCGCCGTACGGAGCGGACAGCTCGACGGTGTCGCCCTCCTCCACGCGTGCGTGCAGGTGGCTGGAGACCTCCCCGTCGGGGCCCGCGTCGCCCTGTACGCGCTTGACGCTGATCTGCCGCAGCGGTGAGCCGGGCGCGGAGGAGAGGCTGTACTGGCGGATCTGCCGGGCGCCGTCCGGCAGTTCGACGCGGACGGAGACGTACTGGCCGGGGCGGAAGTCCGGGACGGGGCCGTCATCGGCAGGGCGCAGCTGGAAGGTGGCGACGTCCGCGGCCTCCTCGACGCGCCCCATGACCCGCCAGGTCCGCCAGCCGGTCTGCCCGCTCGCCTCGTACAGCCGCTTCTCGATCGCGATCAGTGCGTTCGCCATCAGCCAGTAGACCTCGTCCCAGGCGGCCGCCACCTCGGGGGTGACCGCGTCGCCGAGCACCTCCACGATGGCCGCGAAGAGGTGCCCGTGGACGACCTTGTACTGCTCGGGCGCCACCCCCAGCGAGGCGTGCTTGTGGGCGATGCGGCTCAGCATCACGTCGGGCCGCTCGTCGGGGTGGTCCACCAGATACGCGGCGAAGGCGGCGATCGAGCCCGCGAGGGCCTGCCGCTGGGTGCCGGCCGCCTGGTTGCCGCGGTTGAAGAGGTTCCGCAGCAGATCCGGGTGGGCGGTGAACAGCCCGTCGTAGAAGCGCTCGGTGATCTCCGGGAGTGCGGCGCCGACCGCGGGGAGGGTGGCACGGACGGTGGCGGCGGACTGCTCGGACAGCATCGGGACTCCTTTGCGAAGGGAAGGGTGGTTGCGGCCCCTCGGCCTCTCCAGCACGGTAATAAAAGTTGCATCTAAGATGCAAATTAAGAACGAGGTCGAGCGCACGGGCACGCCATTACGCAAGGGCCGACGAGCAGGCAAGATGGGCGGCAGAGCGAGGCATCCGCTCAGGCGAGGCGTTCAGTTCGAGGCCGGCCGGTCGATCAAGGTCCGCAACGCGCACGAAACGGTGTTGTGGTGGGATGCTCAGGTGCCCAACCGCCCCCGCGGAACCGGCGACAGGCGGCCTGACCAGCAAGGATGGGGAAGCTGAAGATGGACAAGCAGCAGGAGTTCGTGCTCCGTACGCTGGAGGAGCGCGACATCCGGTTCGTACGCCTGTGGTTCACGGACGTGCTGGGCTTCCTCAAGTCCGTGGCCGTGGCGCCCGCCGAACTCGAGCAGGCCTTCGACGAGGGCATCGGCTTCGACGGCTCCGCCATCGAAGGCTTCGCCCGGGTGTACGAGTCCGACATGATCGCCAAGCCGGACCCGTCGACCTTCCAGGTCCTGCCGTGGCGCGCCGAGGCCCCGGGCACCGCACGGATGTTCTGCGACATCCTCATGCCCGACGGATCCCCGTCCTTCGCCGACCCGAGGTACGTGCTCAAGCGCGCCCTCGCTCGCGCCTCCGACCTGGGCTTCACCTTCTACACCCACCCGGAGATCGAGTTCTTCCTGCTGAAGGACCGGCCCCTCGACGGCACCCGCCCGACCCCGGCCGACAACTCCGGTTACTTCGACCACACCCCGCAGAACGTGGGCATGGACTTCCGCCGCCAGGCGATCACCATGCTGGAGTCCATGGGCATCTCGGTCGAGTTCTCCCACCACGAGGGCGCGCCGGGCCAGCAGGAGATCGACCTGCGCTACGCGGACGCGCTGTCCACCGCCGACAACGTCATGACCTTCCGCCTGATCATGAAGCAGGTGGCGCTGGAGCAGGGCGTGCAGGCCACCTTCATGCCGAAGCCCTTCTCGGAGCACCCGGGCTCCGGCATGCACACGCACCTGTCCCTCTTCGAGGGCGACCGCAACGCGTTCTACGAGTCGGGTGCCGAGTACCAGCTCTCCAAGGTCGGCCGCTCCTTCATCGCGGGCCTGCTCCGGCACGCGGCGGAGGCCTCGGCGGTCACCAACCAGTGGGTGAACTCCTACAAGCGCATCTGGGGCGGCTCCGAGCGCACCGCGGGCGCGGGCGGCGAGGCGCCGTCGTACATCTGCTGGGGTCACAACAACCGCTCGGCCCTCGTCCGCGTCCCGATGTACAAGCCGGGCAAGACCGGTTCGGCGCGGGTCGAGGTCCGCTCGCTCGACTCCGGCGCCAACCCCTACCTGGCCTACGCCGTCCTGCTGGCCGCCGGCCTCAAGGGGATCGAGGAGGGCTACGAGCTCCCGCCGGGCGCCGAGGACGACGTGTGGGCCCTGACGGACGCCGAGCGCCGTGCGATGGGCATCGAGCCGCTGCCGCAGAACCTCGGCGAAGCGCTCGCCCTGATGCAGCGCAGCGACCTGGTCGCCGAGACCCTCGGTGAACACGTCTTCGACTTCTTCCTGCGCAACAAGCAGCACGAGTGGCACGAGTACCGCAGCGAGGTCACGGCCTTCGAGCTGCGGAAGAACCTGCCGGTGCTGTAAGCGCAGGTCAAAGGCCATAGGCCAACAAAGAGCCGTGGGGCCTACGACCAGTTGTCGTAGGCCCCACGGGCTCTCTTCCGGCCCTGGGCCGTCTACGGGCCCTCTGGCGCGGAGGCGGCGTCGTACATGTCCACGGCTTTCCGGGTCCGTCCCTCGCTGCTCGGCATGAGGTGCGTGTAGAGCCCCAGTGTGAACCCTGGGTCACTGTGCCCGAAGTACGTGCTCAGCGCCTTGATGTTCTCGCCGGCGCTCAGGAGCACGGACGCGTAGAAGTGACGCAGCGCGTGCATACCGTGTTCACGGGCTGCACGTGACGCTGTCCGGGTGTTCGGGCGGGGATCACGCCAGCCGTGACGAGCGCGGGCTTCCAGACCCGCGTATTGAAGTCGGTCCGGCCCCACGGCGCCGACGCCATCGGACCGGGTGAACAGGAGCCGCTTGGTGACGAGCGGGCCGTCAGGACGGAGCCACGGCAGGGTCACGGGGACGGGCGGGAACTCCTCCACGTGCCGCTTCAACGCTCATGTCTCGGCACCGCCGGCCGCCCGCTCCCGCCCAAGAGGCAGGCACACAGTGCGCGAGCCTCGACGAGCACGGCCCGCGCATCGGGCACCAACGGGCAGGTCCACAAGTCTGCCCGATCCGCGGGCCAGCGTAAGGGGCCATGATCACTCGCGCCGAAGCAGCTCCCGGCCAGTCGCTACGCCGACCTCGGGGGCCAGGGCGCAAGTACGCCAGGGGCGCCCGCTCGGAACAGGGCCGAGCCTCCATCAGACCCGGATGGCTACACGGAGCGGCACCGCTACATATGAGACAGAATGCGGCAATATATGCAGGACTGTCAGAATTGAACGGAGTGGCCGATGGGGCGTCCCTGGCTGCACGTGCTGGCACAGGTGGTCCCCGTTCCGCTCGGGTTGCTGCTCAGCGGTGCTCTGGTCTGGGGTGCCACCAACGCCGACTGGAGTGGGACCACCAGCAACAGCGGCAACACGTGGGAGTCTGGCTCGCTGGGGCTGGCCAACGACAGCAAGGTGCCCATGTTCCGCGTCGACAACATGCGACCCGGCGACACAGGCTCAAACTGCATCAGGATCGAGTCGAACGCTGACTTCCCCACCGCGCTCAAGCTGTACAGCAACTCACCGAACTGGCCAAGCAACTTCCAATCCTTCATCAACCTCAAAATTGAGGTAGGCAGTGGCGGCACCTTCGGCGACTGCAAGGGCTTCACTCCGCACAAGACTGCGTTCGACGGCACCCTGGACCAGTTCGTCGCCCTGCACACCGACTTCCGCACCGGCGTGGGTCCCTGGACCTTGCCCGGCAAGCCACCCAACTCGCTGAGCTTCCGCTTCGCGTGGAAGTTCAGCCGGAGCGCACCCAACAGCGCGCAAAGCGTGGTCACCAACGAGGTGACCTTCACCTGGGAAGCGCGGGAACACAAGTGACTCTCCCAAGTGACCCAGCCGCCAGCACGCCCTGCCAACCCACGGCCAGGGGTGCCCGGCACCCGATCCGCGTGGTCACCTCGGTCACCTCACGTACCGTGCTCGGCTCACTGATTGGGCTGCTCGTGTGGGCCCAATTGCCCGTGGCGGCGCTGGGCTGGACAGCGTGCGTGGTGCAGTCCGGCTCCATGCGTCCCGCCCTCGTGCCGGGCGACGTCGTTCTCTACCAGCCACCACCGCGCGACCGCACACCGGCGGTGGGCCAAATCGTGCTGGCCCGGGACCCCACCCGACCCGGCCATCTGCTCACCCATCGGGTCTACCAGGTACTGCCCAACAACGACCTGATCACCAAAGGTGACGCCAACTCCACACCGGACTCCACCCCGATCCGGCCCACGGCACTCGAAGGCGTAGCACGGTTGCGCGTGCCCTCGATCGGGCTGCCAGTCCAGCTCTGGCGCGCCAAGCGGCCCGTGCCCGAGGCGATCCTGCTGCTTGGACTTGCCACTCTGCTTGCGCTTGCCGCTCTGCCACTGCACAACCGCAACCGACACAATTAGCCCCGGTACTTGCTGAACAGAACCCAATGGATGGCAGTCTTCCCCCGGCCGGCCCGATCCGCCGGCACGCGGGCCGAGGACCCGGCAAGACGACGACTCCGCGCCTCTCGCCGCACCCGGACCCGATGCGGTAATCCGGTTCCCCGGGACACACCGGGCCGTGCCCCACACCACCCCTGGCCGACCCCCCTGACGGCAGTCTGACGGCAACGACAACGAACGTCGGCGTACGCAGCGGTATGTCACGGGGTGTCAACGTTTGTCGTTGCCGGAACGGATCATGATCCTCGCCGCACGATCAACCCGCGTGAAAAGCAGAAGGTCGGCTGCGTCCTGCGTGCCCGTTGCGTGCCCGATCCGGCGGGACGCAGCGGGGACTCACGGGGAACAGCGGGGCCGATCGCGTTCCGACCCAGGTCAGTGCCTTGCCAGGTCAGCCGCGATCCGCAGGCGTCTTCCAGGGCCCAAGGATCCGAGCGCGGCGGCGCTTGAAGGTCAGCCCCGCTAAAGCGCCGATCCCAAGGGTCCCCACCGCCATGGTTGGAAGCGTCTTGGTGTAGATCATCTTGGCATCAGGGTGGATCGTGTGACGCCGCAGATCCGGATGGCGGGGCTGGCGTAGTGGCACGAGTACCGCAGCGAGGTCACGGCCTTCGAGCTGCGCAAGAACCTGCCGGGGGTGCTGTAAGTACAGGTCAGGGCGGGTTTCAGCGCTTGCACACACGGACTCCACGAAATGCCGTCCGACGGTGACGGACTCCCGGGAATCCAGGTGGACCATCGCGGTGCGAGGAAGAATTCGCCAACTCGGCGCCGCCCTCACCCTCGCTCCGCCGGCGCAAATGTGGGCGTGCGGGGGATGGAACCAGCTCACCCTGATCGGCCTGGCGTCTCCGGCTCGGTGCCCATGTCGCAAAGGCGGGGTCTGAGTATCCGTCAGGAGACATACGCGGGCGACACCGCCGCGCTGTCCATGCGCCGCGGCTTGCCCGTGCCGTCGGCCGGTAGCTCGTAGAGGTCCGCCCCGTAGTCGCCGGGCAGGGCGTACACGATCGTGTGCGTGTCCCGCCAGACCGCCTGGTCGTCCACGCTGCGCGGTTCCGCGAGCGGGGTCTCGCGCAGCGTGCGCAGGTCGAGGACGTACAGGTGCCAGGGCGCGTCCTTGGGGAGGCCCTTCACCCGTTTCTTGAAGGCGATGCGGGTGCCGTCGGGGGACAGGGAGGGGCACTCCACGTTGCTGTGGAGCGTGGTGACCGTGCGGGCCCGCAGGTCGCCGCGGACCAGGTAGGTCGTGCCCTTCGTCGCCAGCGTCGCGTAGAACGTGCGGTCGTCGGCCGCGAAGGTCACCCCCCAGAAGTTCACGTCCGCCGCCTGGTAGGTCCTGCCGTCCTTGAGGACGCGGTACGCCTCCAGGGAGGGGGTCAGCGCTCCGGTCCGGGTGTTCACGATCGCCGTGCGGGTCGAGAAGTTCGTACCGGCGTACGAGTCCCCGCCCACGAAGGCGGTCCAGGCCGCGTAATGGCCGCTGGGGGAGACCCGGGCGCGGGAGGGGATGCCGGGGACGTCGTAGCGCGCCCGTTCGCGCAGGGCCGCGTCGAGGATCAGCGCGCGGTAGGTGTCCGAGACCGCGCCGTGGACGGCCTGGAGGCACACTCCGGTGCCCGAAGCGGCGTAGAAGCGCAGGCACTTGACGCCCGACGCCGTGCGCGGGCCGGCCGGGTCGGTGGCCGGGACCGACGCGAGCTCGTCGCGGTGCGGGCCCCACGCCAAGTTGCGGAACACCAGGCGGCCGGGCTCAGTCAGCGTGACCGCGCCGGAGGCGACCCGGGGGCCGCCCGCCTGGGGCTGGTTTCTGCGCTCGGCACGCGCCGAGGCGTGCAGCACCGAGGCCGTGGCGACCCCCGCCAGCAGCACCAGAGCCGTGAGCAGGACCAGGATGCGGGTGCGTGCCGTCATACCGTGCCTTCCGTGCGTACAGGAGCCCTGCCGTGGGGGCGCAGGGACAGAGCGAACGCCGCGCAGACGGCCAGCGCCGCCGTCGACGCCATGAGCGCCGTACGGTCGCCCCACAGGGTCCAGGCCGCTCCGAACGCCAGCGAGCAGGAGAAGCGGGCCAGTGCCTGGCCCGTCTGCACAAGAGCGAGACCGGACGAGCGAAGGGCTTCGGGGACGCTGTCGGACGCCGCCGCCACCAGCACACCGTCGGTTGCCGCGTAGAAGCCTCCGTGCAGGGCGAGCACGAGATACGGCAGCGCGGTCGAGTGCCAGGAGGTGAGCAGCAGGGCGTACGCCAGAAGCAGCGCGCCGTGGCCCGCGAGGAAGATCCGCCAGCGGCCCACCCGGTCGGCGAGTCGTCCCAGCGGCACCGCCAGCAGCAGGAAAGTCGCCGCCGTGCCCAGCGGCAGCAGAGCGAACCAGCGGTCGGGCACGCCGAGGCGCCGTTGCAGCAGCAGGTAGACGAAGGAGTCGCTGACCGTCGCGAGCCCCAGCACCAGCGCGCAGACCGTGATCCGGCGCAGATCGCGGCGGCGCAGGAGGGCCAGGGCGGCGCGAAGGGTCGGCCGGATTGCGTCGCCGGGTTCCGTGCCGCGGCCGCCGCCCGGTACGAACAGCACCAGCACCAGCACGCCCACGACGGCCACGCAGAAGCTCACCGTGAACACCGCGTCGTACCCGTCCACCGTGGCCCGCAGGATCAGGAAGGCGGCGAGCGGGCCGAGCAGCGCGCCGGCCGTGTCCATCGCGCGGTGCACTCCGAAGGCGCGACCACGGGTCTCCGGCGTGCTGGACAGGGAGATCAGCGCGTCCCGGGGCGCCGTGCGCAGGCCCTTGCCGGTGCGGTCGGTGGCCAGGACCAGGCCGATGGGGGTCAGGGAGTGCGCCAGCAGCAGGAGCGGTTTGCACAGCGCCGAGATGCCGTAGCCGAACCCCGCCACCCACTTGTGCCGGCCGTTGCCCCGGTCGGCGAGATGGCCTCCGGCCAGCCGTACGAGCGCGGAGAAGCCGTTGTAGATCCCGTCCAGGAGCCCGAAGCCCAGCGGGGAGAGGCCGAGGCCCGTCACCAGGTACAGCGGGAGTACCGCCGTGACCATCTCGGACGAGACGTCGGTGATCAGGCTGACCGTGCCGAGCGCGAGCACCGTCGGTGCGACCGCGGACAGGCGCCGCCCGGTGGAGGACCGGACGGCGCCGTCCGCGGACACCGGCGCCGGGTTTCCGGCGCGGCTGTCCGCGACGTACATCTCAGGACGTCCAGATGCCGGTGATGTCCTTGGCGGAGGCCGCGTTGCCCGCGTGCGTCGTCAGGCCCTGCGTGTCCTCCAGGGTGCGCAGCAGGTCGTAGTGGTTGTACGTGGTGGAGCTGCTGGATCCCGCCGCCACCTGCTGGCCGTACAGGACGGTCGGGATGCGGTTGCCGCTGAGCCGGTTGTCCTCGTCGAAAGTGACGACGAGCAGGCTGTTGTGGGTCTTGGCCCACGTGGCGTACGCGCCCAGGTTGTTCTTCAGCCAGGTGTCACCGGTCGACACCGAGCAGTCGTGCATGTCGCTGCACAGGTTGGGGACCACGAAGGACAGCTGCGGCAGCGTGGAGTAGTCGGTGGGGAACTGCGCGAAGGTCTTCGCGCTCGACGTGGGCACGTTGCTGAAACCGAACCAGGGGTTGTGCTTGCGCGCGTAGTTGCCGCTGCTGCACGTGGTCGAGCCCTGGCTGGGCAGCGTCTCGTTGTAGCTCCCCCAGGTCCGGCCCGCGGCGATGAGCTCCGAGGCCAGGTTCCGGGCGGAGGAGAAGCCGGGCGTGTAGCAGCTGTCGTCCGTGATGCCCTGGGTGGAACCGGAGAACAGCGCGAAGTAGTTGGGCTGGCTGGGGTGGGTGATGGCGTACGACTGGGTGAGGTTGGCGCCGCCGCTCTTGAGCGAGTTGATGTACGGGGCGCTGGACGAGCCGATCACCTGGCTGTACGCGTGGTTCTCGAAGACCACGACGACCACGTGGTCCGGGCTGGGGACGGCGCCCGCGGCGTGCGCGGGGGACTCGCCGCCGAGCCCGGTCCACAACCCGATCGCCGCCGCGGTGAACGCCGCCGCGGACGCCACGACGGCACGGCCGCGGCGGTGCAGGGAACTGCCGGACACTTGGACCTCCGGTGGGGGGAGGGTACGGGGTGGCGGTGCGCATAGAGCATGCACACGCCAAAATGCCCGTGGTCCACGGTGCCCGCCCCGGCGGGTGAAGAGCGGGTGAATTGCTCTTCACCCGCCGGGCTGGGGCGCACCGGTCGGGCCCTCCGCCCGCGCCTACGGCTCCGTCGGCCCCGTCCGGGTCGGACGCATGTACGGTTCCGCTCTCCGCCACCCCGGAGGCGCCGCCGCGGCCGGGGCGCGGCACCAGTCCCGTATCGTCCGACACCGCACGGCGCCCCCTGCCCGTACTGCGGTTACGCTCAAAGTCTCAGGACCTTGATCCAGGGCGGGAGGCCGAGGGATGACCGTGCCGCAGGGGCGCAGGAGCAGTACCTTCACCCGGCTGCTGAGGCACGGCTTCACCGATCCATCCGCCGCCGAGCGGCTCCTGGAGAGCGTCGAGCTGGCGCCCATAAGGTCCGATCCCGTCCTGCTGGAGGCGCTCGGCGCGACCGCCGACCCCGATCTGGCGCTGCACGGTCTCGTCCGGCTGCTGGAGGCGCAGCCCGCCCCCACCGCCCGGCGCGAACTGCTCGACACCCTGATCTCGGCCAAGCCCCTGCGCGACCGGCTGCTCGGTGTCCTCGGCGCCTCCGCCGCGCTCGCCGACCACCTCGCCCGCCATCCCGGCGACTGGCACGTGCTGGTCACCTACGAGCCGCAGGACCTCCACCCCGGTGTGGCGGAGTTCGAACGTCAGCTCGCCGGGGTCGCCGACCCGGTCCTGCTGCGCGTCGCCTACCGCCGCTGTCTGCTGTCGATCGCGGCACGCGACGTGTGCGGCACCACGGACGTGGCCCAGACCGCCGCCGAACTGGCGGACCTCGCCATCGCCACCCTGCGCGCCGCCCTCACCATGGCCCGGGCGGAGGCTCCCGACGACGCGGCGAGCTGCCGGCTCGCGGTGATCGCCATGGGCAAGTGCGGCGGCCACGAGCTGAACTACGTCTCCGACGTGGACGTCATCTTCGTCGGCGAGCCCGGCAACGGCGCCGACGAGCGCAAGGCGCTGCAGGCTGCGACCCGGCTCGCCTCGCACATGATGCGGATCTGCTCCGAGACGACCGTGGAGGGCAGCATCTGGCCCGTCGACGCCAATCTGCGGCCCGAGGGCAGGAACGGCCCGCTCGTGCGCACCCTCAGCAGCCACCTCGCGTACTACCAGCGCTGGGCCAAGACCTGGGAGTTCCAGGCCCTGCTCAAGGCGCGCCCCGTGGCCGGCGACACCGGACTGGGCGAGGAGTACGTCGCCACCCTCGCCCCGCTCGTGTGGCAGGCCGCCGAGCGCGAGAACTTCGTCGCCGATGTGCAGAAGATGCGCCGCCGGGTGGTCGCCAACATCCCCGTCAGGGAGGTCGAGCGCGAACTCAAGCTCGGCCCGGGGGGCCTCAGGGACGTCGAGTTCGCCGTCCAGCTGCTGCAGTTGGTGCACGGCCGGTCCGACACCTCGCTGCGCAGCGGAAGCACCCTGGACGCGCTGAAGGCACTCGCGGCCGGCGGCTACGTCGGGCGCGCCGACGCCGTGCAACTTGACGAGGCATACCGCTTCCTGCGTTCTCTCGAGCACCGCATCCAGCTGTACCGGCTGCGCCGCACCCATCTCGTCCCCGAGGACGTGGCAGATCTGCGGCGCCTCGGCCGCTCCCTCGGCCTGCGCACCGACCCCGTCGACGCACTGCGGCGCGAGTGGAAGCGACACACCAGCGTCGTACGCCGGCTGCACGAGAAGCTCTTCTACCGGCCGCTGCTCGACGCCGTCGCCCAACTGGCCCCCGGCGAGGCCCGGCTGAGCCCCGACGCGGCCCGGGAACGGCTCGTGGCGCTCGGCTACGCGGACCCGGCGGCCGCGCTGCGCCACCTGGAGGCGCTGGCGTCCGGGGTCACCCGCAAGTCCGCCATCCAGCGCACCCTGCTGCCCGTGCTGCTCGGCTGGTTCGCCGACTCCGCCGACCCGGACGCCGGTCTGCTCAATTTCCGCAAGGTGTCGGACGCGCTCGGCAAGACGCCGTGGTACCTGCGGCTGCTGCGGGACGAGGGCGCGGCCGCCGAGAACCTCGCCCGGGTCCTGTCCGCCGGCCGGCTCGCCCCCGACCTGCTGATGCGCGCCCCCGAGGCGGTGGCCCTCCTGGGCGACGGTGAGGGTGGCGGGCTCGAGCCCCGCCCGCGCGCCCAGCTGGAACAGGAGATCCTCGCCGCGGTGAGCCGCGCGGAGAACGCCGAGCAGGCGGTCGCCTTCGCGCGCGGAGTGCGACGGCGCGAGCTGTTCCGTACGGCCGCCGCGGACATCGTCGGCTCGTACGGCAGCGAGGAGGTCCCGGCCCCGTCCGACCAGGGCGCGCTGATCGACATGGTCGGCGGCGCGGTCTCGGACCTGACGGCGGCCACCCTCGCGGGCACGCTCCGCGCGGTGGTCCGCGGGGGCTGGGGAGACACCCTGCCCACCCGGTTCGCCGTCATCGGCATGGGCCGCTTCGGCGGACACGAGCTGGGCTACGGATCCGACGCGGACGTTCTGTTCGTGCACGAGCCACGGGATGGCGTGGACGAGCGGGAGGCGGGGGAGGCGGCGAACAAGGTGGTCGCCGAGATGCGGCGGCTGCTCCAGCTGCCCAGCACCGACCCGCCGCTGCTGGTCGACGCCGATCTGCGGCCCGAGGGCAAGTCCGGACCGCTCGTGCGCACCCTTACGTCGTACGAGGCGTACTACAGGCGCTGGTCGCTCACCTGGGAGTCGCACGCGCTGCTGCGGGCCGAGCCCGTCGCTGGGGACGAGGACCTCGGTCGTCGATTCATCGAGCTGGTCGACCCGCTGCGGTACCCGGCGGGGGGACTCGACGACGAGGCCGTACGGGAGATCAGGCGCCTGAAGGCCCGCATGGAGTCGGAGCGGCTGCCGAGGGGCGCCGACAAGACGCTCCACACCAAGCTGGGCCGGGGCGGTCTGTCGGACGTGGAATGGACGGTCCAGCTGCTGCAGCTACGGCACGGCCGGGAGGAACCGGGCCTGCGCACCACCCGCACCCGCGCCGCGCTCGCCGCGGCCCACGCCGCGGGACTGATCCCCGACGTGGAGGTGGCGATACTGGACGAGGCCTGGGTCCTCGCCTCGCGGGTGCGCAACGCCGTGATGCTGGTGCGGGGCCGGGCGGGCGACACCTTCCCGTCCCAGAGCCGGGAGCTCGCCGCGGTGGGCCGCTATCTCGGGTACGGGCCGGGGCACGTGGGCGACATGCTCGACGACTACCGGCGCACGACCCGCAGGGCCAGGACCGTCGTGGAGGAGCTGTTCTACGGAACGTAGCCGCCGCCACCGACGGTGACGGGTGTCAGGCTCCGGTGCCAGGTGCGCGGCAGTGCGTAGGGCATGGCTCCGTACCACAGCGACGCCACCGCGAAACCGACCGTCAGACAGACCGTTCCGCCCACGGCGTCCAGCCAGAAATGGTTCGCCGTGGCAACGATCACCAGGAGGGTCCCCGCCGGATACAGCAGCCCCAGGACCCGCACCCAGGGCACCGTCGCCAGCGCGAAGACGGTCAGACCGCACCACAGCGACCAGCCGATGTGCATCGACGGCATCGCCGCGTACTGGTTCGACATGTGTTTCAGGTCGCCCGACGCCATCGAGCCCCAGGTGTGGTGGACCATCACCGTGTCCACGAAGTCCCCGCCGTCCATCAGCCGCGGTGGGGCGAGCGGGAAGAAGTAGTAGCCGAGCAACGCCACGGCCGTGGTGGCGAACAGAGCGAGCCGCGTCGCCGCGTACCGGCCCGGATGGCTGCGGTACAGCCATACGAGGACACCCAGCGTCACCACGAAGTGCAGTGTGGCGTAGTAGTAGTTCATCCCCACGATCAGCCACGTCGCGGAATTGGCGGCGTGGTTGACCGAGTCCTCCACGGCGATTCCCATGTGCTGCTCGACTCGCCACAGCCAGTCGGCGTTGTTCAGCGCCGCGGCCTTCTGCTCCGGCACGGCGTTGCGGATCAGCGAGTACGTCCAGTAACTCACCGCGATGAGGAGGATTTCGAACCAGAATCGAGGGCGCCGGGGAGTACGGATCCGTCGCAGCAGGCCCTGCCTCGCGCGGTCCTCGGTCTCCTCCGTGACAGTGCCGGCGGTCTGCCTCCGGCCGTCCACCGCAGTCACGGTCTCGTCACCCATAGGCACAGAGTCTGCCAGATAAGCGTTCCCCCACCGATCATCCCCTGGAAGGGTTCCGGCCGCATGTTCTCCACCTCGCGGACCCCAAGGGCCCGGGGGACTACTGCCTAGGGACGACTTCGGTCACCAGGAGCAGAAGCCGTCGACCCTCGCACCACCAGCTCCGGCATGAACACGAATTCACTGTGCGGCGCGGGCGTCCCACCGATCTCCTCCAGCAACGTCCGCACGGCCGCCTGACCCATGGCCGGGACCGGCTTGCGGATCGTCGTCAGCGGCGGGTCCGTGAAGGCGATCAGCGGGGAGTCGTCGAAACCCACCACCGAGATGTCCGTGGGCACTTCCAGCCCCCGCTGGCGTGCCGCGCGTATCGCGCCGAGCGCCATCATGTCGCTCGCGCACACCACCGCCGTGCACTCCCGGTCGATGAGCGCGGACGCCGCCGCCTGCCCGCCCTCCAGTGTGTACAGCGAGTGCTGGATCAGCCGTGACTCGATGTCGTCGGTGGACAGCCCGAGCTGCTCCTGCACGGTGCGGACGAAACCCTCTATCTTCCGCTGCACCGGCACGAACCGCTTGGGCCCGAGGGCCAGCCCGATCCGCGTGTGCCCCAGCGACACCAGGTGCGTGACCGCGAGGGACATCGCGGCGCGGTCGTCGGGGGAGATGAACGGCGCCTCGACCTTGGGCGAGAAGCCGTCCACGAGCACATAGGGCACGCCCTGGGCGCGCAGCCGCTCATAGCGCTGGACATCGGCGGTGGTGTCGGCGTGCAGCCCCGAGACATAGATGATGCCCGCGACACCGCGGTCCACGAGCATCTCGGTCAGCTCGTCCTCCGTGGAGCCGCCCGGTGTCTGGGTCGCCAGCACCGGCGTGTACCCCTGCCGGGTCAGCGCCTGGCCGATGACCTGCGCCAGGGCCGGGAATATCGGGTTCTCCAGCTCCGGAGTGATCAGGCCCACCAGGCCCTCGCTGCGCTGCCGCAGCCGCACGGGGCGCTCGTAGCCGAGTACGTCCAGGGCGGCGAGGACGGATTGGCGGGTGGTCGCGGCGACGCCCGGCTTGCCGTTCAGGACACGGCTGACCGTCGCCTCGCTGACGCCCGCCTGGGCCGCGATGTCGGCAAGGCGTGTGGTCACGGGATGGGACTGTACCGGCCGTATGTCCGGTTGCCCACCAAAGGGACGCCGGCTCCGGGCGGTAGAACGGCCCGCTGCGGGCTGCTGCGTCATCGCGCTCCCTCGTGTTCGTCTCGGCGTCCGGTCCGCAACGGGATCGTCCCCCGTGGCGGTGACGTATGGCAAGAGCTTGCAGAGTCTTGCACAAGTGACCGGCTCCCCGCCGATCAGGCACAAGGCAAGACACCAGGCCCTCACGACCAGATCACGGCCCGGTAACCATCGTCGGCCCTTTCACTTTTTTGCAGCAAGGTCTTTCGCAGGGCTTACATCGCTGTTACGTTCACGTCGCCCGGCGGCCGCAACGGCGCAGTCGGCAAGTCGACAGGGGCGGCGGACGGGACCGCCACCTGTAGCACACGGGCTTTCACCCTCAAGGAGAACTCATGCGGCGTGGCATAGCGGCCAGCGCGCTGGTGGCGTCCCTCGCCCTCGCGGCGACGGCGTGCGGCGGGAGCGACAGCGGCAGCGACAAGTCGGACGGCCCGGTGACCATCACGTGGTGGGACACCTCCAACGCCACCAATGAGGCGCCGACGTACAAGGCACTGGTCGCGGACTTCGAGAAGGCCAATCCGAAGATCAAGGTCAAGTACGTCGACGTCCCCTTCGACCAGGCGCAGAACAAGTTCGACACCGCCGCCGGCTCCAAGGGCGCCCCCGACGTGCTGCGCTCCGAGGTCGGCTGGACCCCCGCCTTCGCGAAGAAGGGCTACTTCCTGCCGCTGGACGGCACCGAGGCCCTCGCGGACAAGGACAAGTTCCAGGCCAGCCTGATCCAGCAGGCCCAGTACGAGGGCAAGACCTACGGTGTGCCCATCGTCACCGACACCCTGGCGCTCGTCTACAACAAGGCCCTCTTCCAGAAGGCCGGCATCACCGAGGCCCCCAAGACCTGGGACGAGCTGAAGTCCGACGCCGCCAAGGTCAAGGACAAGGCCGGCGTCGACGGCTACTGGGGCTCCACCCAGGCCTACTACGCGCAGTCCTTCCTCTACGGCGAGGGCACCGACACGGTCGACGCCTCCGCCAAGAAGATCACCGTCAACTCGGATGCCGCGAAGAAGGCCTACGGCACCTGGCTGAGCCTGTTCTCCGGCAAGGGCCTGCACAAGGCCGACACCACCGCCGACGCCTACGCCCACATCCAGGACGCGTTCGTCAACGGCAAGGTCGCCGCGATCATCCAGGGCCCCTGGGAGATCACGAACTTCTACAAGGGCTCGGCCTTCACGGACAAGTCCAACCTCGGCATCGCCACCGTCCCGGCCGGCTCGGCCGGCAAGGCGGGCGCCCCGACCGGCGGCCACAACCTCTCCGTGTACGCCGGCTCGGACAAGGCCCACCAGGAGGCGGCCCTGAAGTTCGTCAACTTCATGACCTCGGCCAAGTCCCAGGAGACCATCGCCCTGAAGAACTCCACGCTGCCCACGCGTGACGACGCCTACAGCGCGCAGGTCAAGGCCGACCCCGGCATCGCCGGCTACCAGGGCGTGCTCGCCGCCGCGCAGCCGCGCCCGGCGCTGCCCGAGTACAGCTCGCTGTGGGGCCCGCTCGACACCGAGCTGCCCAAGATCGCCGGTGGCAAGGAGCCCCTGGACAAGGGCCTGAGCAACGCCGAGCTCGCGATCGCCAAGCTGGTTCCGGACTTCAGCAAGTAAGCCCGTGTGGCCGCCGGATCCTCCTCGCAGAAGGGGGAAGGATCCGGCGGCCGCCGGCCTGTGCCCAGGCCCCTCCCTTGACCCGCAGACCTTCGAGAAGGTTGTCGAACCATGACAGTCGTCATCGACCGCGCCACCGGCAAGCGCCGCGGTGACCGCGCCCCGCGGCCCGGCCTGGGCCGGCGCCTGAAGAACGGGTACCAGAAGTACTGGTACGCGTACGCCATGATCACCCCGGTGGCCGTCGTCCTCGGGGTGCTGGTGCTGTATCCCCTGGTGTACGGCCTCTATCTCACGCTCACCGACGCCAACAGCCTCAACACCGCCCGCACGATCGGCGTCAACCACATCGACGCCACCTACAAGTTCATCGGGCTCGACAACTACAAGGACATCCTGTTCGGGCCGACGTCGTACGACCGCTTCTGGTCGCACTTCGTATGGACGATCGTGTGGACCGTCTCCTGTGTCGTCCTGCACTACAGCATCGGCCTCGGCCTCGCTCTGCTGCTCAACCAGAAGTTCCGCGGCCTGACGTTCTACCGCCTCATCCTGGTCCTGCCCTGGGCCGTGCCCACCTTCGTCACCGTCTTCGGCTGGCGGTTCATGCTCGCCGACGGCGGCATCATCAACGCCGCCCTCCACGCCCTCCATCTGCCGACACCCCTGTGGCTGGAGGACACCTTCTGGCAGCGGGCCGCCGCGATCCTGGTGAACACCTGGTGCGGTGTGCCGTTCATGATGCTCTCGCTGCTCGGCGGTCTGCAGGCCATCGACACCTCGCTGTACGAGGCAGCAGAGATGGACGGCGCGAGCGCCTGGCAGCGCTTCCGGTACGTCACCCTGCCGGGCCTGCGAGCCGTCAGCTCCACCGTCGTGCTCCTCGGCATCATCTGGACGTTCAACCAGTTCGCCATCATCTTCCTGCTGTTCGGCAACACCGCGCCGGACGCCCAGATCCTTGTCACCTGGGCGTACCAGTTGGGCTTCGGTCAGCAGCCGCGTGACTTCGCGCAGTCCGCGGCCTACGGCATCCTGCTGCTGGCCATCCTGATCGTCTTCACCTCCTTCTACCGCCGCTGGCTGAACCGCAATGACCAGCAGCTCGCGATCTGAGGCAGGAGTCCCCATGAGCACGACCACCGTCGAGACCTCCGCCGCGGTGACCAAGCAGTCCGGCGCGGACGCCCCGCGGCGCAGAGCGCGCAGACGTGGCCAGCGCGGTCCCGTCGCGACGCTCGGCACCCACGCCACGCTGATCGTGGCGAGCCTGATCGCCTTCTTCCCGGTCGGCTGGCTGATCTTCCTGTCGCTGGGCCCGGACAAGGACGACTACCTGCACCCCGGGCACATCTGGCACACGATGACGCTGGACAACTACTCGTTCGTCCTGCAGCACACGAGCTTCTTCGACTGGCTGAAGAGCACGCTCATCGTCGTGTCCGGCACCACGGTCATCGGCGTGATGATCGCCGCCACCACCGGCTACGCGGTGTCCCGGATGCGCTTCCCCGGCTACAAGAAGTTCATGTGGGTGCTGCTGCTCACCCAGATGTTCCCGATCGCCGTCCTGATCGTGCCGATGTACCAGATCATGTCGGACCTGGGACTCATCGACACCTACCTCGGGCTCATCCTGATCAACAGCACGACGATCGTGCCGTACTGCGCGTGGCTGCTGAAGGGCTACTTCGACACGATCCCCTTCGAGATCGACGAGGCCGGCCGGGTCGACGGACTCACGCCCTTCGGAACCTTCGTCCGGCTGATCCTGCCGCTCGCCAGGCCCGGTCTCGCGGTCGCCGCCTTCTACGCCTTCCTCACCGCGTTCGGCGAGGTCGCCTTCGCCTCGACGTTCATGCTGAGCGACGACAAGTACACCTTCGCCGTCGGCCTGCAGAGCTTCATCAGCGAACACGACGCCCAGCGGAATCTGATGGCGGCCACCGCGGTGCTGATCGCGATACCCGTCTCCATCTTCTTCTACCTCGTGCAGAAGAACCTGGTGACCGGCCTCACCGCGGGCGGCACCAAGGGCTGACCCGCCCCCCGGGCTCCCGCGCGCCTGACCCGCGCGGGTGGCGGCCGCGGTGCCCATCCGACCCCGCTGTCACCGCGGCCGCCGCATCACCCTCGCCCCTCCACAAAGACCTACTCCTCCTTCCGCCCGGCTCCGCCCGGGCGGAAGGACCCCCACCGCATCAAGGACGCCATGAGCCAGCACCCCGCCGACCAGGCCCCGAACACCGCCCTCGCCACCGTCGCCACCACCCATCGCGACTGGTGGCGCGACGCGGTGATCTACCAGGTCTATCCGCGCAGCTTCGCCGACAGCAACGGCGACGGCATGGGAGACCTGGAGGGCGTACGTTCCCGACTCCCGTATCTGCGCGACCTCGGCGTGGACGCCGTGTGGCTCAGTCCCTTCTATGCCTCGCCGCAGGCCGACGCCGGCTACGACGTCGCCGACTACCGTGCCGTCGACCCCATGTTCGGCAGCCTCCTGGACGCCGACGCGCTGATCCGCGACGCCCACGGTCTGGGGCTGCGCATCATCGTCGACCTGGTCCCGAACCACTCCTCCGACCAGCACGAGTGGTTCAAGCGGGCGCTCGCTGAGGGGCCCGGCTCGCCGCTCCGGGAGCGCTACCACTTCCGCCCCGGCAAGGGTGAGGACGGCGAACTGCCGCCCAACGACTGGGAGTCCATCTTCGGCGGCCCGGCGTGGACCCGGGTGCCGGACGGCGAGTGGTACCTCCACCTCTTCGCGCCCGAGCAGCCGGACTTCAACTGGAACCACCCCGCCGTCGGCGACGAGTTCCGCTCCATCCTGCGCTTCTGGCTCGACATGGGCGTCGACGGCTTCCGTATCGACGTCGCCCACGGCCTGGTGAAGGCCGAGGGCCTGCCCGACCTCGGCAGCCATGACCAGCTCAAGCTGCTGGGCAACGATGTCATGCCGTTCTTCGACCAGGACGGCGTCCACGACATCTACCGCCAGTGGCGCACGATCCTGGACGAGTACGCGGGCGAGCGCATCTTCGTCGCCGAGGCCTGGACCCCCACCGTGGAGCGCACCGCCCACTACGTCCGCCCCGACGAACTGCACCAGGCCTTCAACTTCCAGTACCTGAGCACCGCCTGGGACGCGGCCGACCTCCGCGGCGTCATCGACCGCACTCTCGAGGCCATGCGCCCGGTCGGCGCCCCGGCCACCTGGGTGCTCTCGAACCACGACGTGACCCGGCACGCCACCCGCTTCGCCAACCCGCCCGGCCTCGGCACGCAGATCCGCACGGCCGGCGACCGTGAGCTGGGGCTCCGGCGCGCGAGGGCCGCCACTTTGCTCATGCTGGCGCTGCCCGGATCGGCCTATGTCTACCAGGGCGAGGAACTCGGTCTGCCGGACGTGGTCGACCTTCCCGACGAGGTGCGCCAGGACCCGGCGTACTTCCGGGGTGCGGGACAGGACGGCTTCCGCGACGGCTGCCGTGTCCCGATCCCGTGGACCCGCACCGGTTCGTCGTACGGCTTCGGCACCGGAGGCAGTTGGCTGCCCCAGCCGGCCGGCTGGGGCGAACTGAGCGTCGAGGCGCAGCAGGGCGTGGCCGGCTCCACCCTGGAGCTGTACCGTTCGGCGCTCGCCGTGCGGCGCGAGCAGCCCGCCCTCGGCGCGGGCGACTCGGTCCAGTGGCTGCGGGCGCCCGAGGGCGTGCTGGCCTTCCGGCGCGGGGACTTCGTCTGTGTCGCCAACACCACCGGTGAGTCGGTCGCGGTGCCGGAGTACGGCCGCGTGCTGCTCTCCAGCGGCGAGGTGACCGAGGCGGACGGCGAGGCGAAGGTGCCCGCCGACACCACGGTGTGGTGGACCACCGTCTGACGCACCGCAAGTTCTTTCGTCCGGCTTTCCGGGGCCCGTCGTCCTTGTGTGGACGGCGGGCCCCGTTGTCTTCCCATGTGGGTTCGTGCAGCTCCAACAGGTCGTAATCCGGCCCTATTTCGCGTATGTGACAGGAACATGTCCCGGGGGTTGACCACCGCGGTCGGGCCTCGTACGGTCTGCTCCACTGCAAGTAGTTGAAAACTTGCAGCAATTCCCCTCAGGTGATCTCAGGGTCTCCGACGGGCTCCCCAGCAGATCCTTCGACGGAGAAGGAACCCCCACACATGGCCAGCAGAACGCTCTCCGGCACCCTCGCCCTGGTGGCGGCCGCGTCGGTCGCACTCGCCGTCCCCGCGGGGACAGCCCAGGCCTCCCCGCCGGGCACCAAGGACGTCACCGCGGTCCTGTTCGAGTGGAACTTCGCCTCGGTCGCCAAGGAGTGCACCAGCACCCTCGGCCCGGCCGGCTACGGCTATGTCCAGGTCTCCCCGCCCGCCGAGCACATCCAGGGCGCGCAGTGGTGGACGTCCTACCAGCCGGTGAGCTACCGGATCGCCGGCCGTCTCGGTGACCGCACGGCCTTCCAGAACATGGTCAACACCTGCCACGCGGCGGGCGTGAAGGTCGTCGTCGACACCGTCGTCAACCACATGTCGGCCGGCAGCGGCATTGGCACGGGAGGCTCGTCGTACACGAAGTACAACTATCCCGGCCTGTACTCGTCCGCCGACTTCGACGACTGCACCGCCCAGGTCACCAACTATCAGGACCGGTGGAACGTTCAGCACTGCGAGCTGGTGGGCCTCGCCGACCTGGACACCGGTGAGGAGTACGTCCGCAAGACGATCGCCGGGTACATGAACGACCTGCTCGGCCTGGGCGTGGACGGCTTCCGCATCGACGCGGCCAAGCACATACCGGCGGACGACCTGGCCAACATCAAGTCCCGGCTGACCAACCCCTCCGCCTACTGGAAGCAGGAGGTCATCTACGGCGCGGGCGAGGCGGTCCAGCCGACCGAGTACACCGGCAACGGCGACGTCCAGGAGTTCCGCTACGCCTACGACCTCAAGCGCGTCTTCACCAGCGAGAAGCTCGCCTACCTGAGCAACTACGGCGAGGGCTGGGGCTACTTGAGCAGCTCGGTCGCCGGTGTCTTCGTGGACAACCACGACACCGAGCGCAACGGCTCGACCCTGAACTACAAGAGCGGCGCCGACTACACGCTGGCCAACGTTTTCATGTTGGCCTGGCCTTACGGCGCCCCCGACGTCAACTCCGGCTACGAGTGGTCCGACGCGGACGCCGGCCCGCCGAACGGCGGTCAGGTGAACGCCTGCTGGCAGAACGGCTGGAAGTGCCAGCACGCTTGGCCCGAGATCAAGTCGATGGTCGCCTTCCGCAACGCCACGCGTGGCCAGGCGGTCACCAAGTGGTGGGACAACGGGAACAACCTGATCGCGTTCGGTCGTGGCACCAAGGGCTATGTGGTGGTCAACCACGAGAGCACCACGGCCGACCGGTGGTTCGAGACCTCGCTGCCCGCCGGCACCTACTGCGATGTGCAGGGCAACAGGACCGTGACGGTGAACAGCACTGGCTGGTTCGAGGCGTCGGTCGCCCCGAACGCCGCGCTTGCCATCTACGCGGGCAAGTCGAGCTGCTGACCGGCTGACAGGCCCACCCGGGCTCCGCGCCCTCCGGCTTGCGCCAGAGGGCGCTTCGTCGCGCTCGCCGCGCAACGACCGGGCGTGCGGGGCCGATTGGGCCGCGCCGAAAATTGGCTCTGAAAGTCCTTGCCGTGAGTTTCACAACTCTTGCTGTAAGTGTTTCGGTGGCGATACGGTCGCGCGGGCGCCCGGCGACGGAGCCGTGCCGCGGCGCAGGGGTCGGACCCGATCGAGCCGCAAGCGCAAGGAGTTCAGCCTGTGATACCGAGATGGCCGGCGCCCCGGAGGCGCCGTTTCCCGAGCCGGAGAAGGGTCACGGCCCTCACCGTCGTCGCGCTCGCCGCGGCGCTCCTGCCGCCCCTCGCCGCCCGGGCGGCCACCCCGCCCGCGCCTCCGTCCGACGCGCGGCTCGCGGCCGAGCCCGCGCGGCACGACGACACCCGCGAGCAGTTCTACTTCGTCATGCCGGACCGTTTCGCCAACGGGGACACCTCCAACGACCGCGGGGGTCTGACCGGTTCCCGCCTGGCCACCGGCTACGACCCCACCGACAAGGGCTTCTACCAGGGCGGCGACCTCAAGGGCCTCACCAAGCGGCTCGACTACATCAAGGGGCTCGGCACCACCGCCATCTGGATGGCGCCGATCTTCAAGAACCAGCCGGTCCAGGGCGCCGGTTCCGACGCGTCGGCCGGCTACCACGGCTACTGGATCACCGACTTCACCCGGGTCGACCCGCACTTCGGCACCAACGAGGACCTGCGGACCCTCATCTCCACGGCGCATGCCAAGGGCATGAAGGTCTTCTTCGACGTCATCACGAACCACACCGCCGACGTCGTCGACTATCAGGAGAAGTCCTACGACTACCTCTCCAAGGGCGCTTTCCCGTATCTGACCAAGGACGGGCGGCCCTTCGACGACGCCGACTACGCCGACGGTACGAAGGGCTTCCCGGCCACGGACGCCGGCTCCTTCCCGCGCACGCCCGTCGTCCCCGCCGCGAAGAAGGACGTCAAGGTCCCCTCGTGGCTCAACGACCCGACGATGTACCACAACCGCGGCGACTCCACGTACGCAGGCGAGTCCACCACGTACGGCGACTTCTCCGGTCTCGACGACCTGTGGACCGAACGTCCCGAGGTCGTCAGGGGCATGGAGAAGATCTACGAGCGCTGGGTGCGCGACTTCGGCGTCGACGGCTTCCGGATCGACACCGTGAAGCACGTGGACATGGAGTTCTGGACCCAATGGGCGACGGCGCTCGACACGTACGCCGCCGCGCACGGACGGAAGAACTTCTTCATGTTCGGCGAGGTCTACTCCGCCGACCCGTCGATCACCTCGCCGTACGTCACCCAGGGTCGACTCGACGCCACGCTCGACTTCCCGTTCCAGGAGGCGGCCCGCGAGTACGCCTCCCAGGGCGCGAGCGCGCAGAAGCTCGCCGGTGTCTTCGGGGACGACTACAAGTACACGAGCGGCAAGGCCAACGCGTACGAGCAGGTCACCTTCCTCGGCAACCACGACATGGGCCGTATCGGGTACTTCCTGAAGCAGGACGACCCCAAGGCCACCGACGCCCGGCTGCTCGCCAAGGACAAGCTGGCCAACGAGCTGATGTTCCTCAGCCGCGGCAACCCGGTCGTCTACTACGGCGACGAGCAGGGCTTCACCGGGTCGGGCGGCGACAAGGACGCCCGCCAGACGATGTTCGCCTCCAAGGTCGCGGACTACCTGGACGACGACGAGATCGGCACCGACCGTACGCACGCCGACGACGCCTATGACACGAGCGCGCCGCTCTACCGGCAGATCAGCGCTCTCTCCAAGCTGCGCAAGGACAACCCCGCACTCGCCGACGGAGTCCAGACCGAGCGGTACGCGGCCGACGGAGCCGGCATCTACGCCTTCTCCCGCACGGGCGGCGACGGCACGGAGTACATCGTCGCCTTCAACAACGCCGGCGAGCAGAGGACGACCACCTTCGCCACCGGGTCCGCCGGCACGGCCTTCCGCGGCATCTACGGGACGGACGGGTCGGTCACGAGCGACGCCGACAAGAAGGTCACCGTCACCGTCCCGGCCGGGTCCGCCGTCGTCCTGAAGGCCGCCCACCCGCTCGCCCCGCCCGCCTCGAAGCCCGCGATCACCCTCAAGGCCCCGGACGGGGGCGCCACCGGCACGGTGGAACTCTCCGCCGACGTCCAGGGCGGGCAGCTCAACCGCGTCGTCTTCGCCGCCCAGGTGGGCAACGGCGGCTGGCAGACCCTGGGTTCGGCCGACCACGCGCCGTACAAGGTCACCCAGACCATCGCCAAGACCGTCCCCGCCGGAACCGCCCTGCGCTACAAGGCGGTCGTCGTCGACTCGGCGGGCCGCACCGCGAGCGCGACGGCCATGAGCACCACCGGCACCCCGCCCGCCCCCGAGATTCCCACCGCCTCCTCCCGCGACTATGTGATCGTCCACTACAAGCGCGCCGACGGCGACTACGGCAACTGGGGCCTGTACGCCTGGGGCGACCTCGCCGACGGCGAGGCGACCAACTGGCCCGACAGCCACCCCTTCACCGGCCGCGACGCCTACGGCGCCTTCGCCTACGTCAAGCTGAAGCCGGGCGCGTCGAGCGTCGGGTTCCTCGTCATCGACAAGAACGGCACCAAGGACGTCTCCGCCGACCGCACCATCGACGTCACCAGGACCGGCGAGGTCTGGGTCGAGCAGGGCAAGGAGGCCGTGCTCACCGAACGGCCGGCCGCCGACTACCCCGCGCAGGACAAGACGAAGGCGGTCATCCACTACCACCGTGCCGACGGCGACTACGACGGCTGGGGGCTGCACGTCTGGACGGGCGCCGCGAACCCCACCGACTGGGCCGCGCCCCTGAAGCCGGTGCGTACCGACTCCTACGGCGCGGTGTTCGAGGTGCCGCTCGCCGACGGCGCCACCAGCCTCAGCTACATCGTCCACAAGGGCGACGGGAAGGACCTTCCGTCCGACCAGTCACTCGACCTCAAGGCGAACGGGTACGAGGTGTGGCTGCTGAACGGGCAGGAGAAGTACCTGCTGCCGCAGCCCGCGGGCAGTGCGGCGGCTCTGGACCCGGCCACCTCCAAGGCGATCTGGATCGACCGGAACACGGTCGCCTGGAACGGCGTCGAGGGTGCGGCCTCCACCCAGCTCCTCTCCTCCCACGACGGTTCGATCGCCGTGAAGGATGGCACGCTGACCAGCGACGACGAGCGCTGGCTGCGGCTGACGAGGACCACGCTCACCGACGCGCAGAAGGCGAAGTTCCCCCATCTGAAGGACTACACGGCCTGGTCCGTCGACCCGCGCGACCGCGACCGGGTGCGTGAGGCGCTCGGCGGGCAGATCGTGGCCTCTCAGCGGGCCGCGAACGGCGCCGTGCTGGCGGCGACGGGCGTCCAGATCGCCGGCGTACTGGACGACGTGTACGACGCGACGCGGGCCGATCTCGGCCCGACGTTCCACCAGGGCCGTCCCACCCTGGCCGTGTGGGCGCCGACGGCGCAGTCGGTGAAGCTCGAACTCGACGGTTCCACCGTCGCCATGCACCGTGACGCCGCCACCGGCGTCTGGTCCGTCACGGGCCCGGCGTCCTGGAAGAACAAGCCCTACCGGTATGTCGTCAAGGTGTGGGCGCCGAGCGTCCGGAAGATCGTCACCAACAAGGTCACCGATCCCTACTCCCTCGCCCTCACCGCCGACTCCGAGCGCAGCCTCGTGGTCGACCTGAACGACAGGTCCCTCGCCCCCAGCGGCTGGTCGGGCCTGAAGAAGCCCAAGGCGGTGCCGTTGAGCAGCGCCCAGATCCAGGAGCTGCACATCCGGGACTTCTCCGTCGCGGACAAGACCGTGCCGGCCCGGGACCAGGGCACCTACCTCGCCTTCACCGACAAGAACAGCGACGGCTCCCGGCATCTGCGCGAGCTGGCCGAGGCGGGCACTTCCTATGTGCACCTGCTGCCCGCCTTCGACATCGCGACCGTCCCCGAGAAGAAGTCCGAGCAGTCGGCGCCCGGCTGCGACCTCGCCTCCTACGCCGCCGACTCCGATCGGCAGCAGGCCTGCGTCGCCGCGACCGCCGCTAAGGACGCCTACAACTGGGGCTACGACCCGTACCATTTCACGGTTCCCGAGGGCTCGTACGCCACGGACCCCGACGGCACCGAGCGCACGGTCGAGTTCCGCAAGATGGTCAAGTCGCTGAACGAGGACGGCCTCAGGGTCGTCATGGACGTCGTCTACAACCACACCGCCGCGAGCGGCGAGGCCGACACGTCCGTGCTCGACCAGATCGTGCCGGGCTACTACCAGCGGCTGCTCGCCGACGGTTCGGTGGCGAACAGCACCTGCTGTGCGAACACCGCGCCCGAGAACGCCATGATGGGCAAGCTGGTCGTGGACTCGATCGTCACCTGGGCCAAGGAGTACAAGGTCGACGGATTCCGCTTCGACCTCATGGGCCACCATCCGAAGGCCAACATCCTCGCCGTGCGCAAGGCCCTCGACGCGCTGACCTCCGCCAAGGACGGGGTCGACGGCAAGAAGATCATCCTCTACGGCGAGGGCTGGAACTTCGGCGAGGTCGCGAACGACGCGCGCTTTGTGCAGGCCACCCAGAAGAACATGGCGGGCACCGGCATCGCGACCTTCTCCGACCGCGCCCGTGACGCCGTGCGCGGCGGCGGCCCCTTCGACTCCGACCCCGGTGTCCAGGGCTTCGCCTCAGGGCTGTACACCGACCCCAACTCCTCGACGGCCAACGGGACGACGGCGGAGCAGAAGGCCCGCCTGCTGCACTACCAGGACCTCATCAAGGTCGGACTGAGCGGCAACCTCGCCAAGTACCGCTTCACCGGCGACGACGGCAAGGAGGTCACCGGCGCCGAGGTCGACTACAACGGTTCGCCGGCCGGCTACGCGGACGCCCCCGGCGATGCCCTCGCCTACGCCGACGCGCACGACAACGAGTCGCTGTTCGATGCACTCACGTACAAGCTGCCCCAGGACACCTCCGCGTCCGACCGGGCCCGTATGCAGGTCCTGGCCATGGCCACGGCCGCCCTCTCACAGGGCCCGTCCCTGTCCCAGGCCGGCTCCGACCTGCTGCGCTCCAAGTCCCTCGACCGCAACTCGTTCGACAGCGGCGACTGGTTCAACGCGATCCACTGGGACTGCCGGGACGGCAACGGCTTCGGGCGCGGGCTGCCGCCGGCGGCCGACAACCAGTCCAAGTGGCCGTACGCGAAGCCCCTGCTGACCTCGGTCAAGGTGGGGTGCGACCAGATCGACGGCGCCTCCGGCGCCTACCGCGACCTGCTGAGGATCCGGACGAGCGAGCCCGGCTTCTCCCTCGCCACCGCCGACCAGGTGCAGTCCAAGCTGTCCTTCCCGCTCTCCGGGAAGGACGAGACGCCCGGGGTGATCACGATGGAGCTCGGCGACTTGGTCGTCGTCTTCAACGCGACGCCGAAGCAGCAGGAGCAGACCGTCGCGGGCCTCGCGGGCAAGGCCTACGCGCTGCACCCGGTGCAGGCCGCGGGCGCGGATCCTATCGTCAAGTCCTCCTCCTACGCCGAGGAATCGGGCACGTTCGCCGTTCCGGGTCGCACGGTGGCGGTCTTCTCACGGGTCACGCGCTAGCGCACTAGCGTGGTGGGGCGGGCTGGGAACTCCTGGTTCGCCCCACCTTTTCCGTGCGCCGAGGAGCGGCTCACATGGACGGCAACGGCAAGCAGACCGAGCCCACCGTGCTGGTGGTCGAGGGCGCGGCCGACGGCCGCGACGCGCTGGGTGCCGTTCTCCGCCGGGCAGGACACCGTGTCGTGCCCGTGGCCAGCGGCCGCGAGGCCCTGACCGAACTCGGCATACGGCAGCGCAGGGGCGTCCTACCCGACGTCGCCCTCGTCGATGTGGGCCTGCCGGACATGAGCGGCTTCGAACTGTGCCGCAGGCTTAAGTCCTCGCCCACCACCGCCGCCCTGCCGGTGGTGCACTTCTCCGCCGTGTCCGCCGGCCCCGGCCAGCGCTGCCGGGGGCTGGACTCCGGCGGTGACGCCTATCTGTCCGTGCCGGCCGAGCCCGAGGAGATCCAGGCCGTCGTACGGGCCGCCGTGCGCAGCGCCAGGATGCGCACCGGGGCCGAGGCGCTGGCGCGCCGGCTCACCCTGCTGTCCGAGACGATCGTCTCCGTGCAGTCGGGCCGGTGCATGGCGGAACTGGTCCGGGCCGCCGCCCAGGGGGCAGCGAGGCTCACCGCGTCGCCCGCGGTGGTCTTCGTGCTCGGCGAGGACGGCGAACTGCACCGGGGTGTGTCCGGCTCCCGGGCGCGGGCCACGCTCCCGGACGCCGCGGCGCACGAGTCGGTGGCCCGGCTGATCCGCGGTCTGGTCTCCGGGCACACCGGGGCGCGTACGACGATGGTGCCGCACCCGCTGTGGCCCGCGGGGTTCCTGCGTCCCGGCAAACCCGACGACGCGCGCCTGGTGGTGGCGCGCACCCAGGAGGGCAAGCCGGCCGTCTGCGTCGCCGTTCCCGCGCGGGGAACGGCCGCCGAGGGGGACGCGCTCGTCTCCCGGCTCGCCCAGGCCACCGCCCTCGCCGCCGAAGCCCTGCTCATGTACCAGGTGGAGCGGCATGTGGCACTCACCCTGCAGCACAGTTTCCTGCCCCAGGAGCCGCCTGTGATGCAGGGCGTCGAGGTGGTCGTCCGCTATGTGCCGGCCTCCCGGCAGACCGAGATCGGCGGCGACTTCTACGCGGCGCTGACGACCTCGCGCGGCGTGCTCACCGCGGTGGGCGACGTCGCCGGGCATTCGCTGGACGCGGCCACTGTCATGGTGGAGATCCGGCACGCGCTGCGCGCCTACTGCGTGGAGAACCCGGACCCGCTGAGCCTGGCCCGGCGGCTCGACCGGCTGCTGCAGCACCTGCACCCCGACGTCACCGCCACCGTCTGCCTGGTTTTCGTCGACCCGGAGAGCGGGCACGTGCGCATCGCCAACGCCGGGCACATCCCGCCGCTGCTCGTGCACGACGACGGCACCGCCGACTACGTACGCGCCAACGGCCCGTTGCTCGGTCTCGGCCTGGACCGGCCGGCGCCCACCGAGACGGTGCTGAGGCCCGCGGACCGGCTGCTCATGGTCACCGACGGGCTCATCGAGAACCGCGGAACGGACCTCGCCGTGTCCATGGAACACCTGCGCACGGCCGCCGCCGACGCCCCGCCGGGCGTCGGCACGCTGTGCGACACGCTGCTCGGGCGTTTCGGCCGCGACCGGGAGGACGACATCGCGCTGCTGGCGCTGCGGCTGGGAGGACAGGGCCTAAGGTGAGGGCATCCGCCGTAGAACAGGAGCGCCCATGCCGCAGATCACCGTCGACTACTCCGCTCCGCTGGAGGGCTCCTTCGACCGGCGCGGATTCGCGTCGGCGCTGCACGCCGAGGTGGTCGAGATCGCGGGCGCCCGGATCGAGGCGTGCAAGACGCAGTTCCGCCGCACGGAGGACACCACGGTCGGCGCCGACCTGGACGGGCACGCCGTCGTGCACATCACCCTGGCGCTGCTGGCCGGACGGACCGAAGAGACCAAGGTGAGGCTCAGCGAGACGACGCTGGAGCTCCTGCGGCAGTATCTGAAGCCCGCCGCGGGGCTCGCGCTGCATGTGTCCGCCGAGGTGCGTGACCTCGAGCCGTCGTATCGGAAGTCCGAGAGCTGACGGCCGTCAGCTCGCCAGATGGACCAGCCGGGCGACCAGATCGCTGAAGGGCCCGTCTCCCGGCTCGTCCTTCAGGACGCGGCGCAGCAGCGCGGCCATCTCGTCGTCGTGGGAGGCGCTCACCGCCGCCAGCGCCGCGAAGTCGTGCACGAGCTGTGTCTCCAGCTCGCGGCGCGGGATCCGGCGGCCGTCCAGCCAGATCAGTGCCGTCGACTCGACGAGCGAGATCCACGACCGGATCACCAATTCGAGCCGGGCGGGCGGATCCTCGACCCCCAGGTGCGCAAGGATCTGGACATAGCCGGCCTGGCGTACGGAGTCGACGAGTGCGTTGGTCCGTGAGGAGCCGACCGCGGGGCCGCCGCGCATCAAGGCCGAGAAACCGGGCCCGTGCTCGTCGACGAAGTCGAAGAACCGGTGCATGATCCGCAACAGCCGTGCCCCCAGCGGCCCTTCGCGCGGCTCTGCGAAGCGGTCCGCCAGATCCACGGACGCGCGCTTCAACGCCGCCTCGTACAGGCTGAGTTTGCCGGGGAAGTAGTGATAGACCAACGGCCGCGAGATGCCCGCGGCCGAGGCTATCTCGTCGATGGAGACCTCGTCCGGGGAGCGCCGGCTGAACAGTTCGAGGGCTACGCCGATCAACTGCTGCCGCCGCTCCTCGACTCCCAATCTCCGGCGTATCCCTGTCGTCATACGAACACCTTACCGATCGGACCCGGCCCCGAACGGGCCACACCGGCGCCGGTGTTTCACATGTTCAGCACATGTCTCTCACCGAACCCCCGCGACACACCGATCAGCAGCGGCTCTCCCCGTATCGGCCGCGGGCGCGCGAAGGGCGTCGGTGTCGCGCTCAGCGAAGACCGCCGATCGTCCGTCCGTCCCCCAACGTCCCTTGCAGCCCGGCCTGGACCCCCTGCTCCGTCCGCACCGCCAGCAGACTGCCCTTGGCCGAACCCGACACTGCGCCGGTCGTACGGATCGAGGCGGTGTCCTCGCTTCCCGCGGCGAGCAGGTACCAGACTCCCTCCGCCGACTTCCACAACACCCCCGCGAGCACATGTGGATCCTTTGTGCCGCAGGCGGCCACGCCCTCCGCTTTCGCCGCGACCGCGCCGTACCGCCCGCCCGGGGTGTGAAACTGCGCGAGGACCCGCGGGCCGCCGCCCCGCCAGGTGTCGGCCCGGGTGCACACCCATGTGGCGGCTCCGGACGCGTCCGGCAGCGGCTGGCGTGCGTACTCCCAGGCGTTCACGGTACGCACGCCCTGCGAGCGCACCGCCGCCAGCGAGCAGGCGAACGGCGACCAGGTGCGCAGCTCCGCCGCCCCGGACGCCTCCCGCGTCGCGCCCGGCCGACCTACCGTCAGGTGAGCCGGTGTCAGCTCGCCGAGATCGGTCAGCAGCCGTGTGCCGGAACCGTCGGTCAGCTGCAGCACGTTCCAGGACGTGCACGAACCGGTGCGCTCCGCGGGTCCGGCCAGCGGCGCGGTGACCCCGTCGGCCGGGCGCAGGTCCGTCGCCCGGGCCGACGGATCGAGCAGGTCCCGCTCGGCCGCCCCGGTCACCCAAGGAGCCGTCAGATAGCGGACGTTGCCGTCGGCCCGGGCCAGGACCACGGCGTCCGCCTCGGCCCCGGTCGCCGCGTCGACCCGCGCGAAGTCGAGCGCGGCCCCGTTCGTGTTGTTCGCGGGTTCGGCGTAGCGTGCGATGCGCAGTCCGTCGTAGAAGATCACCACGCGTGCGGCGTCGACCCGGCCGGCGTACAGCAGTTGCGGCGGTCCGGCCGGGGCGCCCGAGGGAGTGCCCGGCGTCGCCGAGACCTGGACGGAGCCCCCGGGGCGCGCCCAGACGGCGAGCGCGCGGCGCAGCAGAGCCCTGTCGCCGGTGAGGTTGCCGCGCGCCGGCCACACGGAGAAGTCGGTGCGTGCGGACGTCCGCCAGGCGGTGGGGGTCACCTTCGTCACCTTGGCCGGGTCGAGCGCGGCCTGGTCGGCCGGGTTCTGCGCGTACGGCGGTGCGGCCGCGCCGTCCTGACCCCAGCCCCCGCTCGGCAGCGCGAGCAGCGCCCCGCACACCGCGGCGGCGGCCGCGGCGGCCAGTGCGGCCTTGGCGTGCTGCCGGCGCCGCATCAGATCGGTCGGCCGCGCCTGCAGCAAACACGGGTCGAACTCGGGGGAGTCCAGCAGCCTGTCCTGGGGCGGAACGCGGGCGGCCTCGCGGACCGCCGCCGCCGGATCCGTCACGCCCACCGACTTGAGCAGTCTGCGCACCGCGTCCTCGGGGAGCCGCTCGAGGCCGCGCAGTACATAGGCGGCGCGGGCCGGACCGGAGAGCGCCGACAGCCGCTGGTCCAAGGCGAGTTCGTCGGCCCCGCCGGAACGCGGGAAGAGCTTGAGGCCCCAGACCTGGGGAAGCAGCGGCGGCAGTTGCGACCGCTTCGGCCACGCCGTCCACTTCAGCGGCCGCCCGGCTTCCAGCGCGGTCCGCACCACCTTCAGCCGCAGCAGGGAGTACCCGGGGTCGCCGCCGCGGCCCTCGGCCCGGCGCGCATGGGAAGGACCTGTCGCCTGGGCCGGAATCAGGGACGAGGAGCGCCGGCGGGGCAGCGCCCGCTGGGCGAGGGCATGCGCCGTCAGCACCCGCCGGTTGCGGCCGAGACCCGGTGGCAGCACGAGATAGGCGAGCCGGACGAGCCGGGGATAGTGCTCGGCGAGCGCGGCCTCGGCCTGCTCGACATCGACGACCGGTGCTGAGGTCCGGGCCCGGCGCGGGGCGACATGCTGTGGCTGCACGTCCGGCAAAACGAGTGAGACGGTGGTTGGTTACCTGCGCGAGGGGCAGCCCCGTCACGGCAGCGGCGCCACCGTCCCGAGCGGGAGGACTCCGGCCGCCGCGATCGCGGCCATTGCGCCGGTCGGCGCGCCCCACAGCACGGGTGGTGAGGGCCACGGCCCTGGTACCCCGGTGGGCCGGGCGGTTCGGTCAGGCGTCCGGCTCGACCAGCAGGCGCGCGTAGTTCGCCATCGACCGCTGGTAGCGCGGCAGATGCGGCGCGAGTGCGCCGAGGACCAGGGACAGGCCCTCACGGTCCCGGCCCAGGCTGGACAGGCACAGGGCCAGGCAGGCGCGCACGGCGTCGTCCAGTTCGTCGGACGGAGCGTCGAGTTCGGGGGTGAGTAGATCGACGCCCTCCTTGGCCTGCCCGACGTTGCGCAGCGAGCTGGACAGCTGGATCTTCGCCCGGCGGCCGCGGTAGCCGTCGAGGCCGCGGGCCAGCGCCTCCCGGTACAGCGGCACCGCCGTGTCGGAGTGTCCCGTGGAGTCCCAGGCACAGGCGCGCTCGAAGGGGCCCAGCGGGCTGTCGTCGGGCAACTCGGCGACCAGGGCGTCGATCACCGCGCGGAAGTCCGCGGCATCCTCCTCCGCGTAGTCGTCGAAGCCCGCCCAGGCGGCGGCCACACGCGACTCCCAGTCCTGTGTGCTCACGCGTCCCCCTCGTCCCGAGTGCTCAGACCGCTCACCCTCGCACACCTGTGCTGTCCGGGACACCGGATTTGCGTGGTCTCGGAGGGAGAGGTGTGGCGTCATTGAGCACGGGGCGCGCCGCAGCCGTACGGAAGGGCAGGGCTCTCGCGAGGGCTCCTGGCGGCATGGGCCCGGAACGACCGGAGGAACACATGAGGTGCACGCGCGAGAAGCTGGCGGCCGGCGCGGCCGTCGCCCTGCTGGTGCTGACCGGCTGCGCCGGGACGGGCGGTTCGGGCGACGCCCAGGACCAGGTGCCGGCGACCGCGACCGGCAGTCTGGAGGACTTGGCGGCGGACGTGAACTGCAAGCCGAACGTCCAGACGGACGCCGACGAGATCCGCCAGGCCATCTGCACCAACTCCGATGGCAAGTTCGTGCTCGCCACCTTCGCCACCGACCGGGGGCAGCGCGAGTGGATCAACGACGCCAAGGACTACGGCGGTTACTACCTCGTGGGCCGCAAGTGGGTCGCCGTCGGCGACGACGGAGTGGTCAAGGCGCTGCGGGGCACGCTCGGCGGCGAGGTCGAGATCGGTACCGATCACCACGCCCACGCGGGCCACAGCGGCTGAGCCCGCGCCGGACGCCCGCCCGGGACGCACACACCGAAGGCCGGTGGCGGGATCTTCCGCCACCGGCCTTCTTCAGTGGGTCACCGGCTCAGTGCGTCACTGGCACCGCTGGCCTCGGTTGACGCAGTTGGCGATCTTGTTCGCCAGGCCGCCGGTCGTGACGCTGATGAAGTCGTCGTGGTCGGTGGCCGGTTTGTGGAGCTGCTCCGGGAAGCCGTCCACCGCGTATGCGTTCTTCACCACACCGTTCTGGAGGGTCGGCGGGGTGATCTTGTACACCAGCCGCATGGTCAGCTGCGGGATCGCCTTGAACCCGTTCTGGCAGTTGCCGTTGGCGTCGGCGAAGGCCACATGTGTGCGGTGGTTGGCGCTGTCGATGTTCTGGCCGTCCCAGCAGCTTTGGAAGGCGAACGTCCGGACCACGTTGCTGCCCTGCGGGCAGATCGGGTACTGCGTCGTCAGCTGGACCTTGTTCTCGAAGCCGGTGCAGCTCCAGTGCGCGTTGGCGTTCGCCAGACCGTTGGTCGTGGTCTTGGCGTCACCGGTGATGATGCGCAGGAACTGCGGCATCGCGACGACCTTGCTGGTCGGGCTGCCGACGTACTTGATCTGGGCCTGCACCGGCGTCAGGATCTTGCCGACGTTGCCTTCCTTGCCGCCGCCGTCGTTGTTCTGGTCGAAGTCCTGGGTGCCGTCCTGGACACGGACCACCGGCCAGTAGTACGACGACAGGTCGTTCCTGTTCTGGCAGCTGGTACCGCCCTGCAGGAACGTGTCGTTGCTCGCGAAGGCGTTGACCTTCTGGTTGCCGACGTAGTCGTGCAGGTGGTGCGCGCCGTTGGTCACACCGGGCGCCACGATGACGTTGTCGGTGTTGTGGTTCTTGTTCGCGTTCACACCGCACCGGGTGGTGAACGTGCCGTTCGAGGCGCTGCGGGTCTTCCGCGGCTTGGCGGCGACGTTCGGCTGGACCTTCGTGATGTCGACGAAGTCGGCCGCGGCGGGGCCGTTGCCGGCCTGGCCGCCGTTGCCCTGCTGCTGGCCGGTGTTCTGGCCGCCGGTCGGCTGCTGGCCTCCGGCCGGCTGCGGACTGCCGGTCTGCTGCGGTTGCTGGCCGCCGGTGTTCGGCTGGCCCGTGTTGTTCTGGCCGGCGGCGTTGTTCGCCTGGGCCGCGGTGGTGCCGGTGCAGGCGGCCAGACCGTCCAGGCTGTCGGGCGCACTGCCGCCGACCCGGTTGATCTCCAGCTGAATGCGATCGATGATCACCGCCCGCCGTTCCTTCAGCGGCTGGAGGATCGAGTTCTGGACGAAACTCGCGTCCCCCGCCTGTGCGTCCCGTGTGGTCGCCAGACGCTGGTAGGCGTCCGTGATCTGGCGGTCGAGGTTGGCCAGTTCCCCGTCGACCTCGCTACGGGCCTGGTTCGGCACATTGGTCAGCTGCTGACCGACGTCCGGGCAGGTGATGGTGGCCACCTGAGCGGCGGCGGCCTTGGTGCTGTTCTGCGAGCTCGTCTCGTGCGCCGAGGCGTAGTAGTTCGCCCAGATCAACCCGCCCCCACCGAGCGCTAGGGCAGCCGAGGCGGCTATGGCCTTGGTGGCCAGCGGCGTACGGCGTTTTCGTGTGTTGCGTCCCATGGAACTCCTCTGACTTCCTTTCGGGGCGGAGGCGCCCGACAGGGGTGAAGCGGCGCCATCCCATACGCAGGAGGTCCATGGGGTGTTCAGAATCCTCATGAAAAACTTGGGGCCTCGTGAGGTCATTTCGGGCGCAAGAGGCACAGAAGCCCCTGTTTCAGCGGTAGTTGAGAGGGGTAGGCCGCTCCTTTTTGAATCAAATTCAGTGCGTCGTTTCCGGCCTTGTTCGACGATCGTGTTCCAAATGGACGAGTACGGTGAGAAACCCGCGGATTGCCGCCGCCGAAATCCGCAAGACCCCGTTCGGCGAACAATTCGGAGGTATGTTCCAGGGCCGGAACGGTGACGATCACAGGCCCAGCACCTTCGCCTCCACGGCGGGATCCAGCCCGACCCGGGGCCGGTCCGCGCGCTGCGGAGCCTCGCCCGGGGCACCGCCGTCGCCGAGGGCCTTCAGCCAGCTCCAGGTGTCGGCGACCGTCTCGGTCACGGGGCGGCAGCGCAGTCCCGCCGCGACGGCATGCGATACATCCGCGGCGTGCAGGGCGCCGTGTCCCTCGCTGCCCGGGGGCATCCACACGGGCAGCTGGGTCCACGGCTCGATGCCCGCGCCGAGGACCACGTCGGGGTCCGTCCAGCACAGCTCGGCCTGAGCGCCGGTGACCTGTACGCAGGCGTCCAGGAGTCCGCCCATGGTGGCGTGCCCCTGCGGGCTCATCAGGTTGTACGGCCCGCTCAGCTCCCGCTCCACCGCGCCGAGGAGCCACTCGGCGAGGTCGCGGACGTCGACGTACTGCAGCGGCAGCTCCCGCGGACCGGGCGCCAGCACGGGGCCGCCCCGCGCGATACGGGTGAGCCACCAGGGCAGGCGGCCGATGTTCTCGTACGGCCCGAGGATCAGCCCGGACCGCACCAGCAGGGAGCCGTCCGCGCCGAAGGCCTCGACCGCCGCCAGCTCGCCGCCCCGTTTGTCACGCGCGTAGTCGGTGCGGTCCGCACCGGACTCCGCGCCCTCGACGAGGAGCGCGTCCTCGGCGTACCCGGCAGGCGGTGCCCATGCGTAGACCGAGCAGCTCGACACATAGACGTACCGCCGTGCCCGGCCCCGCAGCAGCCGGGCCGCGTCCCGCACGGCGCGCGGCGCCGCCGACCAGGTGTCCACGACGGCGTCCCACTCGCCGCCCTCGGCCAGGGCGGCGAGCCCGCCGGGCGCGGTGCGGTCGCCGCGCAGCGACCGCACCCCGGGGACCGGCGTGTGCAGCCCCCGGTTCAGGACCGTCACATCCCAGCCGCGCCCGGCCGCCGCCTCGACGACCGCCCGGCCCGCGAACTCCGTACCACCCAGCACCAGAAGTCTCATGCCCGTGACTGTGCCCGCTCGGAGCGCGGGACGGAACGGGAGTCTGCCGACAGCAGACGGTCCGCCACCTGCGGGCGGCCGGCCCGGCGGGAGTCAGTGCCCCGTCGGCGGCCCGTACTTGTAGCCCACGCGCCGCACCGTCTGGATCGCCCTGCGGTGCTTGGCGCCGAGCTTGCGGCGCAGCCGGGCGATATGGACGTCGACGGTGCGCCCGTCGCCCACATGGCCGTAGCCCCACACCGTGGTCACCAACTGGTCCCGGGTGTGCACCCGGTGGGGATGGGCGACCAGATGGGCGAGCAGTTCGAACTCCAGATAGGTGAGGTCGAGGGGCCGCCCGTCCACTTCGGCGGTGCGCTGCTCGGTGTCGACGCGGACGAGTCCGTCGCCGCCGCCGTCGCGCTCGTCGGCCGGGGTGGCCTCCGGGTGACCGGGCACCGCGTACGGCAGGACGGGCTGCGGCCGGTCGGCCGGGACCAGCACCAGGTAACCGATCATCGGCGGCTGCCCCGGCAGGGTCGGCAGGAAGTGTTGGGGCGCCGGCAGCCACGTGGCGCCCGGCGGCAGCAAGGCCGCGACGTCGTTCCCCAGGCTCTCGGCCGGGTTCGTGCGGGGGAGGATCCAGTCCTCGTCCTGGTCGACGGCGCGCAGCCGGTGCCGCGCGGAGCCGGGCGAGGGGGCGGTCGGGGTGTCGAGGGCGGCGGACGGCAGAGAACGAGGAGTCGCCATGAGAGGTCAGCTCTTTCGCGCGAGAAATCGTCGGGGAGGCCGACGACCGCGAGTTCGTGGTCGGGGTCGTCGAGGACGTACGTCGTGCGCGCTGGCCGAAGGCCGGGGTGTACGGCTTTAGAGGGCCCGCGCGTTCCGCGCGCGACAACACACCCGGTCGAAATCGTGGTGCTGACGGGAAGGCCAGAAGGGCTCGAGGTCGGGGCGACCTGTCGCGGTGGACTTCTGGATGCCGGTCATGGGCCCATTGAAGCAGACCGGGGCGCTCCGCAGGAGGCTTCTCTCACGCATCGGACAGTCCCCTGATGTGAGCTCGACGCGGCCCACCCCCTCCGACCAGGAGTTTGCCGCGGCTGCGGGAACGGCCCGGAGCGATGTGCCCCGGAGGCCGTCCCAATCTGCGGACGGCCGCCACAGCGCGAGGGGGCGCCCGCCGAACGGCGGGCGCCCCCTCGGGAGCCGTGCGGTGCGCCGGTCAGACCTGGCCGGCCTTCTCCAGCGCCGAGCAGCAGGTGTCGACGAGCAGGCGGGTCACCACGTACGGGTCGACGTTGGCGTTCGGGCGGCGGTCCTCGATGTAGCCCTTGCCGTCCTTCTCCACCTGCCAGGGGATGCGGACCGAGGCGCCGCGGTTGGAGACGCCGTACGAGTACTCGTTCCACGGGGCGGTCTCATGCAGGCCGGTCAGGCGGTCGTCGATACCGGCGCCGTAGTTCTTGACGTGCTCCATCGGCTTGGAACCCTCGCCGAGCGCCTCGCACGCGGTGATGATCGCGTCGTAGCCCTCGCGCATCGCCTTGGTCGAGAAGTTGGTGTGCGCGCCGGCGCCGTTCCAGTCGCCCTTGACCGGCTTCGGGTCGAGGGTGGCGGAGACGCCGAAGTCCTCGGCGGTGCGGTACAGCAGCCAGCGGGCGACCCACAGCTGGTCCGCGACCTCGAGCGGGGCGAGCGGGCCGACCTGGAACTCCCACTGGCCCGGCATGACCTCGGCGTTGATGCCGGACAGGCCCAAGCCCGCCTTGAGGCAGTTCTCCAGGTGCGCCTCGACGATCTCACGGCCGAAGATCTCGTCGGCGCCGACACCGCAGTAGTAGCCGCCCTGCGGGGCCGGGAAGCCGCCCTCGGGGAAGCCGAGCGGGCGTGTGCCGTCGAAGAAGGTGTACTCCTGCTCGATGCCGAAGATCGGCTCCTGCGCGGCGAACTTCGTGGCGACCCCGGCCAGCGCCGCACGCGTGTTGGACGGGTGCGGGGTGAAGTCCGTGTCGAGCACTTCGCACAGCACCAGCACGTCGTCGCCGCCGCGGATCGGGTCGGGACAGGAGAAGACCGGCTTGAGCACGCAGTCCGAGGCGTGGCCCTCGGCCTGGTTCGTGGAGGACCCGTCGAAGCCCCAGATCGGCAGCTCCGCAGCCTTGGCGTCGTCGCCCAGGATCTTCGTCTTGGAACGGAGCTTGGCCGTCGGCTCGGTGCCGTCGATCCAGATGTACTCAGCCTTGAAGGTCACGGGCCTCATCCTTCGGGGTGGGTCTTGGCGCACTTGCGGGTGCCGCGGCACCGGGGCGCCGCGCTTGCTGCCCGGCAGCTTGTCAACAGGCGATTTCCCGGCCGTTGCCCATGTGTGAACCCCGTGTTACCCGGGGCGTGTGCACCCGAACGGCCGGGTGGCCGGTTCATCCCTTCCCGGGGCGGCGCGAGGGGGCTCGCGTCAGCCGGCGGCGGTGGGGCGGCCCTGGTCCGCGGCGGCCTTCCGGACGCCGTCCAGGAAGCCCCGCACGGCCGCCAGTTCCCGCTCGTCGTATCCCTGCAGCAACTCCACCGCCTGCCCGATCAGCGGCCCGAAGAACTCCTGGCCGAGCTCCACCGCCCGCTCGTCGACCTCGACGAGCACGCGCCGCCGGTCGCGACCGTCGCGTACCCGCCGTACATGCCCGAGCCGTTCCAGCCGGTCGACCACGGCCGTGGTGCCGGCGGAGTTGAGCCCGAGGAGCGCACCGAGGCGGCCCGCCGTCATGTCCTGGCCCGCGCGGGACGCGTCCATGAGGGCGATCAGGGCGCGTACGTCGGTCGGGTGCATGCCGTTGAGGTTGGCGAACCGGGCGCTGTGCAGGCCGAGTTCGACGGCGACCGCGCGCAGGAGATGGACGATCTCCATCCCGGGTCCCTGGTGTGCACGGTCCGCCATGTCCGCTCCCGAAGTGGTCCTGTTATCTCGCTGGCCAAGTATCTCGCTCAGCGAGAGAATAGGTGCCCATGGACTCCTCTGTGTACGAGACCCTTGGCCCGGCGGACTTCCACGCGGCCTACGACGAGGTGCTCGCCGAGTGGCCCGCCGGCACTCGGCAGAGCAGCGTCGCCACTCCCTACGGCCGTACACGGGTGACCAGTTGCGGCCCCGCCGGCGCGCCGCCGCTCGTCCTGCTGCCGGGTGGCCGCGCGACCGCCGTGTCCTGGTACGCCAACGCGGCTGCCCTCTCCCGTAGTTGCCGTGTCCACGCGGTCGACCTGATCGGCGATCCCGGCCGCAGCGTCCCGGACCCGCGCCGGCCGGTGCGCACCGTCGCCGATCTGACCGCCTGGCTCGACGCGGTCCTCGACGGGCTGGGCATCGGCTCCACCGCCGTGGCCGGGCACTCGTACGGCGGCTGGATCGCCCTCCACTACGCGCTGCACGCACCGGACCGCGTCACCCGGCTCCCCCTGCTGGACCCGACCGGGTGCTTCGCCGGGTTCCGGGCCGGGTACCTGCTGCACGCCCTGCCCATGTTGCTGCGTCCCTCCCCGCGCCGGATCCGGGCCTTCCTCGAGTGGGAGACGGGCGGGGTGCCGCACGCCGCCGCGTGGCTGCGGCTCCAGGAGACGACGGCCGGTTTCCCGGCGGCCAGGCCGGTGACGGGACCGCGCCCGAGCGCCGCCGCGCTGCGCTCGCTGCACACAAGGGTCCTGCTGCTCGTGGCGGCGAGCAGCAGGACCCATGATCCCCGCCAGGTGGCCGCCCGTGCCGCCGAGTTGCTGCCGGACGTGGAGACCGCGGTCCTGCCGGACGTCTCTCACCACGCCTTGCCGTACACCAACCCGGCGGCCACGAACCGCCGCCTCCTGGAGTTCCTGGGCGGCTGACGTCACCCCACCTTCTCGATCACGGCCCGGCGGATCAGGAACTTGCCGGGCTCGCGGACCTGTTCGAAGGCCGCGTTGTTGAGCAGCACGCAGCTGCCGGAAACCGAAGTGACCGTCACCGTCGTGGACTTGTTGTTGTCCAGGTTGGTGACCTTCAGCTTCGTGCCGGCCGGGAACTGGTTGCTGGACGCGGCGGGGGCGCCGGCCTCGCCGGAGAGCGTCACGGTCGAGCCCTTGCAGACCTGCTGGCCGGATGCGTTGCCGGCGTTGCCCCCGTTGCCGGCGGGTGCCGTGGTCGCGGGTGCGGCGCCGGCGCCCTGCGAGGCCTGGGGGTCCTGAGCCGACCCCCCGGCCTGTGCGGCACCGCCGGGCTGAGCCGCCCCGCCCGCCTGAACGGACTCGCCGACCTGGCAGCCCGACGCCTGCTGCTGGACCTTGATCTGGGCGATGACCGCCTCGCGGTTGGCGATGCGCGCCGCCGACTGGGCGTCCGGGCCGGCCTTCTGCCCGGCGATGAACGACTCGTTGTTGCCGAGCGCGGTGGCCAGCCCCTTGCAGACCGTCGAGTTGGACGCGTTCTGCACGTTCGCCGCGTTCGAGGTGGCCGCGAGGGCGAAGGCCCCGCTGCCGGCCACGGCGACGGCGGTGACCGCCAGTGCGATCTTCTTCTTGGGACTGAGAGTCCTCCTACGCGACATGCGCGCCTCCTGTCCCCGGCCGCCTGCACGGCGGCCGGATGCGATAGGTACGCCGCTAGGTACGGGATACCGAACGCTGTTACTCAGCAGTCACAGGAGTCATGGAAGTAACGTAGGTCACACGGGAGTTGGGCTCAGCGCGACAGAGCGTCCCGCACCGCCTCCTCCGTGCGGCCCACGACGGCCGTGCCGTCGTCGGCGGTGATGATCGGACGCTGGATGAGCCGGGGGTGCTCGGCGAGGGCACGCACCCAGCGGTCGCGCTGTGCCGCGTCCCTCGCCCATTCCTTCATGCCGAGCTCCTTGGCCTCCGCCTCCTGGGTGCGGGTGATGTCCCAGGGTTCGAGGCCGAGGCGCTCGAGTACGGCGCGGATCTCGTCCTCGGTGGGGACGTCCTCCAGATAGCGGCGCACGGTGTAGTCGGCGCCCTCGGCGTCGAGCAGGCTGATGGCGCTGCGGCACTTCGAACAGGCCGGGTTGATCCAGATCTCCATGGCACGCACGGTAGCCGAAACCCCTCTGGTCACCCATGCCGCACCCTGCCCAGAGCCCTTGTGGCCAGCGGCTTTTGTCAGTGGGCAGCAGTAGAATAGAAGCAGTGTTCGAGGGAGTCGGTGGAGTTCACCACGACTCCCAGACCGCGACAGGAGGATGCCCGTGCCCGCTGCCGCAACCAAGCCGAAGCCGACCCAGTCCACCGCACGCAGGCCGGTCCCGCTGGACCTGCCCTACGCACCGTTGGACAAGCGCCCGCTCCCTCCGGGACGGCCGCGCGAGTGGTACGTCACGCACAACCGGCGCCTCAAGGCGATGCGCCTCGCGATCGCCCTGCTCGACTCCGGGGTGTACATGCCGAACCAGGCGCGCAACGAGACGATACGGAGCACCGCGGAACGGATCGGGGTGCATCCGCCGTCGGAGACCACCTGCCACATGGTGCGGGCGCTGATGCGGTACAGCCGCTGAGCCGTGACTTCGGGCGCCCGCTCGTCGTGGGCGCCCGAAGTCGCCGCACTCAGGTCGCTCGGGTCGCCGTGCGGGAAGCCCGTGCCGTGCCGAGAAGTGCCGCTAGGCGGACAGCTCTTTCTCCAGGGGCGTCCGGAAGCGCGGTGTCACCCGGGTGTCCCCGAGCCAGGCGGACAGCCGGGCCGCCTCCTCCTCGACGGCCGCCCGGGCCTCCTGTCCGACCTCCTCCGTCTCCAAGAGGCGCCACACCACCTCGCCGCCTGGTCGCTGCGCCCAGCCGCCGACCACGCGGCCGTTCCACCACACCGTCGGTCCCACATTGCCGCTGCCGTCGAACAGCGCGGGGCGCAGACCGGGGGACAGGTACCAGTCGCGCTCCTGCCATCCCATCGTCGTGGGGTCGAGACCGGGGAGCAGGGCTGCCCAGGGTTCCTCCGGGGCCGCCCCCGACTCCTCGTCGCCGGCCGTCACATACGCCGTCGCCCCGCCGTCGATGGTCACCGCAACCGCGCCGATCGCGCTCAGTGCCCGGCGCAGATCCGTGACCCGCCACCCGGCCCACCACTTGAGGTCCGCCTCGGTGGCCGGGCCGCAGGCGGCCAGCCAGTGGCGCAGCAGCTCGCTCTGGGCCTCGGCGGGCGGCAGTTCGGGGTGCGGCGGGGCGACCGCCCAGCGGAACTGCGACGACGTCCACGCACCCAGCGGACGCCCGCGCACCACCCGGCCCTCGACACCGAGCACCCGCATCAGCCGGGACGACACCGTGTGCAGGCTCTCGTAGCTCTTGCCCGCGGCGTAGGTGAACCGCTCCTTCAACCGCGGCTCGTCCCGGGTGAGTTCGCCGACCGTCGCCTGCCCGCGGCGGGCCAGTGCGGCCAGCGCCGACGCCTCGACCTCCGTGAGCCACTGTGCGCTCAGCCGGCCGTCGCTGCCGGTGACCATGTCCTTGACCAGCCCGGCTCGCGCCTTCGCCGCGATCGCCAGTCCCGTCGACGCGTGCACCACGGCGGCCAGTCCGGTCGGGAACACGAACACGGTGTGCCGCATACCGTGCATCCGCACCAGCGTCCGTTCCTCGTACAGCGCCCGTTCGACCTCCGGCACGGTCCCGCCCGCGTCGGCGAGCCGCGCCCCGATCGCCAGGTACACCGTGGCGGGGTCGGTGCCGTGCAGCGCGACCAGCGATCCGGCGACCTCCTCGGGGGTCTTGGCCCGCGCCTGGGCGGCCAGCCGGTGCCGGAGCGCGAGCCGGGCCCGCCGCTCCTCCACTCCGATGTGCCGTTGCCGACCGCCCACTCCGCCTCCCACCGACCCGCCCCGTACGGATTCCGCCCATCCTTCCGGAAGCCGGCCCGTCGCGGCGACCCGTCACCCGAAGTGCCGCGCCCCGCATGCGGTGGTGCACCGACCGGCCTTGACTGAAGGCATCATGCGAAGACGGGAGCAGCGATGGCACGACACGGAGTACGGGACGCGGTGCGGGGCTTCGCGGTGGTCCTGGCGGCTGCCGCCGTGCTCTGCGGATGCTCGGGCGGCGGCGTCGCCTCGGGCACCGCGTCGCAGGCCTCGTCGAAGGCCTCCGCAGCCGCCTCCGCGGCCTCCTCACTGTCGTCGCAGGCCTCGTCCGTGCTGGCGTCCGCGAGCGCCGAGGCGAGCCGCAAATTGGACCAGATCAAGGGCGGTGTGCACGCCAAGGGCGACGTCAGGCTCGGCGCGGTCTCCGCCGGGTCCGACGGACGGAAGGCGGCGCCGGTCTCCGTCACCAACTCGACCTCCGATGCCCGCACCTACGCGGTGCAGGTCAACTTCAAGGACAGCCACGGCAACCTGCTCGACACGGTGGTCGTGACGGTCGACGACGTGCCCGCACAGGGCTCGAAGAACGCCACCGCGCTCAGCAACCGCCAACTCCCTGGCGAGGTCACCACCTCGGTCGCCCGCGCGGTGCGGTACTGATGCCGGTGACCGGCCCCCGCGCACCACGCCTCGGCACGCGTCCCCCGGGCCCGCGCGCCCCACGCTCGGGCCCCCGGCCCACGCGTCCGCGCCCGGGCCCCCGCCCCGCGCGGCCCCGGCCCCTCGCCTAGACCGCGCCGGCCAGCACGGCGTCCACGAACCGTCCGCGATCCCCGGCGTGCTCGCGGAACCACAGCCCCAGCCGGTGGTTCGCGCCGGGCAGCTCGAGCCGGGTGAACGCGGAGTTCACGGCGAGCGCCGCCGCCACCGCCTCGGTCACCTCCACCGGGATCACGTCGTCGGTGCCCGGCACCGCCAGCACCGCCCGTCCGGTGCACGCCCCCAGCATCGGGAGCGCGGGAGCCTCGCGCCAACTCCCCGGGGTGCGGAGGATCTCGGTGAAGCGTCCGGTCCCATCACCGAACGGAAGCGGCCAGGCCTGCGGGGCGTATACGGCGGGCGCGCACAGGCCCATCGCCACCACCCGCCGCCCGTAGTGCCGCGCGAGGTCCGCGACCGTCTGCCCGCTCATGCTGAACCCGACCAGGACCAGCGGGCCGTCCGCCGGTGTCCGGGCGTCGATCACGGCGACCGCCTGCTCGAAGCGCCGGCGCAGACTCGACTCGGCCAGCCGGCCCGTGCTCTCGCCGTGCCCGGAGAAGTCGAAGGCCAGACCGCGGCAGCCGCGTGCCACGAACTCCTCCAGCAGCGGCAACAGCCGTTGTGAGCTGCCGTTGCCCGCTCCGTGCAGCAGCACGGCGGTGGCCGCGTCCGGGTGGCCGCCGTTGTCGGCGCACACACCGCTGAGTCGTTCGTCGTCGTGCCGGTGGTCGAAGGAGGAGAGCTCGATCATGGGCCCATTCATGCACGGCCGGGGCGCCACGTTGCGTGTTTCGCCAAACTCGGGCCGCAGGAAAAGGAGATGCACTCGGGGTGACCGCGTCCGTACGCTGGACATGCGTTCCGGAGCCGCCCACCACCGCTTTCCGCCGGACCGGCGTCACCCGGTGGACCCGGGGCTACTCTCTACGCACCGACGGCGGCCGCCCTCCCCCAGCGCCCCGCCGTATCCCCCGCACGACCTCTCACCACCCACGCTCACGGAGGCCCGTCATGGGCACCATCGTCATCGCCGGAATCGTCGTCCTCGTCATCCTGGGGTTCGGGAACCACGCCTGGTGGCTCGCGGCCGCCGTTCTGCTCTTCCTGTACGCGCAGTACGGGCGCGGCTCCTCGGCGTCCTCGCCGGGCGGCCCTCCGGGAGCAGCGGCCAGCTACCAGGAGTACCGCGAGCGCCGTGACCTGCACGCCAAGTGGGAGCGCCGCTACCGTCGCGAGCGTCCCTTCGAGCACCGCCGTCAGGAACGCGACAAGTCCAAGTGACCGATTCGGCGCGCCCGTTCACAGACCGGGCGCGCCCCAGATGGGGAACCAGCGGCCGAGGTCCTGCTCGATCTGCAGATCGTCGGCGAGCGTCGCCTTGACCTGCAGTTCCAGCGCGTTGTCGCGCCGCTCGCGCTGCCCGGCGAGCGGCGCGAACGGGTAGAAGGTGCCGCGCTTGTACAGATAGACGAGGCCCAGCTGCCGCCCCCGCTCGTCCTGGAAGCCGGCCACCGAGCAGAGCAGCTGCGGCCCGAATCCGTTGACCTCCATCGCGCTGTTGACCGCGTGCAGATCGTTGACCAGGGCGGGCAGCTGCTCCGGGTCGCGACGCGACACCAGCCAGGAGTACCCGTATTCGTCCCGCTGGAGCTCCACGGGCGGCCCGCTGCGGTCGGTGTCCGAGTCCAGAAGCGCCTGGACCTCCCGGTTGGTCTCGGCGAAGGCGCCACCCTCCACGGTGGCGAAGCAGACCGCTCCGGTTCCGGTCGGGGTGAACTCGGCCGCCGCCTGGAGCGTGATCGCCGCCGACGGCAGGGCGAAGAGCCGGTCGAGGTCGGGCGCCACCGGTTTGGTGCGGCCGAGCAGGATGTCCAGGAGCCCCATGTGCGCTCAGCCCGCCTTTCCCGGCGTCGCCGCCTCGCCCAGCTCCGCCGAGATACGGCCGAGCTGCTCCAGCCGCTGCTCGAGGGTCGGGTGGGTGGAGAAGAGACGGGAGAGACCCGGCTCGGCACCGAAGGCAGGCGTGAAGTAGAAGGCGTTGAAGGCCTGCGCCGTCCGCAGATCCCTCGTCGGGATACGGGCGATGTCCCCGGTGACCTTGGTCAGCGCGGAGGCCAGCGCCGAAGGGCGGCCGGTCAGGAAGGCGGCCGCGCGGTCGGCGGCCAGCTCGCGGTACCGGGACAGGGCCCGGATCAGCAGGAAGCTGATCGCGTACACCAGTACCGAGATCCCCATGATGGCGCCGAAGACGACGATGGTGTTCTGGTCCTTGCGTCCGCGCCCGCCGAAGAGCTCGGAGTAGAAGGCGAACCGGGCCACGAGCCCGGCGATCACTCCCAGGAACGACGCCACCGTGATCACGGCGACGTCCTTGTGCGCCACGTGCGACAACTCGTGCGCGAGCACGCCCTCCAGCTCGTCGGGTTCCAGGCGCCGCAACAGCCCGGTGGTCACGCACAGCACGGCGTGGTCGGGGTTGCGCCCGGTCGCGAAGGCGTTGGGCATATCCATGCCGGACACCGCCACGAGTGGCTTGGGCATGTCGGCCACGGCGCACAGCCGGTCGACCACACCGTGCAGCTGTGGATACTCCTCACGCTCCACGATCCGCCCGTGCATGGCGTACAGCGCGATCCGGTCCGAGAACCAGTACTGTGCGCCGAGCACCAGCGCCGCGATCACGACGACCAGCACCCAGGACTTGAGCAGCACGATCAACGCGGCGACGAACGCCACGTACAGCAATCCGAGCAGGAACAGCGTGACCGTCATCCGCACGGTCAGCCGCCGATCGCTCCGGAACCGGCTCTGCATTCTGCATCACCCCGCAGTACCCGTCGGTAAGGCACTCGTCCCACCACCCATTGTGCGCTCCGTTCCGCCCATGAACCGGTCCCGAACGACCCCATGGCAGGCAAAGAGTCCCCGTGAAGGGTGAAGAGCCACCGGCCGGCGGCCGTGGGGGTACATCGGGCCCGGCGACATGGACGAGGACGCCGTTGTCCTCTGTCGTCGCTGGTCGTCCTTGGTCTCCCTGGAACGGCCCACAGACGGACCCGCTTGGCGGTCGGGGTGTCCCCCGCAGCGGAGCAGCGCCGGGTTTTCAAGCCGGCAAGGCGAAGCCGGCAGATTTACAGTGGGCTGGCCCCGTTCGGCCTGAGCAGGCCCTTTTCCTGTTCCTGGCCCCATCGGGGGACACCTGGGGGGTCTGAGATGTCCCGCCCCAAGCTATTGAGTTGCGGGCTGTCCCAGGTTGTGTGCCATCTATGCGCTCGCTTGCACTTCATGCCGGCCCCGAAAGCCGGCCCCGGAAGCCGGAGCCGAAAAGCCGAAGGCCGGCTCTCCCGTGCTGGGAGAGCCGGCCGACGGCCCACAGACGGCCCAGGGGAGCGGTTACCCGCTCTGACCTGGGGCGATATCACACGTCGAAGTAGAGCTCGAACTCGTGCGGGTGCGGGCGCAGCTGCAGCGGGGCGATCTCGTTCGTGCGCTTGAAGTCGATCCACGTCTCGATCAGGTCGGCGGTGAAGACGTCGCCCTGGAGGAGGAACTCGTGGTCGGCCTCGAGGGAGTCGAGGACGGCCGGGAGCGAGGTCGGGACCTGCGGGACGCCCGCGTGCTCCTCGGGGGCCAGCTCGTACAGGTCCTTGTCGATCGGCTCGGCCGGCTCGATCTTGTTCTTGATGCCGTCCAGACCCGCCAGCAGCAGGGCGGAGAAGGCCAGGTACGGGTTGCCTGAGGAGTCCGGGGCACGGAACTCGACGCGCTTGGCCTTGGGGTTCGAGCCCGTGATCGGGATACGCATCGCCGCGGAGCGGTTGCGCTGCGAGTACACCAGGTTGACCGGCGCCTCGAAGCCCGGGACCAGGCGGTGGTACGAGTTCACCGTCGGGTTGGTGAAGGCCAGCAGCGACGGAGCGTGCCTGAGGATGCCGCCGATGTAGTAGCGGGCGGTGTCCGAGAGGCCCGCGTAGCCGGCCTCGTCGTAGAACAGCGGGTCGCCGTTGTTCCACAGCGACTGGTGGACGTGCATGCCCGAGCCGTTGTCGCCGAAGATCGGCTTCGGCATGAAGGTCGCGGTCTTGCCGTTGCGCCAGGCGACGTTCTTCACGATGTACTTGAAGAGCTGGAGGTCGTCGGCGGCGGCGAGCAGCGTGTTGAACTTGTAGTTGATCTCGGCCTGCCCGGCGGTGCCCACCTCGTGGTGCTGGCGCTCGACCTTCAGGCCGGCCTTGTCCAGCTCCAGGCTGATCTCGGCGCGCAGGTCGGCGAAGTGGTCGACCGGCGGGACCGGGAAGTAGCCGCCCTTGTAGCGGACCTTGTAACCGCGGTTGTCCTCGAGCGCACCCGTGTTCCAGGCGCCGGCCTCGGAGTCGATGTGGTAGAAGGACTCGTTCGCGCTGGTGGCGAAGCGGACGCTGTCGAAGACGTAGAACTCGGCCTCGGGGCCGAAGTACGCCGTGTCCGCGATCCCGGTGGAGGCCAGGTAGGCCTCGGCCTTCTTGGCCACGTTGCGCGGGTCACGGGAGTACTGCTCGCCCGTGATCGGGTCGTGGATGAAGAAGTTGATGTTCAGCGTCTTGTCGCGGCGGAAGGGGTCGATCCGGGAGGTCGACAGGTCCGCGCGCAGCGCCATGTCGGACTCGTGGATGGCCTGGAAACCACGGATCGAGGATCCGTCGAAGGCGAGCTCGTCGTCCGGGTCGAACGCCTCGACGGGCACAGTGAAGTGCTGCATGACGCCCGGCAGGTCGCAGAAGCGGACGTCGATGAACTTGACGTCCTCGTCCGCGATGAACTTCTTGGCCTCGTCGGCGTTCTGGAACATCCAGCTCCTCCTACTCCCGACCGTCCTCGCCGGGGTGGTAGTTCGTTCGTGCGGCCAGTGCGGTGGCACACGCTGGTGCCGACCATAGGGACGGGGCATTTCTCGGGCGTGACCCAATTGTTTCTCCCAGGTTAACCAGCCCGAGGCTCTCGGACCCCACCTCACTGCTCGCCGAAACGCGGGCAGTACCGTGGACGGGTGGACAACAGGCAAGCAATCGGATCCTGGCTCTCCGGTCCCCGCGCGGCCATGGAAGACGCCGGAGCGGACTTCGGGTACCGGGGTGAGCAGCTCGGTCTGCCGCAGGAGGGGCCGGGCTCGATCGCCCGCCCGGGCCGGCGCCTGGGTGCCCTCGCCGTGGACTGGGGCCTGTGCCTCTTGATCGCATACGGTCTGATCACGGACAGCTATCACCGAGCGGCCCAGGTGTGGGCCCCGCTCATTCTCTTCGCGCTGATCGTCGTCACCGTGGGCACCCTCGGGTTCACCCCCGGCAAGCGGCTCTTCGGGCTGCGGGTCGTCGCCCTGAGCACCGGCCGCGTCCACCCGCTGCGCGCGCTGCTGCGCACGGTCCTGCTGTTCCTCGCCATCCCGCCGCTGGTCTGGGACCGCGACGGCCGGGGTCTGCACGACCGGCTGGCCGGAACGGTCGAGGTACGGCTCTGAGCCTGGGCCCCCGGCGGGGCCGTAGGTGATGACCGCCTGATGACCGCTCTTGGCGGGACCCGCGGGTCTGTGACCTCCCGCTAGCCCGGCCGCTCCGTTTCGACCGAAGACGCTTCGCTCCGCTCCGATCGCCGATTGGCCGTCCCTGAGAACGCCGATGGGCCGTCTCCCGAGAACCCCAGGTTCTCGGGAGACGGCCCATCGTGTGTCAGTGGAGGTCAGCGGCCCTTCGGTCCACCCCGCGGCATCCGCATGCCCTTCGGCAGCGGTCCCTTCGGCAGCGGCATGTTGCTCATCAGGTCGCCCAGCGCCCGCAGCCGGTCGTTGGTCGCCGTCACCTGCGGACCGGTCAACACCCGCGGATACTTCAGCATCGTCGTACGGAGCTTCTTCAGCTCGACCTGGCCTTCGCCCGTGCCGACGACCACGTCGTGCACCGGAACGTCCGCGACGATGCGCGCCATCTTCTTCTTTTCCGCCGCCAGCAGACTCCGGACGCGGTTCGGGTTGCCCTCGGCGACCAGGACGATCCCGGCCTTGCCGACCGCGCGGTGCACCACGTCCTGGCTGCGGTTCATCGCGACCGCCGGAGTGGTGGTCCAGCCGCGACCGATGTTGTCCAGGACCGCCGCCGCGGCGCCGGGCTGGCCCTCCATCTGGCCGAAGGCGGCTCGCTCGGCCCGGCGTCCGAAGACGATCGCCGACGCGAGGAAGGCGAGCAGGAGGCCAAGAATTCCGAGATAGACAGGGTGCCCGATCAAGAATCCGATCGCGAGGAAGACACCGAAGGTGACGATTCCGACAGCCGCGAGTACAAGACCGATCTTGGGGTCGGCCTTGCGGGTCATCTTGTAGGTCAGGGCGATCTGCTTCAGTCGCCCGGCATTCGCAGCGTCCGCTGCAGTTTCCTTCCTCGCCATGCCACGAAGTCTACGTGGCCGGGGAAGCCGCGACGACGGCAGTGCCGTGCCGGAGCGGTGGGGACGCTCCGCGCGGGCGAGCGGTGATCAGGAGCCGTGCACCACGGAGTCGAGGACGCGCTGCGCCTCGACCCGGTCCTTGGCCCGGCGCCGGTCCTCCAGCACGGAGGTCCAGGCGTTCTGGCGGGCGGTCCGCTGACCGCTGCTCATGAGAAGCGATTCGATGGCACGCAGTGCAGTGCTGAACGACGGGATGGCGTTGGCGCGAACGGGCGCGGCCTGCATGGCTGGGGTCCCTCCTTGGATCGGCGGCTTGGGGTACGGGGCTGTACGTGGCGTAAGGCCAGCGTCACTGATTGGTGTTACCAGGGCGTGACCGACCGGTCAAACACCAATGAAACCTTGATACAGAGGCCCAAAACCCTGACGCGGCCCTGACGTGCCCGCTAGCTGCGGGGACGGTGGGGGCCGCGTCGATCGGCCGCTACCCGGGGGTAGTTGCTTGTGTGCGGATTCACACGCGGGAAGTGGCACGCAGTGCCATGTACATGCAGGAGCCGGATCAGACGGCCTGCGAGGCGACGTAGCTGCCGCGCTTCTCCACCGCCATCTGGTACAGCCGCCCGGCGCGGTACGAGGAACGCACCAGCGGGCCGGACATGACGCCCGAGAAGCCGATCTGCTCGGCCTCCTCCTTGAGCTCCACGAACTCCTGCGGCTTCACCCAGCGCTCCACGGGGTGGTGGCGGACGCTGGGGCGCAGGTACTGCGTGATGGTGACCAGCTCGCAGCCGGCGTCGTGCAGCTGCTTGAGCGCCTCGCTGACCTCCTCACGGGTCTCTCCCATGCCGAGGATCAGGTTCGACTTCGTGACCAGGCCGTAGTCGCGGGCCGCGGTGATGACCTTGAGGGAGCGCTCGTAGCGGAAGCCGGGGCGGATGCGCTTGAAGATCCGCGGGACGGTCTCGACATTGTGCGCGAAGACCTCGGGCCGGGCGGAGAAGACCTCTTCGAGCTGCTCGGGGACCGCGTTGAAGTCGGGGGCGAGGAGCTCGACCTTGGTGTGCCCGCTCTCGCGGCCGGCGGTCTGCAGGTGGATCTGGCGCACGGTCTCGGCGTACAGCCAGGCACCGCCGTCCTCGAGGTCGTCGCGGGCGACCCCGGTGATGGTGGCGTAGTTCAGGTCCATCGTGACCACGGACTCGCCGACCCGGCGGGGCTCGTCGCGGTCGAGCGCCTCGGGCTTGCCGGTGTCGATCTGGCAGAAGTCGCAGCGCCGGGTGCACTGGTCCCCGCCGATGAGGAAGGTCGCCTCGCGGTCCTCCCAGCACTCGTAGATGTTCGGGCAGCCGGCTTCCTGGCAGACCGTGTGCAGGCCCTCGCTCTTCACGAGGCTCTGCATCTTGGTGTACTCGGGACCCATTTTCGCCCGGGTCTTGATCCACTCGGGCTTGCGCTCGATGGGGGTCTGGCTGTTGCGGACCTCCAGGCGCAGCATCTTGCGTCCGTCGGGTGCGACTGCGGACACATCGGCTCCCTGTAGCTTCGATTCTTCGGCGTACACCAGGGTACGCCCGTGTTTGTTGAGCCCTACCCATGAGGCCAACCCCGCGGCTTCGGGGTCCATTCCCGCGTCAGGCGGACGCCTTCTCGATCTCCCGCGGCTTCAGATCCGCGTTCTCCAGAACGTCCTTGAGGTGCCGTTCCACCACTGGAAGCACGTCCGCGATCGTCACGTCGCGCCCCAACTCGCTCGCCAGGGACGTCACGCCGGCGTCCCTGATTCCGCAGGGAATGATGCGGTCGAACCAGGTGGTGTCCGGGTTCACGTTCATCGAGAAGCCGTGCATCGTGACGCCCTTGGCGACGCGGATGCCGATCTGGGCGAGCTTGCGGTCCTCCCGGCGCTGGCCGGCGTTGGAGGGCGCGTACTCGGGGCCGTTCAGCCGGGGGTCGAACTCCTCGTCCTGCAGCCGGGGGTCGAAGTCCAGGGAGAGGCCGCCGAGCGAGGGGCGCTGTTCCACCGGGTCCCCGAGGACCCACACACCGCTGCGGCCCTCGATCCGGGTGGTCTGCAGGCCGAACTCCGCACAGGTGCGGATCAGGGCCTCCTCCAGGCGGCGTACGTGGGCCACGACGTCGACCGGGCGGGGCAGCTTCTGGATCGGGTAGCCCACCAGTTGACCCGGACCGTGCCAGGTGATCTTGCCGCCGCGGTCCACGTCGATCACCGGCGTGCCGTCCAAGGGCCGCTCGTTGTCCGCCGTGCGCCGGCCCGCCGTGTAGACCGGGGGGTGTTCGAGCAGCAGGCAGGTGTCGGGGATCTCGTCGGCGAAGCGGGCGGCGTGCACCCGGCGCTGCTCGTCCCAGGCCTCCTGGTACTCGACGGCCTCGGCCCCGAACCCCATACGGACGAACCGCAACTCACTCACGGCAAGCGCCTCCCTAGAAGCTTCGTAAGGCACGAAACGCGCCCACGCCACTGTACGTCCAGCCGGCTGCGCCGTGTCCGGCCGGTGTGCTGACGCCGTTCGGTCGTCCCGTCAGCTCGACTCGCCAATCCTCACACGATCGGATGAATGGGCCCTGAACGCTGCAATCGCCCGCTCACTCTCCGCTACATTCGCGCCGTTCACGAGGCCATATGGGCTGCTCACAGGCGATCCGGGCACAGCGGCAACGCGGGGGACGGCACCATGCCCTTTCCGCAGTGCCGTCGAGGTCCGAAAGGCAGGAGACCGCACCGCAGATGACGGAACGACCCGCGCAGCGCACCCCCAATCGACAGCTCGCCGCGCTCATCGCAGAAGCGGGGTTCTCCAACGCGGGGCTCGCCCGTCGCGTCGACCAGCTAGGCCTCGAACACGGACTCGATCTCAGATACGACAAGACATCCGTGACGCGCTGGCTGCGCGGCCAGCAGCCGCGCGGCACGACGCCCGCGCTCATCGCCGAGGTGTTCACCCGGCGGCTCGGACGCCGGCTCACGGCGCAAGACCTCGGACTCGACGCCTGCGCCCCGGTGTACGCGGGCCTGGAGTTCGCCGCCACCCCTGAGGAGGCCATCGACATCGTCAGTGGTCTGTGGCGCAAGGACTCGGGAAGCCATGCCGAGCTGCGCAAGATCGCGTTCACCCCGGCCGGACTCGTCGTACCGAGCCGGGACTGGCTGATCGGCCGGGCCGACGACAAGGTGGGCCGCGGCGAGGCGGCCCCCCGCATCCCGGCCCAGGGCCGCCCCGCGGTACCCCGGCAGCGCAGCCAGTCCGAGCGCGGACCCGGCCAGAAGGTCAGCGGCGGCGACATCGCCGCGCTGCGGTCGGTGGGCGAGCTGTTCCGCGCCCTCGACCACGCCTACGGCGGCGGCCACGCCCGCCAGGCGCTCGTGCGCTACCTGGAGCACGAGGCCGAGCCGATGCTCCGCGGCGTCTACGGCGAGCAGACGGGCCGCCGCCTCTTCGCGGCGGCCGCCGATCTGACCCGGCTCGCGGGCTGGACGTCGTACGACATCGGTGCGCACGGTCTCGCCCAGCGCTACTTCGTGCAGGCGCTGCGGCTCGCGCAGGCGGCCGGCGACCGGCTCTACGGGGCGTATGTGCTGATCACGATGAGCAGGCAGGCCGTCTACCTCGGCCATGGACGCGAGGCCGTGCAGCTCGCCAGGGTGGCCCAGCAGGGCGTCGGGACGACCGCGCCGCCGGCGGTCCAGGCGCTGCTGCACGCCGTCGAGGCGCGTGGCCACGGGGTGCTCGGCGAGGTGCGCGCGTGCACAGCGTCGCTGGTCCGGGCCGAGCGGGCGCTGGAGGCCGCGCGCCCGGGCGACGAAGCCCCGCACTGGGCGCGGTTCTTCGACGAGGCGCAGCTCGCCGACGAGTTCGGGCACTGCCACCGGGACCTGCAGCAGTACCGGGCCGCCGTCCAGCACGCCGAGCGATCGCTGCAGCTGCGGGCGCCCGGCTACGCCCGCAGCCGCCTGTTCTGCCGGGTCGTGCTCGCCTCGGCGCGGCTCGGCCTCGGCGAGCTGGACCAGGCCTGCCTGCTGGGGGCCGAGGCGGCCGCGCAGGCCTCGGAGATGCGGTCGGTACGGGCCACCGAGTACGTGCGGGACTTCGAGCGGCGGCTGGAGCCGTACAAGGACGCGACGCCGGTGCGCGGCTACCGTGACCGGGTTGCCGCGCTCCAGTGAGCGTCAGGCCGCTTTGGGCAGTGGTTCGGCGGCGTGCATCGGTCCGGCGCCCAGGTCGGCCAGGACGGCGGACGCGGCCCGGTGACCGGAGTGGAGTGCGCCCTGCACCGTGCTGGTGTCCCGGTGGTCGCCGCACACGTACAGGCCGGCCAGCAGCCGTACCTGCCGGTGCACGTCGTGCGGCGGCCGCATCGCCGGGACGGCCCGCGCCGTGTGATGGACGGCGAGCGTCTCCCAGCGGGTCGTCGAGGTGCCGTACAGGCGGGCCAGATGCGCCCGTACGGCGCTGTCGACGCCGTCCGGTGGTGGGCCCAGCACCGTGGAGGAGACCAGGGCGCGCCCCGCGGGCGCCCGGGACGGGTCCACCGTGCTGACCACCGCCGTGTGCGCCACGGGTCCCTCGCGGTCCGCGTCCAGCAGCAGCGACGCGCCCGTCTGCGGCGGCTCGTCCATCGTGTGGTGGACGACGGTGACCGGGTGGAAGTCCGGGACCCGCAGGCCGGGCAGCAGACCGGCCGCGGCGTGCGCGTCGGTCGCCACCAGGACCGCGCGGCAGCGGAATTCACCGTGATCGGCGGTGGTCACCGAGGTCGTGGAGACGGAGGTGGCATGGACCCCGGTGTGCACCGTGCCCGGCGGCAGCGCCCGTGCCAGCAGTTCGGGCAGGACCTCCGCCCCGCCCTCCGGCAGACACAGCCGGCCGCTCGCGAAGGCGCGCAGCGCGAGATCGGCGCAGCGGCTCGACGTGGTCAGTTCGGGGTCGCACAACAAGGCGGCCAGCAGCGGCCGGAGGAATCCGTCGACCGTGCGAGCGGGGAGCCCACGGCTCGTCAGCGCTCGGCGGGTGGGCAACTCGGGCCGGGCCAGCAGCCGTTCCACGGGCGTGGCGGCGAGGCGCGCGAGTGCCGCGCCGAGCCGGGCCTGGTCCATGGCGCTGCCGAGCGGAGCGGCCGGCCGGGGCACCGGTGAACGCGACCCCGCCGCCCTGGAGCGGACGACGCGTCCCCCGGTCGCGCCAACCCCCGTACGGGGCGCGTAAGTCGCGCGAGGAGCAGAGGCGAGCGCACGCACAGCGCTGAGTGCGCCCCTTGCGCCCCCTCCCGCCAGGGGAGAGCCCGCACGGTGGTGACGCCCCTCGCTGTGCACAAGGACACCCGGTGCGAAGGGACGCAGCACGAGTGCGTCGAACCCCGGGGTGAGGCGCAGTTCGGGATACGACGTGGACAGGAGCTGCCCGATCCGGTCGAGCCGGAAGCCGTCGACCTTCTCGGTCGACATACGGCCGCCCACAAAGGCGGCGGCCTCCAGAACTGCCGTGGTCACTCCTGCACTGGTCAGCCGGTGGGCAGCCGCGAGGCCCGCGACCCCGGCCCCCACGATGACGACGTCCGCCTGATACACGGGCTCTAACACGTGCCCCTCCTCGAGGTTGTGCGGCCGGTGGAGACGTCATGCCCCCAACGGGCGTCCGGAATACCCGAGTTCGGGTCGAGGGTAGGTCCGCGACCGGTCAAGTGAAGTCGAGCATCGCCAGAGCACGGTCGCACGACGGTCGCATGTGGTCGAAGGCGAAGGTCCCGTGCCGCGGTCCGGCCTCTCGGCTACTGCCGGAGCGCCGCCCGCAACGCGTCCTCGATCCCCGGGAAGGCGAAGGAGAACCCGGACTCCAGCAGCCGCGTGGGCACCACCCGGACACTGCCGAGCACGTCCCCGGCCATCTCGCCGAGCGCGACGCGCAGAGCCGACGCGGGTGCCGTGAAGAGCGTGGGCCGGTGCAGCACGCGCCCCATCGCAGCCGTGATCTCACGGTTGGTCAGCGGCTGCGGTGCCGTCAGATTGAACGGCCCCGACAGGTCCTCACGGTCGATGAGATGACGGATCGCCGCCACCTCGTCGTGCAGCGAGATGAACGACCAGTACTGGTCACCGTCGCCCATCCGCCCGCCGAGCCCCGCCTTGAACAGCGGGAACAGCCGCCCCCAGGCCCCGCCCTCGCGGGCCACGACCAGTCCCGTACGAGCGAACACCGTGCGGACGCCCGCCTCCTGGGCAGGGGCCGTGGCCTCCTCCCACTCCACGCACATCGAGGACAGGAAGCCGTCCCCGGGCGGCGCCTTCTCGTCCACCTCCCGGTCCCCGGTCTCGCCGTAGTAGCCGATCGCACTGCCGCTGACGAAGACGCGCGGCGGCTCGGGCAGGGACGCGACGGCCTCCGCCAGCGCCGCGGTGCCGAGCACCCGGCTGTCCCGCAGCGTCTTCTTGTACGCGTCCGTCCAGCGGTGGTCGCCCACGCCGGCCCCGGCGAGGTTCACCACGGCGTCGCACCCGAGAAGCCCCGTCGCGTCGACGTACTGCCCTTCGGGATCCCAGCAGACCTCGTTCTCCCCATGGGCCCCGCGGCGCACCAGACGCACCACCTCGTGCCCGTCGGCGGCCAGCGATCGCGTCAGGGCGCTGCCGATGAGACCGGACGCACCGGCGACGGCGATTCGGGAACGTTCCATGCGCCCATCCTGCCCGGTACCCGGCCGCAAAACCGGACGGCTCCTCGTACCCCGGCCCTACAGTGATCCTCATGCCCGTTCCGTACATACGCCAGGCCACGCCCGGCGACGAGGAGACACTCGGCCGGCTCGACCGGGACACCTGGTCCCCGCTGCACGCGGTGCAGCCGCGCCCGCAGCCGCCGTACGAGCCCTTCTACAACAAGCGTTTCGGGCCGCGGGACCATCTGGTCGCCGAACTCGACGGTACCGTCGTCGGCTACATCCGGCTGGGCTACCCGACGCCGCTCGAGTGCAACTCCCACGTCCGGCAGATCCAGGGGCTCGCGGTCGCCGACGAGGCACGCGGCGCGGGGGTCGGCCGGGCCCTGCTGCGGGCCGTGCAGGACGAGGCGCGGCGGCGCGGGGCGCGCCGCATCACGCTACGGGTCCTCGGCCACAACACCCCGGCCCGGGGGCTCTACGAGTCCGAGGGGTTCGTGGTGGAGGGGATCCTGCCCGAGGAGTTCCTGCTCGAGGGCGAGTATGTCGACGACATCCTCATGGGGCGCTCCCTGTGAGCGCCCGCACCGGCGCCGCGCGGCTCACGATCTGATGAGGTCGCCCGTGTCCACCGCCGCCGTGGCCCGCGCGGCACGCTGGGCGTCGCCCGCGACCTCGTCCGCCGTCAGCACGTACCCCGTCTCCTGGTCCGAGGTGGAGCGGGCGAAGACGACGCCGTAGACCCGGCCGTCGGTGGTCAGCAGCGGGCCGCCGGAGTTGCCCGGCAGGACCGTCGAGCGGATCGAGTAGATCTCCCGGGTCACGGTGGCGGTGCTGTAGATGTTCTGGCCCGTGGCCTGGATCCGGTTCGCGACCGTGGCTGCCCGCAGCGTCAGGTCGCCGTCCTGCGGGTAACCCGCGACGACGGCCGCGTCGCCGCGCTTCGCGCCGTCGTCGAAGCGCAGGACCGGTGCGTGCAGATCCGGTACATAGAGGACGGCCACGTCCCGGTCGGGGTCGAAGAACACTACGCGCGCCGCGTACGACGGGCCGACACCGCCGATCCGGACGGACGGGTGGTCGATGCCCGCCACCACATGGGCGTTCGTCATCACGTGCCGTGCCGCGTACACGAAACCGCTGCCCTCACGGCCCTCGGTGCCCGAGGCGCCCTCGATCTTCACCGTGCTGAGCTTGGCCGCGTTCGTCGCGCTCGCCGTGACGCTGTCCCCGGACGGCTCGGCGACGCCGGCCGTGGGCTCGTTCTCGAACGGGTTGAAGACCTGCGGAAAACCCGCCTGGGTGAGCGTGGACGTGGCGCGGGAGAACCAGGTGGGGGTGGTGTCCGGCATCGCGCTCTGCACGGCGCCCAGCAGTCTGGAGTCGCGTATCGCCCCGGTGACCAGCGGTGACGAGGAGGCGCCGAGGACGCTCGCGGCCACCCATGCCACGATCAGCACGGCCACCGTGTTGGCCGCCGCCCCACCGATCCCGTCGGCCACCCGCAGGGGCCCGCGGTCCAGCTCGCGCCGCAGCTTGAGCGCGAGACGTCCCGCCAGCTCGTGACCCACCGCCGCCGGGAGCAGCACCGTGAACACCGCGGTCACCGTCGCGGCGGAGGTGCCTCGCGTCACCAGGTTCATCACCCACGGCAGGATCCACACGCCGATCACGGCACCGCCGACGAAGCCGGCCAGGGAGACACAGCCGGCCACCAGACCGCGCCGGTAGCCGGACGCCGCATAGGCCAGGATCACCAGGATGATCAGGATGTCGAGCAGGTCCACAGAGCCGCCTTTCTCTCGGACCCCTTAGTACGCGCCGTGGAAGCACAGTGATCAGTCACTCGTGGGGATGCCCGCACACCGGCCATCCACGCGTCGAACAGTAAAAACGTCGCGGACCCGGACGATGGTTCCACCAGGTGGCACACCACACATCGCGGAGTGGACGGAGGTGACGGAAAGTGACTCCATGCCTGTCTTGCGAAGAACCCGGGAGCCGCAGAACGGGCCTGCGGCGCGGGTACGTGGTGTGGCGCGTCCGCTGGTGGGGCGTGCGGCGCGGATGCGTGGTGTGGCGCGTCCGCTGGTGGGGCGTGCGGCGCGGATGCGTGGTGTGGCGCGTCCGCTGGTGGGGCGTGCGGCGCGGGTACGTGGTGCGGCACGTCCGCTCATGGGGCGTGCGACGAAATTGCGTGGTGTCGCACTTCCGCTGCTCGGCTGTGTGCCCGGTGTCGCCGCCGTCCTCGCACTGGTGCTGTGCGCCTCCGGGGTGGAGCGGCCGGCGGTGGCACCCGCCCCGCGGCCGGTCGAGGTCAAGTCCACCGTCGTCCTGCACCTGGCGCCCAAGCCGCGCATCGTGCCGAGATCGGTGTGGGCGGACGTCAGCACCGACGGCCAGCCGCCGCCGCGCTACGACGACAAGGTCATCGCCGTCTTCGTGCACCACACCGACTCGCCGAACGGCTATAACTGCGCCAACACCCCGCGCATCATCCGCTACCTCTACTCGGGCCAGACCGGCAACCGCCACTGGGACGACATCGGCTACAACTTCCTCGTCGACCGCTGCGGCCACATCTACGAGGGCCGCGCGGGCGGCGTCGACCGTCCCGTCACCGGCGCCCACACCCAGGGCTTCAACCACCGCACCGCCGGCATCGCCGCCGTCGGCACCTTCACCGCGGGTGTGCCCGTGCCCAAGGCGATGACCGACGCGATCGCCGCCCTCGCCGCCTGGAAGCTGGGCCTCGCCAACATCGACCCGCGCAGCAAGGTCCGGCTCATCTCCAGCAACGGCCTCAGCCGCTACAAGGCGGGCACCGGCGCCCTGCTGCCCGCCCTCGCGGGCCACAACGACGGCTACATGACGAGTTGCCCGGGCGCGGCGCTCAGTGCCCTGCTCCCGTCGATCAGGGAGAAGGCGGCGCATCTGCAGGGAAGGCGGTGACGCCTCTCCCCGAGCGGTCCGCCGCCGTGCGATCCCGGCCGCCGGCGCGTGGCACGAGCGGCGGCGCGGCGCGCGCCTCAGCCCTTGAAGCGGTCCCACAGCGCGGGATAGCGGTCGGCGAGCAGGGTCTCGTTCTCCAGGTCGAACGAGCTGCCCTCGGGCTCGGAGGCGGCGGGCGCTATGCCCAGGTCGGGTGCCACGGTTCCGGTGAGCTGCTCGTACGCCTCGTCCGCCGCGTAGCCGAGCTCCTCACCGTCGCCGTCGACCTCCTCGTCGAAGTCCACCAGGAGGTCGGCGAGTGTGTCGGGGTCGTGCAGGGCTCCCTCGTAGACCTCCCGGCCCTGGCCGATCAGCCAGCACCGGAAGAAGTCGAACGCGTCGTCGCTCGCGCCGTCGAGCAGCACCCAGGCGGCGCCCCACAGGTCCCAGCGGTAGGCGCGGTTGTAGCGGGACTCGAAGTGCCGGGCGAAGTCCAGGACCGCGTCGGGATCCAGCCGCACCAGCCGCTCCACGAGCTGATCGGCCTGCTCGTCGGGGTCGCCCTCGGCGGCCGCACGACTCGCGTCCACCAGCTCCCAGAACTCCGTCTCGTCCATCACTGGACCAGCATCGGCCCTCGCCGGGTGCGACGCACGTGGAGTGCGGCGGATCGTTATCGGGCGTAGAGCGCCGCGAGACGTATCGCGTCCTCGGCGAAACGCGCGCGCAGCCCCTCGGGCGACAGCACCTCGACCTCCGGCCCCAGCGCGGTCAGTTGCGCGTACGCCACCTCCTCGGACTCCACCGGCAGGCACACCGTCACCCAGCCCCGCTCGTCCGGGGCGCCCGCGGCCGTGAGCGCCCGGCGGGCCGCGGCGGGATCGACGGCGTAGGGCAGTGTGCGTACGCCGGCCTCGGACAGCCGCACCAGGACCTCGGCCCGCAGGATGGACCGCGCGAACTGCTCCGCCTGCTCCGCCCAGAAGGCGGGCAGATCGAACTCCTCGTCGCGCCCGAACCGTTCCTCGCCGAGAGCCACGGCCGTGACGCGGTCGATGCGGTACACCCGGAACGACCCCTGCCGTGCCTCGCGCGCGCACAGGTACCAGACCCCCGCCTTGAGGACGAGCCCGTACGGCTCCAGCTTCCGCTCCACCTCGTCCTGGCCGCGCCGGTAGCGCACGGTGATCCGGCGGTCGTCCCACACCGCGTCCGCGACCGCCGGCAGCAGCGGCGGAGTGGTGGGCTCGGTGAACCAGGCGGGCGCGTCCAGATGAAACCGCTGCGCCGCCGTGCGGGAGGCGTCGCGCAGGGAGGGCAGCAGGGCCGCGGACACCTTGAGCCGGGCCGCACCGGCCGCGTCCTCGAGCCCCATCTCGCGCAGCGCTCCCGGAACCCCGCTGAGGAACAGCGCTTCGGCCTCACCGCGGGCGAGCCCCGTCAGCCGGGTGCGATAGCCGCCGACGAGCCGGTAGCCACCGCTTCGCCCCCGGTCCGCGTACACCGGGATGCCCGCCTCGGACAGTGCCTGGGCATCCCTGGTGACCGTCCGCTCGGACACCTCCAGCTCACGGGCCAGTTCGGCGGCGGTCATGGAGGACCGGGACTGGAGCAGCAGCACCATTTTGATGAGACGAGCGGCACGCATGCGTTCATGATGCCGGGCGGCACTGACAGGACACCGCTGTCGGCCCGCCCGTTCCGGCGGAGCCCGCGCCTGCCGCTACCGCGCCTCGGACCGCGTGATCAGCGACAGGTGGCCGCCCTGCGGGTCCGAGACGACCGCGAAGCGGCCCGGCGGGATCGTGGTGGGCTGGACGCGCACGGAGCCGCCCAGTTCGGTGACCCGCGCCGCGGCGGCATCGCAGTCCTCGACCGCCACGTACATCGTCCAGTGCGCCGGAAGCTCCGACGGGAAGTCCTCGTTCATGCGCTTCATGCCGCCGAACGTCTCGCCGCCGAGCTCCCACTCGGTGTACTCGGACGGGCCGAAGGGGTGGGTCTCGCCGTCCCAGCCGAGGACAGCGCGGTAGAAGTCCTTGGCCTTCTCCGGCTCCCTGGCCATCAACTCGAACCAGCACACGCTGTTCGGCCGGCCCACCACACCGAAGCCGCGGTGCTCGCGGGGCTGCCAGACGCCGAACACCGCGCCCTCGGGGTCGCTGAAGACGGCGAGCCGACCCGCGTCGAAGACGTCCATGGGCGGGGCGACCACCGCGCCTCCGTTGCCGGTGACGGCCATCGCGGTGGCATCGGCGTCCTCCACCTGGAAGTAGACCAGCCAGGACACCGGCTGCCCCTGTGCGGTACAGGGGCCGTACCCCGCGGCGTACGCACCGTCCAGGAGGAACATCCCGTACCCGCCCGCCTCCGGGTCGGGCATGTCGGCGCCGGTCCAGCCGAACAGCCGGCCGTAGAAATCCCTGGCGCCAGGGACGTCGGTGGTCGACAGATCGGCCCAGGTGGGTGCGGAGGGACGGTTGAAGATCTTCATGGTCGGCTCCGGGACTGCCGCGAGGGAATGGGACGCAGGGGTCGCCTACGGCCGCCCATTCATTCACAGGGGCACCGCCCCGGCAATCGACCGGCCGCCCCCTCACCGCATGCGTACAAATGTGCCCCGCTCCGGCGGGGCGGCCGGGGCGGGGCACACGGGTCAGGGCGTCAGAGGCCGTAGCGCTCCCGGGCCTCCTTCACGGCCGTGGCCTTGACCTCACCGCGCCGCGCGAGCTGGGCCAGGGCCGCGACGACGATGGACGGGGCGTCCACGCCGAAGTGGCGGCGGGCCGCCGCACGGGTGTCGGAGAGGCCGAAGCCGTCGGCGCCCAGCGAGGAGTAGTCCTGCTCGACCCACTGTGCGATCTGGTCCGGGACCTGGCGCATGTAGTCGGAGACCGCGAGCACCGGGCCCTCGGCGCCCTGCAGGGCCCGACGCAGATACGGAATGCGCTCCTCGCCCCGCAGCAGTGCCGCGTCCGCCTCCATGGCATCGCGCCGCAGCTCGCCCCACGAGGTCGCCGACCACACGTCCGCGGCGACGCCCCACTCCTCGGCGAGCAGCTTCTGCGCCTCGAGCGCCCAGTGGATCGCCGTGCCGGAGCCCAGCAGCTGGATGCGCGGGGCGTTCGCCGCCGGGGAAAGCCCCGCCGACTCCGCCGTGTTGAAGCGGTACAGGCCCTTGACGATGCCCTCGTCGATGCCGGTGACCGACGGCTTCACGGGCTGCGGCAGCGGCTCGTTGTAGACGGTCAGGTAGTAGAAGACGTTCTGGTCCTCACCTGGGGCCGCCTGGCCGTACATACGGCGCAGACCGTCCTTCACGATGACCGCGATCTCGTACGCGAACGCCGGGTCGTAGCTCAGCGCGGCCGGGTTGGTCGCGGCGATGACGGGGGAGTGGCCGTCGGCGTGCTGCAGGCCCTCACCGGTCAGCGTGGTGCGGCCCGCAGTGGCGCCGACCAGGAAGCCGCGGCCCAGCTGGTCGCCGAGCTGCCACATCTGGTCGGCCGTGCGCTGCCAGCCGAACATCGAGTAGAAGATGTAGAACGGGATCATCGCCTCGCCGTGCGTCGCGTACGACGTCGAAGCGGCGATGAAGTCGGCCATCGAACCGGCCTCGGTGATCCCCTCGTTGAGGATCTGGCCGTTCTTGGCCTCCTTGTAGTACATCAGCTGGTCGCGGTCGACCGGCTCGTACGTCTGGCCCTTCGGCGAGTAGATGCCGAGGGACGGGAAGAGCGACTCCATACCGAAGGTGCGCGCCTCGTCCGGGACGATCGGCACCCAGCGCCGGCCCGTCTCCTTGTCGCGGACCAGGTCCTTGACCAGGCGGACGAAGGCCATGGTAGTCGCCAGGTTCTGCGAGCCGGAGCCCTTGTCGAAGGCGGCGAAGGCCTTGTCGGCGGGCGTGGGCAGCGGCGCGAGCGGGTGGACGCGGCGCGCCGGGGCCGGACCGCCGAGGGCGGCACGGCGCTCCTGGAGGTAGCGGACCTCGGGGGAGTCGGCGCCGGGGTGGCCGTAGGGGACCTGGCCGTCGGCGAACCGGCTGTCCGGGATGGGCAGTTCGAGCAGGTCGCGCATCGTCCTGAACTCGTCCACCGTCAGCTTCTTCATCTGGTGGTTGGCGTTCTTCGACGCGAAGCCCTGGCCGAGCGTGAAGCCCTTGACCGTCTGGGCCAGGATGACCGTCGGCCCGCCCTTGTGCTCCAGGGCGGCCTTGTAGGCGGCGTAGACCTTGCGGGCCTCGTGGCCGCCGCGGGAGAGGTGGAAGCACTCGAGGATCTTGTCGTCGCTCAGCAGCTTCGCCATCTCGACGAGCGCCGGGTCCTTGCCGAAGAAGTCCTCGCGGATGTAGGCGACGTCGCGCGTCTGGTACGTCTGCACCTGCGCGTCCGGGACCTCACGCAGCCGGCGTACGAGCGCGCCGGTGGTGTCGAGCGCGAACAGCTCGTCCCAGGCCGTGCCCCACAGGGTCTTGATCACGTTCCAGCCGGCACCGCGGAACTGGGCCTCCAGCTCCTGCACGATCTTGAAGTTGGCGCGGACCGGGCCGTCGAGGCGCTGCAGGTTGCAGTTGATGACGAAGGTGAGGTTGTCCAGCTCCTCACGGGCGGCCAGCGCGAGGGCCGCCGTCGCCTCGGGCTCGTCCATCTCGCCGTCACCGAGGAACGCCCACACGTGCGAGGACGAGACGTCCTTGATGCCGCGGTTGGTGAGGTAGCGGTTGAAGCGCGCCTGGTAGATGGCCGAGAGCGGACCGAGGCCCATGGAGACCGTGGGGAACTCCCACAGCCAGGGCAGGCGGCGCGGGTGCGGGTAGGACGGCAGACCGTTGCCACCGGCCTCCTGGCGGAAGTTGTCCAGGTGGGCCTCGGTGAGGCGGCCGTCGAGGAAGGCGCGGGCGTAGATACCGGGGGAGGCGTGGCCCTGGACGTACAGCTGGTCGCCGGAGCCGTCGCTTTCCTTGCCCTTGAAGAAGTGGTTGAAGCCGGTCTCGTAGAGCCAGGCCGCGGAGGCGAAGGTGGCGATGTGGCCGCCCACGCCGTACTTGCTGCCGCGGGTCACCATCGCGGCCGCGTTCCAGCGGTTCCACGCGGTGATCCGGGCCTCCATCGCCTCGTCACCGGCCACGGTGGGCTCGGCGGCGGTCGGGATGGTGTTGACGTAGTCCGTCTCGAGGAGCTTGGGCAGCGCGACGCCGGCGCCCTCGGCACGTTCCAGGGTGCGCCGCATCAGGTACGCGGCACGGTGCGGCCCGGCCGCCTTGGCGACGGCGTCCAGGGAGGCCTGCCATTCGGCGGTCTCCTCCGGGTCGCGGTCCGGGAGCTGATCGAGCTCGCTCGGCTGGATGGCGTTGGGGTCGGTCATTACGCCGCCTTCCTCAGTCGAAGGGGGTTCCCTCATCGGTAAGGGTTCGGGGTGCCCTTGGTCTTTGGCAGGACAGGGCGAGGGCTTCGGTAGAGGCCCGACGGCGACTGTAACTCCCTGATCGATGATCGATCAAAGGTTTGAGGGTCAAAACCTCTCGATCACGAGAAAGTCGGCACGGGGTGCCTCCCGAGGAGACACCGGGTGCCGCTGAATCCAGGGGTTTTCGCAGGTGACGGCCGCGTCTGAGCGTGGACCCGCTCTGCTGCCGGAGCGCTCACCGGCGTTTCGGACCTCAGGCCCGCGGGGCGCAGCCCAGCACATGGGCCTTCACTATGTCCGCGATGCGTGGATCCCGGCGGCGGAACGCGGCCACCAGCTCCTCGTGCTCCTCCGCGTAGGACTGCTGCACCGTCCCCAGCCACCGGATCGACAGCGCCGTGAAGACCTCGATGCCAAGCCCCTCCCAGGTGTGCAGCAGCACCGAGTTGCCGGCCGCCCGCACCAGCTCCCGGTGGAAGGCCACCGTGTGCCGCACCTGCGCCGTACCGTCCGACTTGCGGTCCGCCTCGTACAGCGCGGTGACATGCGGTTCGAGGGCTGAGCAGTCCTGTGCCAGCCGCTCCGCCGCCAGCTCCGCCGCGATGGCCTCGAGACCGGCTCGTACGGGGTAGGACTCCTCCAGGTCGGCCGCGGTCAGATTCCTGACCCGGACCCCCTTGTTGGGCGCCGACTCGATCAGCCGCAGTGACTCCAGCTCCCGCAGCGCCTCACGGACCGGTGTCTGGCTGACCTCCAGCTCCGTGGCGATCCGCCGCTCCACGATCCGCTCGCCCGGCTTCCAGCGCCCGCTGACGATGCCCTCCACGATGTGCTCGCGGATCTGTTCGCGCAGCGAGTGGACGACGGGCGCGGTCATGAGGGCTCCTTAGGCGATGGCTCGGATCCGATGCTTCGGTCCGAAGGGCCTCGTGGGGGACGGTGGTAGGGCGACGGGCGGGACCCAGGGCTTTGACGTTTAGACAATAAGGCCGTATCCCCGTGCCGAAGAGGCACACGGCGGCGCTTTCGTGCAGGTGAGACGAGGCTTACACGCCCGGCCCGGAAACAAACACGGCGCCCCCGCCCGGAGAACTCCGGACGGGGGCGCCGCTGTGGTCGGTCACCTCTCGGTGGCTCAGAGGCCGAGCTCGACCTCGAACTCGCCCGCCTCGAGGATCGCCTTGACCGCGGTCAGGTAGCGGGCCGCGTCGGCGCCGTCCACCAGACGGTGGTCGTAGGAGAGCGTCAGGTACGTCATGTCGCGAACGCCGATGACCGTGCCCTCCTCCGTCTCGATGACGGCCGGGCGCTTGACCGTGGCGCCGATACCGAGGATCGCGACCTGGCCCGGGGGCACGATGATCGTGTCGAACAGCGCGCCGCGCGAACCGGTGTTGCTGATGGTGAAGGTCGCACCGGACAGCTCGTCCGGAGTGATCTTGCTGGCCCGCACCTTGCCCGCCAGGTCGGCGGTGGCCTTGGCGATACCCGCGATGTTGAGGTCACCGGCGTGCTTGATGACCGGGGTCATCAGGCCCTTCTCGGAGTCCACCGCGATACCGATGTTCTCGGTGTCGAAGTAGGTGATGGTGCCCTCGGCCTCGTTGATCTTGGCGTTGATGACCGGGTGGGCCTTCAGCGCCTGGGCCGCCGCCTTCACGAAGAACGGCATCGGGGAGAGCTTGACGCCCTCGCGGGCCGCGAACGCGTCCTTGGCCTGGGCGCGCAGGCGCATCAGGCGGGTCACGTCGACCTCGACCACCGAGGACAGCTGGGCCTGCTCGTGCAGGGCCTTGACCATGTTGTCGCCGATGACCTTGCGGATCCGCGGCATCTTCACGGTCTGGCCGCGCAGCGGGGAGACCTCCAGGACGGGGGCCTTCTTCGCGGCCGGAGCGGGGGCGCCCGGAGCCGGGGCGGCCTTCGCGGCCTCGGCGGCGGCGAGGACGTCCTGCTTGCGGATACGGCCGCCGACGCCGGTGCCCTTGACGGTGGACAGGTCGACACCGTTCTCGGCGGCGAGCTTGCGCACCAGAGGGGTGACGTACGCGCCCTCGTCGGTCGGCTGGGCGGCGGCCGGAGCGGCCGGCGCCGGGGTGACCGGGGCGGGGGCGGGAGCCGGCGCGGCGGGCCGGGCCGGAGCCGGGGCGGCCGCGGCGGGGGCCGGGGCGGCGGCGGGCGCCGGAGCCGGCGGGGCCGCCGGAGCGGGGGCCGGGGCGGGGGCGACAGGGGCCGGGGCGGCCGCCGGAGCGGCACCCGGCGCGCCGATGACGGCCAGCTTGGCGCCGACCTCGGCGGTCTCGTCCTCGCCGACGACGATCTCCAGGAGCACGCCGGAGGCGGGCGCCGGGATCTCGGTGTCGACCTTGTCTGTGGAGACCTCGAGCAGCGGCTCGTCGGCGTCGACGGAGTCGCCGACCGCCTTCAGCCAGCGGGTGACGGTGCCCTCGGTGACCGACTCGCCGAGCGCGGGCAGGACCACGTCGGTGCCCTGGGCGGCACCGGCCGGGGCGGCCGGAGCGGCGGCGGGGGCCGGGGCGGCCGGAGCCGGCGCGGCAGCGACGGGCGCGGGCTCGGGGGCCGGGGCGGGAGCCTCTGCGGCGGCCGGAGCCGGGGCGGCGGCGGGCGCGCCCGTGCCGTCGTCGATGACGGCCAGCTCGGCGCCGACCTCGACGGTCTCGTCCTCGGCGACCTTGATGGAGGTGAGCACGCCGGAGGCCGGCGCGGGGATCTCGGTGTCGACCTTGTCGGTCGAGACCTCGAGCAGCGGCTCGTCGGCCTCGACACGTTCGCCCTCGGCCTTCAGCCAGCGGGTGACGGTGCCCTCGGTGACGCTCTCGCCGAGCGCCGGAAGGGTTACGGAAACCGGCATGGTTTCGGTTGCTCCTTACGGAAGTGCGGAAGTCTGTGTCGTCGCGTTCGTCGACCGAGGGTCAGTCGTGCATGTGGAGAGGCTTGCCGGCCAGGGCCAGGTGGGCCTCGCCGAGCGCCTCGTTCTGCGTCGGGTGGGCGTGGATCAGCTGGGCCACCTCGGACGGCAGAGCCTCCCAGTTGTAGATCAGCTGGGCCTCGCCCACCTGCTCGCCCATGCGGTCGCCGACCATGTGGACGCCGACCACGGCACCGTCCTTGACCTGGACGAGCTTGATCTCGCCCGCGGTCTTCAGGATCCGGCTCTTGCCGTTGCCACCGAGGGGGAACTTGATGGAGACGACCTTGTCCGCGCCGTAGATCTCCTTGGCCTTGGCCTCGGTGATGCCGACGGAGGCGACCTCGGGGTGGCAGTACGTCACCCGCGGCACGCCGTCGTAGTCGATCGGGACGGTCTTCAGGCCGGCCAGACGCTCCGCCACCAGGATGCCCTCGGCGAAGCCGACGTGCGCGAGCTGGAGCGTGGGGACCAGGTCGCCGACGGCGGAGATGGTCGGAACGTTCGTCCGCATGTACTCGTCGACGAGGACGTAGCCGCGGTCCATGGCGACCCCGGCCTCCTCGTAGCCGAGGCCCTGGGAGACCGGGCCGCGGCCGACGGCGACGAGGAGGACCTCGGCCTCGAACTCCTTGCCGTCGGCGAGGGTGACCTTGACACCGTTCTGGGTGTACTCGGCCTTCTGGAAGAAGGTGCCCAGGTTGAACTTGATGCCGCGCTTGCGGAAGGCGCGCTCGAGAAGCTTGGAGGAGTTCTCGTCCTCGACCGGGACGAGGTGCTTGAGGCCCTCGATGACGGTGACGTCGGAACCGAACGACTTCCACGCGGAGGCGAACTCGACGCCGATGACGCCGCCGCCCAGGATGATCGCGGACTGGGGCACGCGGTCCAGGACGAGGGCGTGGTCCGAGGAGATGATGCGGTTGCCGTCGATCTGGAGGCCCGGCAGCGACTTCGGCACGGAACCGGTCGCCAGGAGGACGTGACGGCCCTGGATCCGCTGACCGTTGACGTCGACGGAGGTGGGGGAGGACAGCCGGCCCTCACCCTCGATGTAGGTCACCTTGCGCGAGGCGATCAGGCCCTGCAGACCCTTGTACAGGCCCGAGATGACCTCGTCCTTGTACTTGTGGACGGCCGGGACGTCGATGCCCTCGAAGGTGGACTTGACACCGAACTGCTCGCTCTCGCGGGCCTGGTCGGCGATCTCGCCCGCGTGGAGCAGAGCCTTGGTGGGGATGCAACCCTTGTGCAGGCAGGTGCCGCCGACCTTGTCCTTCTCGATCAGGGCGACGTCCAGGCCCAGCTGCGCCCCGCGCAGGGCCGCGGCGTAACCACCGCTACCACCGCCGAGGATCACTAGGTCGAAAACGGTGCTGGCGTCGTTCGCCACGTCACGTCCTCCATGCATGTGCGCCGTACGCCGGTCTCCGATGACCGGCAGGCGGCTGGTGTCCGGCCGCTTGAGCTTCGGCCCTTCGGTGGGGCCCTGTCCTGCCGTGCCCCATCTTCGCACTTGTCGGCGGTACGGGAAGCGGCGGGCCCGGGTGTGGGGCGTCTGATCCGTCACGTCGGGAGGGCGCGGCGGCGCGGCCCGAAGGGATTTCGTCGAGGGCGTAACGCCGGTACGTCCATGAGGGCGGCCCGGGCTCGGCAGGAGCCCGGGCCGCCCTCATGCGCGGGTCGGTTCAGCCCAGATCGCCCGCAGCCGCCACTTCCGCGAGCCGGACCAGCGTGCGCACCGCCGAGCCGGTGCCGCCCTTGGGGGTGTAGCCGAAGGGACCCTGCTCGTTGAAGGCCGGACCGGCGATGTCGAGGTGCGCCCAGACGATGCCGTCGCCGATGAACTCCTTCAGGAACAGGCCGGCGACCAGGCCGCCGCCCATCCGCTCGCCCATGTTGGCGATGTCGGCCGTCGGGGAGTCCATGCCCTTGCGCAGGTGCTCCGGCAGCGGCATCGGCCAGGACTCCTCGCCGACCTCCTCGGCGACCGCGTGGACCGCGGCGCGGAACGCGTCGTCGTTCGACATGATCCCGAAGGTGCGGCTGCCGAGCGCCAGCACCATCGCGCCGGTCAGGGTCGCCACGTCCACGATCGCGTCGGGCTGCTCCTGGGAGGCCGCCCACAGCGCGTCGGCGAGGACCAGCCGGCCCTCGGCGTCCGTGTTGAGGACCTCGACGGTCTTGCCGCTGTACATGCGCAGCACGTCACCCGGGCGGGTGGCCGAGCCGGACGGCATGTTCTCCGCGAGGGCGAGCCAGCCGGTCACGTTGACCTCGAGGCCCAGGCGGGCGGCGGCCACGACCGTGGCGAAGACCGCCGCGGCGCCGCTCATGTCGCACTTCATGGTCTCGTTGTGGCCGGCCGGCTTGAGCGAGATGCCGCCCGAGTCGTAGGTGATGCCCTTGCCGACCAGGGCCAGGTGCTTGTCGGCCTTTGCATGCGTGTACGAAAGCTTCACCAGGCGCGGCGGGGAGGCCGAGCCCACGCCGACGCCGAGGATGCCGCCGTATCCGCCCTTGGCCAGTGCCTTTTCGTCCAGCACCTGCACCTTGAGGCCGTGCTCCTTGGCCGCGGTCTGCGCGATGGCGGCGAAGGCGGCCGGGGTCAGGTCGTTCGGCGGGGTGTTGATCAGGTCGCGGGCGCGGTTGAGCTCCTCGGCGACGGCCACGGCGCGCTCGACGGCCGCCTTGTACGCCTTGTCGCGGGGCTTGGCACCGAGCAGGGCGACCTCGCCGAGCGGGGCCTTGCCGTTCTTCCCGTTCTTGCCGTTGTCCTTGTACGTGTCGAACGAGTACGCGCCGAGCAGAGCGCCCTCGCCGATGGCGGCGGCGGCGTCGGCGTCCGTCATCGGCAGCGCGAAGACGGCCTTCTTGGAACCGGCGAGCGCACGGGTGGCGGAGCCGGCGGCGCGGCGCAGCGACTCGGCGGCGAAGGACGCCTCCTTGCCGTCGGCGTTCTCCGGGTCTTCGGAGTCGGCACCGAGGCCCACCGCCACCACGACGGGCGCCTTGAAGCCGGAGGGCGCGGGCAGCTTCGTCACCTCGCCCTCGGCGCCCGTGGCGCCCAGGGTCTCCAGTATGGCGGCGAGCTTGCCGTCGTACGCCTGGTCCACGGCCTCGGCGCCCGGTGCGACGACCGGGCCCTCCGCGCCCTTCGCGACACCGACCACGATCGCGTCGGCCCGCTGGCCGGCCGCCGCGGCGGTGCTGAGAGTGAGAGCAGTCACGGTGGTGAAATCTCGCTTCCGATTGAGTTTCGGCCGAACGGATGGGGTCGACCGGCCCGGGCCCCGGCCCGGATCGCTCGATTCGTTCGGTCTTCACCAGGGCAGGGACACCCGGCATGAGCCTACGCTCGGGGGCGGCGTTCGCTCATTCCCCCCGGTGTTCATCTCTCGGTGGCGCACCCGCAACATCCGGCACGCGCTCCTCGCGGTACGGGCCGCACCCTCGTGTCCGGCGAGGCGCGCGGCCGTGTGCGCGGCGCGGAACGCCCGGTCAGGCCACGCGTCCGCGGAGCGTTCTGCGCCTCGGGGCCCGGGACGTCGGCGATCATCTTGGGGGTACGTTGCCGCACGCCCTGGAGAGCCCGCCCCGTGAAGCGTCCGAACCCGCTCGTCGCCCTGCTCCTGCTGCTCGCCGGATGCACCACCGTCACCGAGGACAGTGAGCCGGGCAGGGCCCGCTGGCAGCCGCGCCCCGGGGTCGCCTGGCAGTGGCAGCTCAGCGGGCGCCTCGACACCTCCGTCGACGTACCGGTCTACGACATCGACGGCTTCGACCACTCGAGGGCGACCGTCACCGCGCTGCACCGCGAGGGCCGCAAGGTCGTCTGCTATGTGTCGACCGGTGCCTGGGAGGGCTTCCGTCCGGACGCCAAGAAGTTCCCGAAATCCGTGCTCGGCAAGGGCAACGGCTGGAAGGGCGAGCGCTGGTTCGACATCCGCCGCACCGACGTCCTTGAACCTCTCATGGCGAACCGCTTCGACATGTGCCGCAGGAAGGGCTTCGACGCGGTGGAGCCCGACAACATGGACGGCTACCGCAACCACACCGGATTCCCCCTCAAGGCCTCCGACCAGCTCCGCTACAACCGCCTCGTGGCCAGGCTGGCCCACGAGCGGGGGATGGCCGTCGGCCTGAAGAACGACCTCGACCAGATCCCCCGGCTGGTACGCGACTTCGACTTCGCGGTCAACGAGCAGTGCGCCCAGTACGGCGAGTGCGGACGGCTGGAACCGTTCACCGCCGCCGGCAAGGCCGTCTTCCACGTCGAGTACGAACTGCCCACCAGGCGTTTCTGCGCCGAATCCCGGCGGCTGAGGCTGAGTTCGATGCTGAAGAAGTACGCATTGGGGGCATGGCGGCGCCCCTGCTGAACCACGGCGCTGGGCACCGCGTGGACCGGGCCCTCAGGGCCGCGGGAGCCGACGCGCTCCTCGCCGCACCGTCCGCGCGGAGGCCCCCGAGGCCGGCTCCGCGGGCGGCGGCTCCGCGGGGCGGGCGGGGGAGGTCACCCCAGGGCCAGCACCACCAGCGCGGTCGTCGCCGCGGTCTCCGCGAGCCCGCCGAACACATCGCCCGTCACGCCGCCGAAGCGACGGACGCAGTGCCGCAGCAGCAACTCCGAGGCGGCCACGGCAAGGAGCACGGCGGCCGCCGTACGGACGGCGCCGCCCGCCCCCCACAGCGCACCCCCGGCGGCCGCCGCGGCGGTGACGGCGAGGGCCATCGCCAGCGCGCCGCCGGCCGGGACCACTCCCGCGACCGCGGCGCCCAGGCCTTCCGGCCGCGCCGCTGGTATCCCGCGGCGCGCGGCCAGCGTGAGCGCCAGCCGGGCGGCGGTCGCCGAGACGACGGCGGCCAGCGCCCCCCGCGCCCAGGAGCCGCTGTACGCGTCGGCGAGGGCCGCCACCTGGGCCAGCAGGGCGAAGACCAGCGTGACCACACCGAACGGTCCGATGTCCGACTGCTTCATGATCCGCTGCGCCTCCTCGGCGGGCTTCCCGCTGCCCAGTCCGTCGGCGGTGTCGGCGAGCCCGTCCAGATGGAGTCCCCGGGTGAGCACGGCCGGTACGGCGGCGGCGGAGACGGCGGCGAGCAGCGAACCGGCCCCCGCGACGGCCAGCACAGCGCCGAGCAGCCCGGCGAGCGCGCCGACCACGAGTCCGACGAGGGACGCCCACACCATTCCGCCGCGTGCGGCGTCCCGGTCCCAGCGCGTCACCCGGACGGGCAGGACGGTGAGAGTACCGAAGGCGAAGCGGAGGCCGTGGAGCGGCGGGATCTTGAGCACCGGCGCAGAGTAGGCGTCACCCCCCGGCCTCGCGCAAGCAGGCGGCGGTGCGGGCCCGCGGGCACACTGCACCCATGGGCCACTGGCTGCAGCGCAACATCCTTGAGCCGGGCAAACTACCCCTGCTGCTGGCGCTGAGCGCCTTTGTGCTGACCTTCGTGATCACCCGCACCGTCACCCGCCTCATCCGCGCCGGCAAGGGACCGTTCGGCAACGTCGAGGCGGGTGGGCTGCACATCCACCATGTCGTGCCCGGTGTCGTGCTGACCGTCGTCGGCGGCTTCGGTGCCGTGGCCAGCCGCCAGGGGCCGGGCTCCGGCCTCTTCGCGGTCGTCTTCGGCGTGGGCGCGGGCCTCGTCCTGGACGAGTTCGCGCTGATCCTCCACCTGGCGGACGTCTACTGGACCGAGCAGGGTCGTCAGAGCGTCGAGGTCGTCGTGGTCACCGCGGCCTTGGTCGCCCTGGTCCTCGCCGGCTTCGTGCCGTTCGGTGTCGACAACCTCTCCCAGGACGAGCTGCAGGACCGCGGCACCGTCATCGTGACCGTGGGTGTGAACTTCCTTCTCTCTCTGCTGGCCCTGAGCAAGGGCAAGGCCCGCACCGCGATCTTCGGGGTGATCGTCCCGGTGGTCGCTCTGGTCGGCGCCGTCCGCCTGGCCCGACCAGGCTCGCCATGGGCGAGGCGGTTCTACCGCCGGCGGCCGCACACCCGGGCCAGGGCCGGGCTGCGGGCGTACCGCCACGACCGTCGTTGGACCGCTCCGAGCCGCAGACTGCAGGACTGGATCGGCGGCAAACCCGATCCGCAGCCGGCCCGGCTGCCCGGCCGCCGTCCCTGAACGCAGCGCCGACAGCCCGCACAGCGTCAGGACCGCGCCGATCGCGGCGATGTGCTCCTTGCCCGCCAGGTTGTCCTTCACCACGAGCTCCGCGGTCATCGCCGCGATCACCGCCCCCGACGTGATGTGCGCGCGGTAGCGCCAGCACAGGAAGAGGGCGAGCCCGATCACCGCCGCGGACGGACCGGTGTCGACGACCCGGGCGTTCGCCGCGGGCAGCCCCAGCGGATGGTGCGGACCGAGGGCGATACCCACGCGCGCGTACAGCGTGCCGGCCAGTGTGGCGACGTACGCGATGCCGAGCGTGCGCCACCAGCCCAGGCAGATCTCGGCGAACCCGAACACGATGAGGATCTGCAGCAGGGCGCCCCAGACCGGCAGGTCGAGGGCCGGGACGAAGAGCGAGGACGGAGTCCGCAGCAGGGCCACCCACAGCGGATCCTCGGCCCGCACGGACCCGATGCCCTGCACGAGCCCGAAGCCCCACGGCTGGTTCTGCACGAACTGCAGCAGGGACGTCAGGCACACGGCCGCCCAGGTCATCGGGATGGCCCGCAGGCGCCGCCGCGCGAGGGCCTGCCGCACGGTCGCGTACAGCAGTCCCCACTCGGCCCGGGCCAGGCGGGCGAGGGCGTTCATCCGGCGGTCCTCATCTGTCCGGCGCCTCTCATCGGTGTGACTGCAGGTGCTTGCGGTGCACCCACTTCGGCAGTCCCGGAGCCTCCAGGAACCCCTCGGCGCGGGCTGAGGCCAGGCCGATGCGCAGCAGGTCCGCGCTCTTCTCGAAGAGCAGGAACCGGGGCTCCCAGATGGGCCGGTACTTGGCGTTGGCCCGGTACAGCGACTCGATCTGCCACCAGCGTGAGAAGAAGCTGAGCAGCGAACGCCACAGTCGCAGCACCGGTCCCGCACCAAGGCGAGCACCACGTTCGAAGACGGAACGGAACATGGCGAAGTTGAGCGATACCTGGGTGATCCCGATCTCCCGGGCGCGTTGCAGCAGTTCGATGACCATGAACTCCATCAGCCCGTTCTCGGAGTCCCGGTCACGCCGCATCAGGTCGAGCGAGAGACCGTGCGGCCCCCACGGCACGAAGGACAGCAGGGCGCGCAACTCGCCCGCCCCTTCGCCGGCTCGGCTGTCCGTGCACTCGATCATCACGCACTGCCCGTCCTCGGGGTCGCCGAGCCGTCCCAGGGCCATGCTGAACCCGCGCTCGGTGGCCCCGTCCCGCCAGTCGTCGGCCTTCTTCAGCAGGAACGCCATCTCGTCGGCGGGGATGTCCGCGTGGCGCCGGATGCGGACCGTGTAACCGGCCCGCTTCACGCGGTTGTAGGCCTGGCGGACGGTGCGCATGGCGCGTCCTTCGAGGGTGAACTCGGCGACGTCCACGATCGCTTCGTCACCGAGTTCGAGCGCGTCCATTCCGTGCCGCGCGTACACGGTCCCCGCCTCCTCGCTCGCGCCCATCACGGCGGGGATCCAGCCGTGCTCACGTGCCTCGGCGAGCCAGGGCTCGATGGCGCCGGGCCATGCCTCCGGGTCGCCGATCGGGTCGCCGGAGGCGAGCGAGACCCCGCCGACGACGCGATAGGCGACCGCCGCCTTGCCGGTGGGCGACCAGATCACGCTTTTCTCCCGGCGCAGGGCGAAGTAGCCGAGCGAGTCGCGGTCACCGTGCCGGTCGAGCAGCACCCGCAGTCGCTTCTCGTCGTCCTCGCTGATCGCGTCGACGGCGCGCCGGGAGCGGAAGGCGGCGTACAGGACGGCGAGGACCAGCAGCGTGCTGCAGACGTTGATGGCGACGTTGACCCAGTTGGGCGGGGAGATGCCCGGGTAGTGCGTGCCGTCGACGGAGACGGAGACCAGCCGCAGGGTGCCGTAGCGCCACCGTTCCAGGAAGGTCGAACGAGGGGCCTCGTGCGCGGTGTTGGTGACGGTGACCAGCAGGGCGGCGAGCAGCGAGGAGGCGAGCAGGCCGCCGACGGCGACCACGGCGGCGAGCCGGGGGTTGGACCGGTCGCCCTTGGCGTAGAACTCCCGCCGTCCGGCGAGCAGCGAGCCCACGAAGGCCGTCGTGAGCACCAGCGAGACCCAGTTCTGCGCGTACTGGCGGATCTCCGGGAAGGCCATGGAGAAGGCGAACAGCAGCAGGAACGGCCCGCTGAGCGCGAGGTTGAGGATCCACGCCGCCCGCTTGCGCCGGCGCATGGTGACGGCGAGGAACATCGTGAACACGCCGGAGGCGAAACCGGCGGTCAGCAGGTACGGAGTGAAGAAGTTCTGCTGGTTGTGCCGCCGCACGTCCTGCCCGAGAGAGACCCACACGGCGGAGAGGAAGTTGATGAAGGTGACGGCGCGCAGATACCAGACGGCGAACGCGGCGGCCCGCCGGGAGGCCGGACCGGACCGCCGCGCCCCGTCCCCCGGCCGAACCGTGCGTTCCTGTTCCGCATGAAAACGGGCATCTCCCATGAAGGGTGATGATATGGGGCGCCTGCGGGTGCGTGGGGGATCGGTACGAGCCGGAATGCGCCGGTCGCGAGTGGGAGGACCGGCCTTCTTCTACTCCTGGTCCTCGTCGCCGTCGGTCTGCTCCGGCTCGACCGGAAGCTCCGCCGACAGTGCCGCGGCCGCCTGGACCAGCGGCAGCGCCAGCAGTGCGCCGGTGCCCTCGCCGACCGTCACACCGTGGTCGAGCAGCGGCTCGAGCGCCATCCGGTCCAGCGCCTTCGCCTGTGCCGGCTCCCCGCTGTTCTGCCCGGCCAGCCACCAGTCCGGCGCCCGGAACGCGACCCGCTGGGCGACCAGCGCGCACGCCGCCGAGACGACCCCGTCCAGGATCACCGGGGTCTTGCGCGCGGCACATTGGAGCAGGAAGCCCGTCATCGCGGCCAGATCGGCACCGCCCACCGTCGCCAGCAGCTGCAATTGGTCGCCCAGCACCGGCCGGGCCCGCCGCAGCGCGTCGCGCACGGCGGCGCACTTGCGCATCCAGGCCAGGTCGTCGATGGGGAGGCCCCCGCGCCCGGTCACCACCGACGCGTCCGTCCCGCACAGCGCGGCGACCAGCACGGCCGCCGGGGTCGTCCCGCCGACGCTCACATCGCCGAGGACCACCAGATCGGTACCGGCGTCCGCCTCCTCGTCCGCGACCGCGACCCCCGCCCGGAACGCCGCCTCCGCCTCCTCGGGCGTCAGCGCGTCCTCGACGTCGATGCGCCCGCTGCCGCGCCGCACCCGGTGCCGTACGACCTCGGCCGGCAGTTCGTCAGGCTCGCAGTCGAGTGCCATGTCGACCACGCGCACGGGCACGTTCAGCTGCCGCGCCAGGATCGACGCCGGGCTGCCGCCCTCCAGCACCGCCCGCACCAACTGGTCCGCGCTGCCGGCGGGGCGTGCGGACACGCCGAGCGTGGCGATCCCGTGGTCGCCCGCGAACAGCACCACGCGCGGTCGCTCGATCGGCCGCACCGGTACGGCGGACTGCGCCGCCGCCAGCCACTCACCCAGTTCGTCGAGGCGGCCCAGCGCCCCGGGCGGCACGATCTGGCGCTCCCGGCGCGCCTCCGCGTCGCGGCGGACCCCGCCGTCGGGGCGCTCGATCAGATCGGTGAAGTCGTCGAGATTAAGCGAGCTCATTGGCCGAACAGTACCGGCAGCGATCGAACGCGGAGGCGCCACGTCGACGGCACGTCATTGCGTCCCTGAGTGGTATCCCGTACGTACCGTTTAGAGGCGTAATGTCGTGGGCCCGCGTGGCCTCTCGCGTCGCCACAGCCGTACGCCGTCCACGCCGCCCACAGGAGCCGCCCATGCCCGCCACCCCGCAGCCGGCCGCCGAGTCCGGTGCCGAGTCCGCCGGTGAACTCGTCCGGGGGACCGAGCGGTTGCACGAGCCGCGCCGCGAGGACTGCCCGTGGTGCGGTTCGGTGCGGCTGCACACCCGGCTGCGCACCCCGGACCCCGTGCGGTGCGAGCCGGGCACGTTCGTCGTCGACGAGTGCCGGGACTGCGGCCACGCCTTCCAGAACCCCCGGCTGACCGCCGTGGGGCTCGCCTTCCATCACCGCGACTTCCACGGCGGCCACCCCGGACTCGACGGACTCGCCGACCGTCTGCTCACCGCCCGCGGCAGCGCGGGCCGCCACCGGGCCGCGGCCCGCGCCATGCTGCCCTTCCCGGAGCCGGAGAGCTGGCTCGACGTCGGCACGGGCCTTGGCCACTTCCCAGAAGCGGCCAAGGAGGTCCATCCGTACACGTCCTTCGACGGCCTCGACCCCAGCGGGCGCGTCGAGCAGGCGCGGGCCGCCGGCCGCGTCGAGGAGGCCCACCGCGGGCACCTCACCGATCCGCGGATGCTGGCACGCCTGCGTTCCCGCTACGACGTCGTCAGCATGTTCCACCATCTGGAGCACACCCCTGATCCGCGTGCCGAACTGCGCGCCGCCCTGACCATGCTGCGCCCCGGCGGCCATCTGCTCCTCGAAGTCCCCGACCCCCAGAGCGCGTTCGGCACCCTCCTCGGAAAGTGGTGGGTGCCGTACGGCTGGCCGCGCCATCTGCATCTGATGCCGGCCGCCAACCTGCTGACCGAACTGGAGGCGCTGGGCTGCGCGATCGTCGCCACGGACCGCCGTGAGCCGCACACCCCGTACGACATCGCGGGCGCCCTGGCGCTGGCCCTGGCCCGTGTCGTGCCGGCGGCGGACGCCCCGTGGCGGGCCGAACCGCCGTCGCGCGTCGAGAGCACGCTGCGCACGGCCCTGGTCGGGGTCACCGCACCGCTGATGGCGACGGCCACGGTCCTGGACCACGCGCTGGCCCCGCTGCTGCGGCGCACCCGCTTCTCCAACGCTTACCGGATCATCGCGCGCAGCGGCGCCTCACCCGCGTAGCGTCAGCGCCTGCCCGGCCACGATCAGCAGCACATGCTCGCACTCGCCCGCGAACGCCGCGTTCAGACGGCCGAGTTCGTCGCGGTAGCGGCGGCCGGACGCGGTCGACGGAACGATGCCGGAGCCGACCTCGTTCGTGACGGCGACGACCGTCCGGCGGGTCTCCCGCACCGCCCTCGTGAGCTCCCTGACGCGCGCCCGCAGCGCCCGTTCACCACCGCCCGCCCACTCCGCGTCGTCCCAGGCGTTCACCGTGTCCATCGCGTCGGTCAGCCACAGCGACAGGCAGTCGATCAGCAGCGGAGGCCCCTCGTCCTTGAGCAGCGGCACAAGGTCGCAGGTCTCGGCGGTGCGCCAGGACCCCGGCCGCCGCTCGCGATGTGCGGCCACCCGCGCCGCCCACTCCGTGTCCCCGTTCCGTGAGCCGCCCGTGGCCACGTACAGCACGTCGGGGAACGCCTCGAGGCGCCGCTCGGCCTCCACCGACTTGCCCGAGCGCGCCCCGCCCAGCACGAGCGTGCGCTGCGGCACCTCCGGCACGTCCTCGTAGGCGCCGACGGCCAGCGTGGTCCCGTCCGGCACCGCCCGTGCTCCTGCCGCCGCGAGCCGCCGTCGCTGCTCCGCACCCGGCGGCACGTCATGGTCGAGATGGACGGCGACGACGTCTGTGGCCGGGCCGAGGGCCCCCACCGCCCGCAGCTTCGCCAGCGCGTCCGGCCGTCCCACGGCATCGGCGATCACCATGTCGTACGACTCCGCCGGCTCCCCGAGGCCGGCCGGCGCCGCTCCCGGCGGCAGATACAGCAGCCGCAGCCCTTCCGGGCCGGTCACCACGTAGCCGGTACCCGGCGAGTCCATCGCGAGGGCCCGCACCCGGTGCCCGGTCAGCAGGGCCAACTCCCGCCCGTCCGGCACCCGTACCGGCTGCGGCAGGCCCGCGGCCACCTCGATGGGCGGCCCCTCGTGAGGGTGCGTCAGCAGCACCTGGCGGACCCCCGACAGCGACTGCCCGGCGCGCGCGGCGGCGAACGCCGCACCCGGCGTCAGATCCAGCAGCAGCGTCCCGTCCACGAGCACCGCGGTAGCCGCGCGGGCCTCAGGACCCAGCGCACGCGCGCAGGCCGCGCAGGGACAGTCGGGGCGGGGCAGTCCCGCGGGGGCACCGGTACCGAGCAGCGTCACTTCCACGCACCCGATTTTCCCGGGTCGTCGCAGGTGTTGCGCGTCCGGCTAGGCTCATGGCAGCAGCCGGACCAAGATCCGGCCTCTGCTCTGCATGTGCTCATATCTGGGAGGCGTACATGGCGGCATGGACGTGGCGGTTCGAAAAGGCCGACGGGGCGGAGGTGCAGCCCGCGGTCGTGCCCGAGGAGTTCACCACCCAGGGGGATGCCGAGTCCTGGATCGGGGAGCACTGGCGGGACCTGCGCGACGGCGGCGCCGACCAGGTACGGCTGTTCGAGGACACGACGGAGATCTACGGGCCGATGAGTCTGCACGCCGAGTGAGGCACCCGGCCGGCGGACGGGCCGTGAGCGAGGCGTAGCCGCCCGGGCGAGGGCCGCACGGTCCTCGCCCGGGGCCGCTACTGCTCGCCGAGGGTGATGTCGGTCGTCTTCCGGTTTCCGTTCCGCGAGTACGTGATCGTCGTCGTCTGCCCCGGCCGGTCACCGGCGAGCGCTTCGGCGAGGGACGTGATCGTGGTGATCGCCGTGTCACCCAACCCGGTGATGATGTCCCCGCTCCGGAGCCCCGCCTTGTCGGCCGGCCCGCCGCTCTTGACATCGACCACCGCGACTCCGACCGGCCGCAGGCCGCCGTTCACCACCGTGCGGCCGGTGATGCCGAGCGCGGCCCGCCCCGAGGTGGTCACCCGGCCGCTCTTGATGATCTGGTCGGCGATCGCCTTCACCGTGGAGGCCGGGATGGCGAATCCGATCCCGGGCGCCGCGCCGCCTCCCAGATCGGGATCGATCGCGGCGAGCGTGGGGATGCCGATGACCTGGCTGTTCAGGTCGACGAGCGCGCCACCGCTGTTGCCCGGGTTGATCGCCGCCGAGGTCTGCACCATGTTCGCGATGGTGGCGCCCGTGCCACCGCTTTCCGACGTTCCCTCACTGACGGTCCGTCCGGTCGCCGACACGATCCCCTGCGTCACGCTCGAGGACAGACCGAGCGGCGAGCCCATGGCGAGCACGATCTGCCCCACCTCGACCTTGGCCGAGTCCCCGAAGACGGCCGCCTTCAGCCCGGCCGGCACCTTGTCCAGTTTGACGACGGCGAGATCCTGCGCCGGGTACGAGTACACGAGGGACGCCGTGTGCGTGGCCTCGCTGTTGGCCGTGGTCACCTGGAACGTCTTCTCGTTCCCGACCACATGGGCGTTGGTGACGATGTGCCCTTTGTCGTCGTACACCACCCCGGACCCCAGCGAGTTGCCGGCCTGGATCTGCACGACGGACGGCAGCACGTCCTTGATGACCCTCTGGTATTCCTGCTCCAGGTCGTCACCCGCCGAGGCGCGAGTGGTCGCCGGGCTCGCCGGGGTCTCCCTCCTGGCCGCCGGGCCGGACCCGGTACAGCCGCCGAGCAGGAGCACCAGAGCGCAGATCAGGAGCGGCGCCGACGGCCGCCGGAGGACACGGGTACGGGAAGGGTCCATGTCCCGAGTCTCGATTCGGGGCGGTCGTTCCGCTTCCTCGATACGCCCGAACGGCGGTGCCCGGCCACGGCGGCGGTGCCCCGAGCCGTCCTCAGCCCCGCACTCCGCACAGATGCAGCAACGCGGCGACCCCTCGATAGGGGTCCGTCCTGCCGGCCCGTTCCTCCACCGCCAGCAGCGTCTCGGCATCGGGGGGCAGCTGGGCCTCGTCCGGCGCGGTGTCGGTGAAGACCCGCACCCCGTACCAGGCGTGCAGCGGCGCTCCGATGCCCGCGAGCGTGGCGGTCAGCGTCTCCAGCCGGTCCGCGCGCGCATCGAGCCCGAGCCGGTTCCGGTAGGTCGCCGCGTCGAACGCGACCAGCGCCTCCGCCCAGTCACCGGACAGCCCCGGCCGCATCGCCAGCGCGTTCCCGTTGCGCACGAGCAGCGACAGCAGGCCACCGGGCGCGAGCATCCGGGCCAGCCCCGCCACCAGCGCATCGGGCTCCTCGACGTACATGAGCACCCCGTGACACAGCACCAGGTCGAAGCTGCCCGGCAGGAAGTGCACCCCGGTGTCCCGGCCGTCGCCCTCGATGATCCGCACGCGCTCCCGGATGCCCTCCGGTTCGCCGGACAGGGCCTCGCGGGCCACGGAGATCATCTTTGGATCCTGCTCGAGCCCTGTGATCCGGTGCCCGGCGCGGGCCAGGCGTAGCGCCTGGGTGCCCTGGCCCATGCCCACGTCCAGCACCCGCAGCCGCTGTCCGACCGGGAACCGCCCGGCTATCTGCTCGTCCAGCTGCCGGGCCACCAGCTCCTGGCGTACGACGTCGCGCAGTCCGCCCAGCTTGCTCAGCCAGGCATCAGCCGCCCGCCCCGAGAAGGAATCGGCGCTCAGGGCCGCTCTCCGCGCTTGACCTGTGGCTTGGGCAGCCGGAGGCGGCGCATCTGGAGGGAGCGCATCAGCGCGTAGGGGACGGCGCCCCGCGTGTTCTGGCCGCTGAAGCGTTCGGCGAGCCGCTTCCTCAGCCGGATGGCGGAGAAGATCGAGTCGATCACGATCAGGACGATCACGATGAGCCACAGCAGCAGCGCGATGTTCTGCAGCGACGCCACCCGCACCACGCTCAGCACGAGGATGACCACGGCCAATGGCAGGAAGAACTCGGCGACGTTGAAGCGGGCGTCGACGAAGTCGCGCGCGAACTTGCGGACCGGACCCCTGTCTCGCGCCGGCAGGTAGCGCTCGTCGCCACCGGCCAGAGCCTGGCGCTGCCGCTCCATGGCGGCGCGCCGCTCGTCGCGCTGCCGCTTGGCGGCGTCCTTGCGCGTCGTCGGCGTGTTGGCGACGCTGCGCCGCTGGGACTGGGCCTCACTGCGCTTGGGCGTGGGCCTGCCCTTCGGGGCCTGCGGGTCACGGGTCTGCTTGGAGTCGGTCACCGGCGCCTTGTCGGCGGGGGCCTTCTCATCCTTGGCACGGCTACGGAACACAAAACCCAAGGGTACGGGGTACACCCGCATGGACCCCAGCCCCCCGGGGAACGATCCGGCAACACCGGTCGTCTGTACTGGGACAGAGGGGCCTCAAAAGGAAGACAGCCGACGTTCTCCCGAAAGGCGGCCGAGGGAATCCAGGAGTCACCCCGTACGTAACCTCGGGGGACCACTACTCCCTACGCCGGACCGGGAAAGGTAAGCAGTCGTCCTTGGGGATGACCGCATCCGTCCCCGGACAGTGCGGTAATGGAGGCAGGGCCCGTACTGTGGGTTCTGTCGCAGATCTGTGAGCTGGAGTCCGTCAGAAGGGGGCGCGCGAAGCCCATGAGCGGTGTCATGAAGCGTATGGGGATGATCTTCCGCGCGAAGGCGAACAAGGCCCTGGACCGGGCCGAGGACCCGCGCGAGACCCTCGATTACTCGTACCAGAAGCAGCTGGAGCTGCTGCAGAAGGTGCGGCGCGGCGTCGCGGACGTGGCGACCAGCCGCAAGCGCCTGGAGCTGCAGCTCAACCAGCTGCAGAGTCAGTCCACCAAGCTCGAGGACCAGGGGCGCAAGGCGCTCGCCCTCGGCCGCGAGGACCTGGCGCGCGAGGCCCTGTCCCGGCGCGCCGCGCTCCAGCAGCAGGTGACGGATCTGGAGAGCCAGCACCAGACCCTGCAGGGCGAGGAGGAGAAGCTCACGCTCGCGGCCCAGCGCCTCCAGGCCAAGGTGGACGCCTTCCGCACGAAGAAGGAGACCATCAAGGCCACGTACACGGCCGCCCAGGCCCAGACCCGCATCGGCGAGGCCTTCTCCGGCATCTCCGAGGAGATGGGCGACGTCGGTCTGGCCATCCAGCGGGCCGAGGACAAGACCGCGCAGCTCCAGGCCCGCGCCGGCGCGATCGACGAGCTCCTGGCCTCCGGTGCCCTGGACGACCCCTCCGGCATGGCCAAGGACGACATCCAGGCGGAACTGGACCGGCTCTCCGGCGGTACTGACGTGGAGCTGGAACTGCAGCGCATGAAGGCGGAGCTGGCCGGCGGCTCCTCGCAGCAGCAGGCCATCGAGGGCGGCACGGGACAGGGCCAGAACCAGTCCCAGCCCCAGGACACCCCGCGCTTCGACAAGCAGTGACCCGCTACCACCGGTCCCACGCCTGAGGAGGGCGACATGATCGTACGGATCATGGGGGAGGGGCAGGTGAAGCTGGACGACAACCACTTCACCGAGCTCAACAAGCTGGACGACGAACTGCTCCGGGAGATGGAGAGCGGTGACGAACAGGGCTTCCGCCGCACTCTGCACGCCCTCCTGGACGAGGTCCGCCGTCTTGGCACCCCGCTGCCCGACGACTCCCTGGAACCGTCGGAACTGATCCTGCCGTCACCGGACGCGAGCCTCGCGGAGGTCCGCAAAATGCTGAACGAGGACGGCCTGATCCCGGGCTGAGCAAGCGGACGAGGCCGTTCGGGCCGAAGCGGGGGCTCGGGGCGGCAGCCCCCGGAGGGCAAGCGTGCCCCCGGGTCCTGTGCGTGGCACCGGCCGGCTGAGGCGACTCGGCCGGCCGGCGCTTGAGGACGAGGCCGTTCAGGCCGAAGCGGCGCCCGGGGCGGCGGCCCTCGGAGGCCGAGCCCGTTTCCGGGCCCCGTTCCGGCCACCGCACGGCACCCGTTCCGCCCCGTACCTTTGCTGAGGTGAGCACCCTGGAACGTACCTGGGACGGCCTCCGCGCCCATCCGCTCGCCGTGGACGCCCTCCTCGCCCTCGGCGTCCTCGTCTGCATGGTGGCCGGTTCCTTCGTGGACCCCCACGGCGAGACCGGCCCCACCTGGTCCGCCCACACCCCGGCCGCCCTCAGCCTCACGCTCATGGTGCTCTCCGCGGGAGCCCTGGTGCTGCGCCGCCGCAACCCCATGGCGGTCCTCGCCGCGACGGCCGCCCTCTCCCTCGTGGAACTCGTCACCGCCGACCCTCGCGCCCCCGTCGCCATGTCCGCCGTGGTGGCTCTCTACACCGTCGCCTCCACCACCGATCGCCCCACCACCTGGCGTGTCGGGCTGCTCACCATGACTGTGCTGACGGGCGCCGCCATGCACGCCGGCCCGCTGCCCTGGTACGCCCAGGAGAACCTCGGCCTCTTCGCCTGGACGGGCATGGCCGCGGCCGCCGGCGACGCCGTGCGCAGCCGTCGCGCCTTCGTGCACGCCATCAGGGAGCGCGCCGAGCGGGCCGAGCGGACCCGTGAGGAGGAGGCCCGGCGCCGGGTCGCCGAGGAGCGGCTGCGCATCGCCCGCGACCTGCACGACGTCGTCGCCCACCACATCGCCCTGGTCAATGTGCAGGCCGGGGTCGCCGCTCACGTCATGGACAAACGGCCCGACCAGGCACGGGAGGCCCTCGCCCACGTCCGCGAGGCCAGCCGCTCGGCGCTCAACGAACTACGGGCCACCGTGGGGCTGCTCAGACAGTCGGGCGACCCCGAGGCCCCGACCGAGCCCGCCCCCGGCCTCGCCCGCCTCGAGGATCTCGCCGACACCTTCCGCCACGCGGGCCTCCCCGTCGAGGTCGCCCGCGCCGACCACGGCGCCGCTCTGCCCGCCGCCGTCGACCTGGCCGCCTACCGCGTCATCCAAGAGGCCCTCACCAATGTGCAGAAGCACGCGGGCCACGAGGCGAAGGCCGAGGTCAGCGTCGTCCGCGTGGGACAGAACATGGAGATCACGGTCCTCGACGACGGCACCGGCGAGGACGCCGCACCCGACGACGGCCACGGCGGGCACGGGCTGCTCGGTATGCGCGAGCGTGTCACCGCGCTCGGCGGCGCCCTCACCGCCGGTCCCCGCTACGGAGGGGGCTTCCGGGTCCATGCGATGCTGCCGGTCAGGAATTAGGTGACGACCGCGGCAGGGGAGAGCGCATGACCGCCGTCCAGGGAGGGCCCGTATGACCATCCGTGTCCTGCTCGCCGACGACCAGGCGCTGCTGCGCAGCGCCTTTCGCGTGCTGGTCGACTCGGAGCCGGACATGGAGGTGGTGGGCGAGGCGTCCGACGGCGCCGAGGCGGTCCGGCTGGCCAAGGAGCGGCGCGCCGACGTGGTCCTGATGGACATCCGGATGCCCGGCACGGACGGTCTGGCCGCCACCCGCCTGATCAGCGCCGATCCAGCCCTCGCCGACGTCCGCGTGGTCATCCTGACGACTTTCGAGGTCGACGACTACGTCGTGCAGTCGCTGCGCGCCGGGGCGTCCGGATTCCTCGGCAAGGGCTCCGAGCCCGAGGAACTGCTGAACGCCATCCGGGTCGCGAACGGCGGCGAGGCGCTGCTGTCGCCCGCCGCCACCAAGGGGCTCATCGCCCGCTTCCTCGCCCAGGGCGACGGCGACGACGGGCGCGACGCGGCCCGCTCGGACCGGCTGGACACGCTCACCGGGCGCGAGCGCGAGGTGCTCGTCCAGGTGGCGGGCGGCCACTCCAACGACGAGATCGCCGAACGCCTCGAGGTCAGCCCGCTGACGGTCAAGACACACGTCAACCGGGCCATGGCCAAGCTGGGCGCGCGCGACCGGGCACAACTGGTGGTCATCGCCTACGAGTCGGGGCTGGTGCGTCCGAGGTCGGAGTGAGCGGGCCGCGGCCCGGTGAGTCCACGGGTGGAGTGCCGCTCTTCCGGCCGTACTGCGGTCGCAGTAGGCGCGCCGTAAGGAAATGGACCTGGGGGCGACGGAAGCGCATCGTCCGATGGTGCAGGGTGTAGGGGGTTGGGCGCTCCTCTGCGCCCGTCCTTCCGCTCAGCCACAGAGAGAGACCGCCGACCCATGTCCTGGCTGTCACGATTCAGCCTCGCGCAACGGGCCCTGATAGCGCTGATGTCCATCGTCGCGCTCGTCTTCGGGGCGATCGCGATCCCGCAGCTCAAACAGCAACTCCTGCCCACCATCAACCTTCCCGTCGTGTCCGTCCTGGCGCCGTACCAGGGGGCGTCCCCCGACGTGGTCGAAAAGCAGGTCGTCGAGCCGATCGAGAACAATCTCAAGGCCGTCGACGGCATCAAGGGCGTCACCTCCACGGCGAGCGAGGGCAACGCCGTCCTCATGGCGTCCTTCGACTACGGCAACGACGCCAAGCAGCTCGTCGCCGATGTCCAGCAGGCCGTGAACCGGGCCCGGGTCCAGCTCCCGGACTCGGTCGACCCGCAGGTCATCGCCGGTTCGACGGACGACATCCCCGCCGTCGTCCTGGCCGTCACCTCGGACAAGGACCAGCAGGCCCTGTCCGACCAACTCGACAAGACCGTCGTACCCGCTCTGAAGGACATCTCCGGCGTCGGCCAGGTGACCGTCAACGGCGTACGGGACCTCCAGGTCACCGTCACACCCGACGACGCGAAGCTCGCCCGGGCCGGGCTGACCGCGGCCACGCTCGGCCAGGCCCTGCAGGCGGGCGGCGCCACGGTCCCCGCGGGCTCCTTCGACGAGAACGGCAGCAACCGCACGGTCCAGGTCGGCGGAGGCTTCACCTCGCTCCAGCAGATCGAGGACCTGATGGTCGCGGGCGCTCCCGGCCAGAAGCCCGTGCGCCTCGGTGACGTGGCCACGGTCGAGCAGCAGGAGGCCACCGCCGACTCCATCACCCGCACGGACGGCAAGCCGAGCCTCGCCGTGGCCGTCACCATGGACCACGACGGCAGCGCGGTAGCCATCTCCAACGCGGTCAAGGACAAGCTGCCGGACCTGCGCAAGCAGCTCGGTTCCGGCGCCGCGATCACCGTGGTCAGTGACCAGGGCCCGGCGGTCTCCAAGTCCATCCACGGTCTGACGACCGAGGGCGCGCTGGGTCTGCTCTTCGCGGTCCTGGTGATCCTCGTCTTCCTGGCGTCGGTCCGCTCGACCCTCGTCACGGCGGTCTCGATCCCGCTGTCGGTGGTCCTGGCCCTGATCGTTCTGTGGACGCGCGACGTGTCGCTGAACGTGCTCACGCTCGGCGCGCTGACCATCGCCATCGGCCGTGTCGTCGACGACTCGATCGTGGTCCTCGAGAACATCAAGCGGCACCTCGGCTACGGGGAGGAGCGCCGGTCGGCCATCCTCACCGCGGTCCGCGAGGTGTCCGGAGCGGTGACCTCGTCCACGCTGACGACGGTGGCGGTCTTCCTGCCCATCGGCCTGGTCGGCGGGATGGTGGGCGAGCTGTTCGGCCCGTTCTCCCTCACCGTGACGGCGGCCCTGCTGGCCTCGCTTCTGGTGTCGCTGACGGTCGTTCCCGTGCTGTCGTACTGGTTCCTGCGTGCCCCGAAGATCGGGGCCGAGGACGCCGCCGAGGCGCGCCGCGTGGCGGAGGAGAAGGAGGCGAAGAGCCGGCTGCAGCGCTTCTACGTGCCGGTGCTGCGTTTCGCGACCCGCCGCCGCATCACCAGCGTGGCGATCGCGGTGGTCGTGCTGGTCGGGAGCTTCGGCATGGCGCCTCTGCTGAAGACCAACTTCTTCGACCAGGGCGAGCAGGAAGTCCTCACGGTCAAGCAGAAGTTGAAGCCGGGCACAAGCCTCGCGGCCACGGACGAGCAGGCCAAGAAGGTCGAGAAGATGATCGCCGGGGTCAAGGGCGTCAAGGACTACCAGGTCACGATCGGCTCGTCGGGCTTCATGGCGGCGTTCGGTGGCGGCACCGATACCAACCAGGCCTCGTACACGGTCATGCTGGACGGCTCGGCGAAGTACGCGGACGTCCAGAGCGGTATCGAGGACGGGCTGGCACGGCTGTCCGGGATCGGTACGACGACCGTCTCGGCGGGCGACGGCTTCGGCAGCCAGGACCTGAGCGTGGTCGTGAAGGCGGCCGACGGGGACGTGCTGCGCAAGGCGTCCGAGCAGGTCCGCGCGGAGGTGGCGAAGCTCAAGGACGTCACCGACGTCTCGAGCGATCTGGCGCAGAGCGTGCCGCGTATCTCGGTCAAGGCCAACTCCCGTGCGGCCGCGGCCGGTTTCAACGACCAGACGCTCGGCGCGGCCGTCGCCGAGGCGGTCAAGGGCACCACCGCCGGCAAGGCGGTCCTGGACGACACCGAACGGGACGTCGTCATCAGGGCGGCGAAGCCGGCGCAGACCCTGGACCAGCTGAAGAACCTCCGGCTGGGCGAGGTGAAGCTGAGCGACATCGCAACGGTGGAACTCGTGGACGGTCCGGTGTCCATGACCCGTATCGACGGTCAGCGGGCCGCGACGATCACGGCGCGCCCGACCGGTGACAACACGGGCGCGGTGAGCGCGGACCTCCAGTCGAAGATCAAGGCCCTGAAGCTGCCCGCGGGCGCGACGGCGGAGATCGGCGGTGTCTCGTCCGACCAGAGCGACGCGTTCAAGAACCTGGGTCTGGCGATGCTGGCCGCGGTGGCGATCGTGTTCATGCTGCTGGTCGCGACGTTCCGCAGCCTGGCCCAGCCGCTGATCCTGCTGGTCTCCATCCCGTTCGCGGGGACCGGCGCGATCGGTCTGCTGATCGCCACGGGCACCCCGATGGGTGTCCCGGCGATGATCGGCATGCTGATGCTGATCGGCATCGTGGTGACGAACGCGATCGTGCTGATCGACCTCATCAACCAGTACCGCAGGCAGGGGTACGGCGTTGTGGAGGCCGTGGTCGAGGGCGGACGCCACCGTCTGCGCCCGATCCTGATGACGGCCATGGCCACCATCTTCGCGCTGCTGCCGATGGCCCTGGGCGTCACGGGCGAGGGCGGCTTCATCGCCCAGCCGCTCGCGGTGGTGGTGATCGGCGGTCTGATCACCTCGACCCTGCTGACCCTCCTGCTGGTCCCGACCCTCTACGCGATGCTGGAGCTCCGCAAGGAGCGCCGCGCGAAGAAGAAGGCGGCGAAGCGGGCGAAGAAGGCGGGGACCGCCGTCGAGCCGGCGGAGTCCGAGGAACCGGAGCCCGCGGGGGTGTAGCCACCCGGGTATGACAGAGGCCCGGCCCGCACATCAATGCGGGCCGGGCCTCACCATTCACGGACCGGCCACAAGAGCCCGCACCTTGATGGGGGCGCGGGGAACGGCGCAGAACCCCGCCACAACCCAGCGGTAAGCGCTATGGCGCAGAACCCCGCCACAACCCAGCGGTAAGCGCTACGGCAGGGCCAGCATCCGCTCCAGCGCCAGCTTGGCGAAGGCCTCGGTCTCCTTGTCCACCTCGATGCGGTTGACCAGGTTGCCCTCGGCCAGCGACTCGAGCGTCCACACCAGGTGCGGCAGGTCGATGCGGTTCATCGTCGAGCAGAAGCACACCGTCTTGTCGAGGAAGACGATCTCCTTGCCCTCCGGCGCGAAACGGTTGGCCAGCCGGCGTACGAGGTTCAGCTCCGTACCGATGGCCCACTTGGAGCCGGCCGGCGCCGCCTCGAGCGCCTTGATGATGTACTCCGTCGAACCGACGTAGTCCGCGGCGGCGACGACCTCGTGCTTGCACTCGGGGTGAACCAGCACGTTCACGCCGGGGATCCGCTCCCGTACGTCGTTGACCGAGTCGAGGCTGAAGCGGCCGTGCACCGAGCAGTGGCCGCGCCACAGGATCATCTTCGCGGCGCGCAGTTCCTCGGCGGTGAGCCCGCCGTTCGGCTTGTGCGGGTTGTAGACGACGCAGTCGTCCAGCGACATCCCCATGTCCCGCACCGCGGTGTTGCGGCCCAGGTGCTGGTCCGGCAGGAACAGGACCTTCTCTCCCTGCTGGAACGCCCACTCCAGGGCCCGCTTGGCGTTCGACGACGTGCAGATGGTGCCGCCGTGCTTGCCCGTGAACGCCTTGATGTCGGCGGAGGAGTTCATGTACGAGACCGGCACGACCTGCTCGGCGACGCCCGCCTCGGTCAGCACGTCCCAGCACTCGGCGACCTGCTCGGCCGTCGCCATGTCCGCCATGGAGCATCCGGCGGCCAGGTCCGGCAGCACCACCTTCTGGTCGTTGGACGTGAGGATGTCCGCCGACTCGGCCATGAAGTGCACACCGCAGAAGACGATGTACTCCGCCTCCGGGCGGGCCGCGGCGTCTCGCGCCAGCTTGAAGGAGTCGCCCGTGACATCGGCGAACTGGATGACCTCGTCGCGCTGGTAGTGGTGGCCGAGCACGAAGACCTTGTCCCCGAGCTTCTCCTTGGCCGCGCGGGCGCGCTCCACCAGGTCCGGGTCGGACGGCGACGGCAGGTCACCGGGGCACTCGACGCCCCGTTCGCTCCTCGGGTCGGCCTCGCGGCCGAGCAACAGGAGGGCGAGAGGCGTCGGCTGTACGTCGAGCTCCTGGGTCTGGGCGGTGGTCACGTCACGCACCCTTTCTGTTCTGCGGCTCGCCGGCCCTGGGGCCGGCGGGACATGCCTTTTCGTCGAATTGACGTTATCTATCATAACCGGTTCACGTCAGTTTGACGATGCCGATAGCGTCGATGTGACGTGAATCCCGGCATGTATCGGTCGACCCTACGGAGTGCGAAGCCCGGTGGTCTGCCAGTCGTACGCCGGGCGGCATATCGGTGTCCCCCGCCTTGTCCACAGGCCGCTGTGCGTGTTCCGCCGTGTATGCGAGCATGAAGGAGGGAGCGCAAGAAACGCGCTCGGCCCGGAATGAATCCGCGGCCACGCCGGTTGCACTCGTCGGCAAGCAGTCTCCGTACAACCCGGGAGAGATGTAGATGTCCGTACAGGACGAGACCACCACCGTCACCGACGGCATCATCCTGACCGACGCCGCCGCGGCCAAGGTCAAGGCCCTGCTCGACCAGGAAGGCCGTGACGACCTGGCGCTGCGCGTCGCAGTCCAGCCCGGCGGCTGCTCCGGCCTGCGCTACCAGCTCTTCTTCGACGAGCGTTCCCTCGACGGCGACGTGGAGAAGGACTTCGGTGGGGTCAAGGTCGTCACCGACCGCATGAGCGCTCCGTACCTGGGCGGTGCCACCATCGACTTCGTCGACACCATCGAGAAGCAGGGCTTCACGATCGACAACCCGAACGCGACGGGCTCCTGCGCCTGCGGTGACTCCTTCAGCTGAGTCTTGACCGGGCTTCAGTACGCGTAAGAAGGCGGCGTCCCTCTCGACGGGGGCGCCGCCTTCGCGTGCCGGTGGGCCGGGGCCGTCCTAGCGCGACCCGTTCGGTCCAGCCCCGCCCACGGACGCGTGCGGCAGCGTGCTCGCCGTCTCCTTCGGGATCGGCCTGCCGTCCGAGCCCACCACCTCGCGGTCCCCGAGCGGCGCCTTCAGGCGCAGCGTGTCGTGGTAGATCTTGGCGATCATGATGCAGACCTTGCCCTGCCAGGGCGTCTCGGTCACGGTCACGGTCACCTTGCCGGAACTCTCGCTCACCGACGCCGCGTAGTCGCCGCAGACCCCGCCCTCGTAGGTGATGGTGAGATCCTGGCCCTCGGCGGTATAGCCCATCACTTTCACATCACGCGTGGCAGGCGCCGACGTCGGCTCGTCGCCCGGTCCGCTCGGCCGGGGGCTCGGTGTCTCGCGCGGCTGCCCCGGCGGCTGCGGTGCGCTCAGATATCGCGGGTCGACCGCCGCACGGGTCACTGTGAAGTCGTCCCCGGTCCCGGCCGGACGCACCGTGAACAGCCACGACGGCACCAGCACCGGCTTTCCGGCCATCGAGTGCGCGGCCAGCCCGAACACCGCGTCCCGCACGGTCGCCGAGTTCCGCTCCGGCATCCCGGTGGGCGCCTTGCAAGGCGCCTCGTCCCGGTCCTTGAGCGGCACCGGGCTGGCGCAGCCGCCGATGCCCTTGCGGCCGTACGACGTGGTCGCGCCGTTCATCAGCTCCAGGGTCTTCTTCGCGCCGACGACCGGGTAGTCGGCACCCTTCACCGGCGCCGAGAGGTTGCCGCTGCCACCCGTCACCTGGCCGTCGGCGGCGACCTGGATGCCGGTCGACCAGCCGTACGTGGGCAGTCCGCCGACCTTCGGATCGGCGTTCACCACACGGACCGATCCCATGAGCTGGTGCGCGTCCAGGCGGGCGTCCTCCTGGCCCAGTGCCTTCAGCACCGGCGCGGCGGCCTGCTTCGCGGCGGCCTCGCTCACCGGTCCAGGGATGTCCTGGCGGGACGAGCACGTCGTGACGCTCTTGCAGAAGTTGTCGGACCCGGCCGCGTACCGGCTGAACGTCCAGGTCCCGGGCGCCTCCCCGGCCACCCGCAGGAGCGGTCCCGAACCGTCCTTCGCGGCGCCGACCGTCCAGGCCCCCGCGACCAGCTTCGGTGTGCCGCTCAGATCCAGTGCCCCGGCGAGCCGGGCCACCTCGGCCCGCGTCACCGCGCCCTTCGCCCAATACACGGGCGCCGACTCCGGGCCGTCGGGCAGTTCGCCCCGGGCGGTGTAGGTCGTGCCGTACGGATTGGGCTCGCCCACCGCGATCCCGGATGTGCCGCCGCCCTCGCTGAACCCGTCGAGAGCCAGCGCCGGGGGAGTGCCGTCCCCGCCCGGCGTAGTGGAGCCGCCGGTGCCGCCGGACGCGGTGGCCGCGAGGTAGGCCCCGCCGCCCCCGACGAGCAGGACGGCGGCCACGACTGAGGCGACGACCGCCGGGGACGGTCGCCGGCGCGGCACGGTCCCGTCGGTGCCCCCGGTGACTTCGGTACCGTCACTCGCGTCGTCGGGTCGCTCGGTGTTCACCGCATCGCTCCTTCGGCTGCACTGCTGTCCCAGGAGACCCCGCCGTGCCGTGGAACGCCACAGGAAGGTCGTACACCGCCTCCCCCGGACGGGGGGCGGCAATGGGACGCAGCGGGGGAGCGCACGGTTCCCGGGAGCGCGCCGACGCTCGTCCGGCGCGCCGCGTCCGAGGCGCCCCCGGTCAGTCCCCGTAGTCGGACATCGCGTCCAGGAGGCGGGCCGAGGCGGGCGGCACGCTGACCCCGTGGATCGAGGACGGGGAGACGTGCGGCGGGGTGGACTTCACGGGTGCGGCCCAGTGCGGAACCATCCGGGCGCAGTCGCCGCGCAGTGACGCCAGATCCGTATCCGGATCGACCAGGGCGGTGCCGGGACCCTCGAGCTTCGTCATGACGGAACCGTAAGCACGTCCGGGGTCGCCGAGAAAGATCTACTATCGGGTAGTTTTGCCTGCTTCGAAGCGCCGGGCTTACCGGGTAGCGTGAACTGTCAATCCCCTCCTCCACAGGAGCGTGTCCTCGCCGTGCGTATCGCAGTCACCGGCTCCATCGCCACCGACCACCTCATGACCTTCCCCGGCCGCTTCGCCGACCAGCTCGTCGCGGATCAGCTGCACACGGTCTCCCTCTCCTTCCTGGTGGACCGTCTCGACGTTCGCCGCGGCGGGGTGGGCGCGAACATCGCCTTCGGCATGGGGCAGCTCGGCACCCAGCCCATCCTGGTCGGCGCGGCCGGCTCGGACTTCGACGACTACCGAGCGTGGCTGGAGCGGCACGGGGTGGACACGGACTCCGTACGCATTTCCGAGACCCAGCACACCGCCCGCTTCGTGTGCACCACGGACGCCGACCACAACCAGATCGGCTCCTTCTACACCGGCGCCATGAGCGAGGCCCGGCTGATCGAGCTCAAGACGGTCGCCGACCGCGTGGACGGGCTCGACCTGGTGCTGATCGGTGCCGACGACCCGGAGGCGATGCTCCGCCACACGGAGGAGTGCCGCACCCGGTCCATCCCGTTCGCCGCCGACTTCTCGCAGCAGATCGCGCGCATGAACGGCGACGAGATCCGGATACTGCTGGACGGGGCGACCTTCCTCTTCTCCAACGAGTACGAGAAGGGGCTCATCGAGACCAAGACCGGCTGGACCGACACCGAGATCCTGAGCCGGGTCGGCCACCGGGTGACCACGCTCGGCTCGCGGGGCGTGCGCATCGAGCGTTCCGGTGCGGACCCGATCGAGGTCGGCGTGCCCGAGGAGATGGCCAAGGTCGACCCGACGGGCGTCGGCGACGCCTTCCGCGCGGGATTCCTGTCCGGCCTGGCGTGGGGTGTTCCGCTGGAGCGCGCGGCCCAGGTCGGCTGCATGCTCGCCACCCTGGTCATCGAGACGGTGGGCACCCAGGAGTACCAGCTGCGCCGCGCCCACTTCATGGAACGCTTCACCAAGGCGTACGGCGACGAGGCGGCGGCACAGGTCCAGAAGCACCTGGGCTGACCGCGGGCGGGCGGCGCCCCGGGCGCAGGTCTAGGAGAGCCGGCGGACCACATAGGCGGAGCCTCGCTCCGCCGGCTCCTCCCCGACGTACTCCTGCTCCCGCATCTCGCACCACGCCGGGATGTCCAGGCGCGCCGCCTCGTCGTCCGACAGGACCCGCACCGTCCCGCCCACCGGCACGTCCCCGATGACCTTCGCCAGCTCGATCACCGGGATGGGGCAGCGTTTGCCGAGGGTGTCCACGACCAGGGCGTCCTCGCGCGTAAGAGTCCGCGGGGACGGTGCGCCGAGCTTTTCGCGCACCGCCGCCACCGCACCGGGCAGCACCGAAAGGAACCGGTCGACTTCCTCCGCCGGCGTATCGGTCGGCAGGGAGACGCGGACATTGCCCTCGCTCAGCACGCCCATCGCCTTGAGCACATGGCTCGGCGTCAGCGTGCTGCTCGTGCAGGACGACCCGGACGAGACCGAGAAACCCTCGCGGTCCAGTGCGTGCAGCAATGTCTCCCCGTCGACATAGAGACAGGAGAAGGTGACGATCCCGGGCAGTCGGCGGTCCGGGTCGCCCACCACCTCCACATCGGGGACCGACTCCGGCACTCGCGCCCGGATCCGCTCCGTCAGTTCCCGCAGCCGTGCCGCCTCTCCGGCCGCCTCCGCCCGCACCGCCCGCAGCGACGCCGCGGCCGCCACGACGGCCGGGATGTTCTCGAACCCCGGGGCCCGTCCCGACTCCCGCTCGTCCAGCGGTCCTTGAGGCGCGAACCGTACTCCCTTGCGCACGACCAGCAGCCCCACACCTGACGGCCCGCCCCACTTGTGGGCGCTGGCCGTGAGGATCGACCAGTCGCCCTCGACCGGCCCCCAGGCCAGCGACTGCGCCGCGTCCACCAGCAACGGCACGCCGGCCGCACGGCACACGGCGGCCACCTCGGCGACCGGCTGCACCGTGCCCACCTCGTGGTTGGCCGACTGCAGGCAGGCCAGCGCGGTGTCGGAGCGCAGCGCCGCCGCGTACGCCTTGGGGGTGACCGCTCCCACGCGGGAGACCGGCACCCGGGTCACCGTGCCGCCGTCCGCCTCGAACACCTCCGCCGCATGGAGGACCGAGGAGTGTTCGACCGATGACACGATCAGGTGGCGTCCGGCCCGGCGGCGGCCCGCCAGCGCTCCCTCGACGCCGGAGTGCACCGCCCGTGTACCGGACGTGGTGAACACCAACTCGTCCGGGCGGCACCCCACCGCCTCGGCGGCCGCCTCGCGCGCGGCGTCCAGCAGGAGCCGGGCCCGCCGCCCCTCGCGGTACAGCCGGGCGGGATCGGCCCACCCCTCGTCCAGCGAGGCCTGCAGCGCCTGGCGGGCGACGGGGTGGAGGGGAGCGGCGGAGGCGGCGTCGAAGTAGGACACACCGCAACGCTAACTCTTGCGAAGCGCGCGGCTCGGCGAAGGATCCCGGTCACCGGGGAGCCGCCTTCGAGCCCCCGTCAGATGGTGGCCAGAAGCGGTCATTCCACCCCTTCGGGGTGACCGGCGGCGCGTTGGGCACCCTCCCCGCGCAGCCCCAAATAGCGTCCAGTAGGGTTTGGTCCGCATAAACATCAAACCCTGCCCGACGCAGGACGGCGACCGACCAGCGAGAAGGCCGCAGCCAACCGCGCGGGCGAGACTCTCGGGAAGGCGCTACGTGAGTCCCAACGGCTCCGACCGCTCGCCGCGGCGCCCGATGCGGCGGAAGCTGCTGCAGGCACTGACCGCGGGCCTGGTCCTGGCGACCGCAACCGGTTGCACATACAAGGACTTCCCCCGCCTTGGTATGCCCACCCCGACCACGGAAGAGGCTCCGCGGATCCTCTCCCTGTGGCAGGGCTCCTGGGCTGCCGCGCTCGCCGTCGGCGTGCTGGTGTGGGGCCTGATCCTGTGGAGCGCCATGTTCCACAGGCGCAGCCGCACCAAGGTCGAGGTTCCTCCGCAGACCCGGTACAACATGCCGATCGAGGCGCTGTACACGGTCGTGCCGCTCATCATCGTCTCGGTGCTCTTCTACTTCACGGCCCGCGACGAGTCGAAGCTCCTCGACCTCTCCAAGAAGCCGGACGTCACCGTCAACGTGGTCGGCTACCAGTGGAGCTGGGGCTTCAACTACGTCACTCCGGTCTCCGGGGTGACGGGTGACGCGAAGACCGATGCGAACCTGGACGCGATTCCGAACCGGTACAAGAACGACTTCCCGGCGAACGCCGGCGGTGTCTACGACTTCGGCACGCCCGCCACGCGCAACCCGCAGACGGGCAACCCCGGTCCGACGCTCTGGCTGCCGAAGGGCAAGACGGTCCGCTTCATCCTCACTTCGCGCGACGTCATCCACTCCTTCTGGGTGCTGCCGTTCCTGATGAAGCAGGACGTCATCCCGGGCCACACCAACGCCTTCCAGGTGACCCCCAACCAGGAGGGCACCTTCCGGGGCAAGTGCGCCGAGCTCTGCGGCGTCGACCACTCCCGGATGCTGTTCAACGTGAAGGTGGTCTCGCCCGACCGCTACGAGCAGCACCTCAAGGACCTCGCCAAGAAGGGGCAGACCGGTTACATTCCCGCCGGCATCGCGCAGACGAGCCACGAGAAGAACCGGGAGACGAACAACCTGTGAGCATCCTCAACGAACCCCAGGGTGCCGCCGCAGCTGAGGACTCGTACGAGAACGAGCTGCCGGTACGGCGCAGGCGACCCGGCAACGTCGTCGTCAAGTGGTTGACCACCACCGACCACAAGACGATCGGCACGCTGTATCTGGTCACGTCGTTCGCGTTCTTCCTCATCGGCGGCGTCATGGCCCTGCTCATGCGCGCCGAGCTGGCCCGTCCGGGCCTGCAGATCATGTCGAACGAGCAGTTCAACCAGGCGTTCACGATGCACGGCACGATCATGCTGCTGATGTTCGCGACGCCGCTGTTCGCCGGTTTCGCGAACTGGATCATGCCGCTGCAGATCGGCGCGCCCGACGTGGCGTTCCCCCGGCTGAACATGTTCGCCTACTGGCTCTACCTGTTCGGTTCGACGATCGCGGTCGGCGGCTTCCTCACTCCGCAGGGCGCGGCCGACTTCGGTTGGTTCGCCTACAGCCCGCTGTCGGACGCGGTCCGCTCCCCGGGCATCGGCGCCGACATGTGGATCATGGGTCTGGCCTTCTCCGGCTTCGGCACCATCCTCGGCTCGGTCAACTTCATCACCACGATCATCTGCATGCGCGCACCCGGCATGACCATGTTCCGCATGCCGATCTTCGTGTGGAACGTGCTGCTGACCGCTGTGCTCGTGCTGCTGGCCTTCCCGGTCCTCGCGGCCGCGCTGTTCGCTCTGGAGGCGGACCGCAAGTTCGGTGCGCACGTCTTCGACGCGACCAACGGCGGCGCCTTGCTATGGCAACACCTCTTCTGGTTCTTCGGCCATCCAGAGGTGTACATCATCGCGCTACCGTTCTTCGGCATCATCTCCGAAGTCATCCCGGTCTTCAGCCGTAAGCCGATGTTCGGCTACATGGGTCTCGTCGGCGCCACCATCGCCATCGCCGGTCTCTCCGTGACCGTGTGGGCGCACCACATGTACGTCACCGGCGGCGTGCTGCTTCCGTTCTTCTCCTTCATGACGTTCCTCATCGCCGTACCCACCGGCGTGAAGTTCTTCAACTGGATCGGAACGATGTGGAAGGGCTCGCTGTCCTTCGAGACACCGATGCTCTGGGCCACCGGCTTCCTGATCACCTTCACCTTCGGTGGTCTGACCGGTGTCATCCTGGCCTCGCCGCCGATGGACTTCCACATCTCGGACTCCTACTTCGTGGTGGCGCACTTCCACTACGTGGTGTTCGGCACCGTCGTCTTCGCGATGTTCGCCGGCTTCCACTTCTGGTGGCCGAAGATGACGGGCAAGATGCTCGACGAGCGGCTCGGCAAGATCACGTTCTGGACGCTGTTCATCGGCTTCCACGGCACCTTCCTGGTGCAGCACTGGCTGGGTGCCGAGGGCATGCCGCGTCGTTACGCGGACTACCTCGCGGCCGACGGCTTCACCGCCCTGAACACGATCTCGACGATCTCCTCGTTCCTGCTCGGCCTGTCGATCCTGCCGTTCCTCTACAACGTGTGGAAGACGGCCAAGTACGGCAAGCCGGTCGGCGTCGACGACCCGTGGGGCTACGGCCGTTCGCTCGAATGGGCCACCTCCTGCCCGCCGCCGCGGCACAACTTCCTCACCCTGCCGCGGATCCGCAGTGAATCCCCCGCCTTCGACCTGCACCACCCGGAGATCGCCGCGCTCGAGCAGCTCGAGCACGCGGGTGCCGGTACCAAGGCCGTCTCCGGTGGCAAGGAGGCCGGCAAGTGAAGATCCAGGGCAAGATGTTCATCTGGCTGGCAGTCTTCCTGCTCGCCGTGGCCATCACCTATGGCCTGTGGTCCAAGGAGCCGGCCGGTACCACCGCGCTCTTCCTGGCCTTCGGCCTGAGCATCATGATCGGCTACTACTTGGCCTTCACGGCCCGGCGGGTCGACACGGGCGCCCAGGACAATCTTGAGGCCGACGTCGCGGACGATGCCGGCGAGGTCGGCTTCTTCAGCCCGCACAGCTGGCAGCCGCTCGCCCTCGGCGTCGGTGGCGCGCTCGCCTTCCTGAGCATCGCGATCGGCTGGTGGCTGATGTACTTCTCGGCCCCGCTGATCCTGGTGGGCCTGTGGGGCTGGGTCTTCGAGTACTACCGCGGCGAGAACCGCACCCAGTAGCACGCGCCCAGCGCTACGGGAGCCCGGACACTCCGTCAGGAGTGTCCGGGCTCCCTCTTTTGCCGTACCGTGCGTCCCCCGCACGGATCTCTCGGCGCGCCATAGTTGACAGGCCTCCATAGCGTGAGGTCATGAGTCACAAAGTGTTCTTCCGGAGCGCGCGCCCGCGACACCGCACGGTCGTCGGCTGCACCCTGTCGGTGCTCGCCCTCGGCGCGGGACTCGTCGGCTGCGGGGCCGACGGGAACCCGCTGGCGGCAAGGCCGTACGACGCGGCGGACCAGATCGCCTACAACGCGCCTGCCGGCAAAGCCAAGAAGGTCGACCCCGACAAGCCCCTGGAGATCACCGCCCCGGATGAGGACGGGCGCATCACGGACGTCACGGTCACCGACGCCCGGGGACGCTACGTGGCCGGTGAGCTCTCCGCCGACGGCCGCCGCTGGCACAACACCTCACCGCTGGCCGCGGGCACCCACTACACGGTCACGGTGAGCACGGAGGACGAGGACGGCGCACCCGGCCGCAAGGTCATCGAGTTCGACACCAGCACCCCCAAGAGCAAGACGCTGAAGGTCACCTTCGGACCCAACAGTGGGACCTACGGTGTCGGACAGCCCGTCACAGCCGAACTCAGCGAGCCCGTCAAGGACAAGACGTCCCGGGCGGTGGTGGAGCGCGCCCTCAAGGTGGACTCGGCGCCCGTGGTCGAGGGCTCCTGGTACTGGGTGAACGACAAAGAGCTGCACTACCGGCCCCAGACCTACTGGCCCACGCACGCCACCATCACCGCCCACAGCGACCTCGAGGGCGTGAAGGTGGCGGACCGCCTCTGGGGCGGCAAGTCGAAGCCCGTGAAGCTCACCACGGGAGACCGCATAGTCGCCGTCACGGACGCCGCCGCGCACCAGATGACGGTCTACAAGAACGACGAGGTGATCAATCAGATACCCATCACCACCGGCAGGCCCGGCTTCGAGACCCGAAACGGCGTCAAGGTGGTGCTGGGCAAGCAGTACGTCGTACGGATGCGCGGAACCACGATCGGCATCTCGAGCAACTCGAGCGACGGCTACGACTTGAACGTCTACTGGGCGGCCCGGGTCACCTGGAGCGGCGAGTACGTGCACGCCGCGCCCTGGTCCGTCGGCAGCCAGGGGTCCGCCAACGTCAGCCACGGCTGCACCGGTATGAGCAACGCTTACGCCAGATGGTTCTTCAACACCGTCCGGGAGGGCGACATCGTGAAGGTCGTCAACTCCAACGGCAAGCAGATGGAGCCGTTCGGCAACGGCTTCGGCGACTGGAACGTCGACTGGTCGAAATGGCACAAGGGCAGTGCCCTGGTGGCGGACGACTCCGACGGCCGCAACCTGAGCAGCGCGAGACTGCGCCCCGAGTCCGCGTGAGGACGAGCGCCCCGCGCCCCGTCAGGGGTGCGGGGCCATGACGTCGTACGGCCGCGACAGGACATGACGCCCCCGCAGGCGCCTCCGTACCGGCCGGCGGTCCCCGTACCGGACGGACGGGCCGTCAGGCGCTCAGGAGGGCCTTGCGGCGCATCAGGGCGGCCAGGGCGGAGGCGAACTCGACCGGCTCCACCGGCAGTGCCACCGCCGCGTCGGCCCGGCTCCACGTGGCCAGCCACGCGTCCTGCGGGCGCGCGATCAGCACGAGCACCGGCGGGCAGTTGAAGATCTCGTCCTTGATCTGCCGGCAGACGCCCATCCCGCCCATCGGAACGGCCTCGCCGTCCAGGACGCACACGTCGATGCCGCCCCGGTCCAGCTCCTTGACGACGGCGGCCGGTGTCGCGCACTCCACGAACCGGACCTCGGGAACGTCCGGAGCGGGCCTGCGCCCGGCCGCGAGCCGCACCTGCTCTCGGGTGTTGGAGTCGTCGCTGTAGACCAGCACCGTGGCGGTCGGCTGCATGGCTTCCTCCGGTACGCAGTGGTGTCTGCCGTCGTACGGAACGGAACGTTGGGGCGGATGCTACTCCCTTGAACTCGTGGTCAACAGCGGTTCGGACAGGGCTTCGATCCGCCATCCGGGCAGTACAGAGGGTGCGGACACTCCGAACGGCACCCCCCGGAGTGAGGGCGGGATAAGCGACCGACATAATGTCGGTCGTGGCGACAGCAACGACAGTAGAAACCGGGCACGCGCACCCGTCGGTCAACCGACCGAACCTCACCAGCGTCGGAACCATCATCTGGTTGAGTTCCGAGCTGATGTTCTTCGCGGCCCTCTTCGCGATGTACTTCACCCTGCGATCGGTGACAGGGCCGACTCACTGGAAGGAGATGGCGAGCCATCTCAACTTCCCGTTCTCGGCGACGAACACCACGATCCTGGTGCTCTCCTCCCTCACCTGCCAGCTCGGCGTGTTCGCCGCCGAGCGCGGTGATGTGAAGAAGCTCCGGGGATGGTTCATCGTCACCTTCATCATGGGTGCGATCTTCGTCGGCGGGCAGATCTTCGAGTACACCGAGCTGGTCAAGAAGGACGGCCTCTCGCTGTCCTCGGACCCGTACGGCTCGGTGTTCTACCTGACCACCGGCTTCCACGGCCTGCACGTGACGGGTGGTCTCATCGCCTTCCTGCTGGTCCTCGGCCGCACCTACGCGGCGCGGAGGTTCACACACGAGCAGGCGACCGCCGCCATCGTCGTGTCCTACTACTGGCACTTCGTCGATGTCGTCTGGATCGGCCTCTTCGCCACGATCTACATGATCAAGTAGTCGGCCGTCGGCCGCGGCGGACGTTCACCCGATCGGGGAGAACCGAACGCCCGAGACGATCCGATCCTTTTCCAGAAGCATCGACGCAGAAGATCCTGACACCGGGGTAATCCGTGAAAAAGCTCTCCGCACGACGACGCCATCCGATGGCGGCGCTCGTCGTCCTACTCATCGCGCTGACGCTCTCCGGGGGGCTGTACGCCGCGTTCGCGCCCGCCGGCAAGGCGCAGGCCGATGACACCGCCCAGTCCCTCGCCATCGAGGAGGGCAAGAAGCTCTACCAGGTGGGCTGTGCCAGCTGCCACGGCACCGGCGGTCAGGGCTCCTCCGACGGCCCGAGCTTGATCGGCGTGGGCGCGGCGGCGGTCGACTTCCAGGTCGGCACCGGCCGTATGCCCGCTGCGACCTCGCAGGGCCCCCAGGTGCCGGCGAAGAAGAACATCTACTCGCAGACCCAGATCGACCAGCTCGCCGCGTACATCGCCTCTCTCGGCGCCGGCCCGGCCGTGCCGACGAAGAACGACTACAGCCCCGAGGGTGCCGACATCGCCCGGGGTGGCGAGCTCTTCCGCACCAACTGCGCGCAGTGCCACAACACCGGCGGCAAGGGCGGTGCGCTGACGCACGGCAAGTTCGCGCCGACCCTTGAGGGCGTCGCCCCGAAGCACATCTACGAGGCCATGCAGACCGGCCCGCAGAACATGCCGTCCTTCCCGGACACCACGCTGTCGCAGCAGAACAAGAAGGACATCATCGCGTACCTCCACGCGGTCGACGGCGACCAGACCGTGAACCCCGGCGGCCTCGAGCTGGGCGGCCTCGGACCGGTCTCCGAGGGCCTGTTCGCCTGGATCTTCGGCCTCGGCGCGCTGATCGCGGTCGCCGTCTGGGTCGCCGCTCGGACCGCAAAGGCCAAGAAGTCATGAGTAGCCAAGACATTCCAGAAGAGAACCTGCCCGCTGAGCAGGACACCGCGCACGGTGCAGTGACGGTGGCGGACGAGCAGAACCCGTTCGCCGACCCGGGCCTGCCGCCCCACGAGCACCGCATCCAGGACATCGACGAGCGGGCCGCCAAGCGGTCCGAGCGCACGGTGGCCATGCTGTTCACCGTGTCGATGCTGGCCACCCTCGGCTTCATCGCCGCGTACGTGACGATCCCGAACGACAGGTCGATCTTCGTCTTCCCGATCGGGCACATCAGCGCGATGAACTTCGCGCTGGGTCTGACGCTGGGCGTGGCGTTGTTCACGATCGGCGCAGGCGCGGTCCACTGGGCCCGCACCCTGATGTCCGACATGGAGATCGCCGACGAGCGTCACCCGATCGAGGCGCCCCCCGAGGTCAAGTCGAAGGTCGTCGCGGACTTCCAGCAGGGTGCCAAGGAGTCGCAGTTCGGCCGGCGCAAGCTGATCCGCAACACGATGTTCGGCGCGCTGGCCCTGTTCCCGCTCTCCGGCGTCATGCTGCTGCGCGACCTGGGTCCGCTGCCCGGGACCAAGCTCCGCCACACGATGTGGTCCAAGGGCAAGCTCCTCGTCAACATGAACACGAACCAGCCGCTGCGTCCCTCGGACGTCGCGGTGGGCTCGCTCACCTTCGCCAAGCCTGAGGGCCTGGAGGAGGCCAACGAGGACTTCCAGGTCCAGATCGCGAAGGCCGCCCTGATGATCGTCCGGCTCCAGCCGGAGAACATCAAGGACAAGAAGGAACTCGAGTGGTCCCACGAGGGCATCGTGGCCTACTCGAAGATCTGCACCCACGTCGGTTGCCCGATCTCCCTGTACGAGCAGCAGACGCACCACGTCCTCTGCCCGTGCCACCAGTCCACCTTCGACCTCTCCGACGGTGCCCGAGTCATCTTCGGCCCGGCCGGTCACGCCCTGCCGCAGCTGCGCATCGGCGTCAACGCGGACGGCTACCTCGAGGCGCTCGGCGACTTCGAGGAGCCCGTCGGTCCTGCATTCTGGGAGCGCGGATGAGTACTACATCGAGCAACACGAATCCGTCTGCCGCCGGCACGGCGGACAGCTCGCGCGGACGGGCACCGGCCGGCGAGCGCATCGCGGACTGGGCCGACGGCCGCCTGGGGATCTACTCCCTGGCGAAGTCCAACATGCGCAAGATCTTCCCCGACCACTGGTCGTTCATGTTGGGCGAGGTCTGCCTCTACAGCTTCATCGTCATCATCCTCACGGGTGTGTACCTGACGCTGTTCTTCCACCCCTCGATGAACGAGGTCGTGTACCACGGCAGCTATGTGCCGCTGCAGGGTCAGACCATGAGCGAGGCCTTCAACTCCACGATGCACATCAGCTTCGATGTGCGTGGCGGCCTGCTCATCCGTCAGATCCACCACTGGGCCGCGCTGATCTTCCTCGCTGGCATGTTCGTGCACATGATGCGCGTGTTCTTCACGGGCGCGTTCCGCAAGCCGCGTGAGATCAACTGGCTGTTCGGCTTCCTGCTGTTCGTCCTCGGCATGTTCACCGGCTTCACCGGTTACTCGCTTCCGGACGACCTGCTCTCCGGCACCGGTGTCCGCTTCATGGAGGGCGCGATCCTGTCCGTGCCGATCGTCGGCACGTACCTGTCGTTCTTCCTCTTCGGCGGAGAGTTCCCGGGCGGCGACTTCGTGGCCCGCTTCTACTCGATCCACATCCTGCTGCTGCCGGGCATCATGCTCGGCCTGGTGGTCGGCCACCTGATCCTGGTCTTCTACCACAAGCACACGCAGTTCGCGGGTCCCGGAAAGACGAACAACAACGTCGTCGGCATGCCGCTGCTGCCGGTGTACATGGCCAAGGCCGGAGGCTTCTTCTTCCTGGTCTTCGGTGTCATCGCGGCCATCGCGGCGCTCGCCACGATCAACCCGATCTGGGTCTTCGGGCCCTACCGTCCGGACCAGGTGTCCACGGGTGCCCAGCCCGACTGGTACATGGGCTTCTCCGAGGGCCTGATCCGTGCGATGCCGGGCTGGGAGGTCAACGTCTGGGGCCACACGCTCGTCCTGGGCGTGTTCATCCCGCTGATGATCTTCCCGCTGGTCCTGGTGTCGATCGCGGTCTACCCGTTCATCGAGTCCTGGGTCACCGGGGACAGGCGCGAGCACCACATCCTGGACCGCCCGCGCAACGCCCCGACGCGTACGGCCTTCGGTGCCGCGTGGATCGCCTGGTACTTCGTGCTGCTGATGGCTGGTGGCAACGACATCTGGGCCACGCACTTGCACCTGTCGATCAACGCGATCACCTGGTTCGTCCGCATCGCCTTCTTCGTGGTGCCGGTCCTCGTGTTCGTGGTCACCAAGCGGGTCTGCCTCGGCCTCCAGCGCCGCGACCGCGACAAGGTGCTGCACGGCCGCGAGTCGGGCATCATCAAGCGGCTGCCGCACGGTGAGTTCATCGAGGTCCACGAGCCGCTCAGCCAGGAGCAGCTGCACACGCTCACGGCGCACGAGCAGTACAAGCCAGCCGAGATCGGCCCGACGGTCGACGAGAACGGCGTCGAGCGGAAGATCAAGGCCACGGACAAGCTGCGCTCCAAGCTGAGCTACGGCTACTACGGGGACACCAACCAGATCCCCAAGCCCACGGTCGAGGAGTACAAGGAGATCACGAGCGGCCACGGCCACCACTGATCGCTGCGCACGCCACAGTCGAAGGGCCCCGTCCGGTGTTCGGACGGGGCCCTTCGCCGTCTGCCGGGCTGGATAGGGTGGACCTGTTCGAGATATGCGTCCCGTGGTCCGGGACAACGACCCAGGAGCGGCTTATGAGCGCTGTGACCCCCGCTGGAGGCGACACCGCGGCGGGCCGTTCCTGGCCCCAGGTGCTGAACGGGCTGCTGGACGGCCGTGACCAGAGCGCGGACGACACCGCCTGGGCGATGGACCGCATCATGCGCGGCGAGGCGACGGACGCGCAGATCGCCGGGTTCGCGGTGGCACTGCGGGCCAAGGGCGAGACGGTGGAGGAGATCACCGGCCTTGTCCGTGCGATGTACGAGCACGCGAACGTCATCGAGGTGCCGGGGCCGACGGTCGACATCGTCGGTACGGGCGGTGACGGCGCGAAGACGGTGAACATCTCCACGATGTCGTCGATCGTGGTGGCCGGCACCGGAGCCAAGGTCGTCAAGCACGGCAACCGGGCCGCGTCCTCCGCGTCCGGGGCCTCGGACGTGCTGGAGAAGCTCGGGGTCAATCTGGAGCTGCCGGTGTACCGGGTGGCCGAGGTGGCCGAGGAGGCCGGGATCACCTTCTGCTTCGCGGTGAAGTTCCACCCGGCGCTGCGGCACGTGGCGGCGGCGCGCGGGCAACTGGGAATCCGTACGACGTTCAACATCCTGGGCCCGCTGACGAACCCGGCGCGGGTGAAGGCCCAGGCCGTCGGTGTCGCGGACCCGCGGATGGCGCCGATCGTGGCGGGGGTCCTCGCCGAGCGCGGCAACTCCTCGCTGGTGTTCCGGGGCGACGACGGCCTGGACGAGCTGACGACCACATCGACCTCCCGGGTCTGGATCGTCCGCGACGGCAAGGTCACCGAGGAAGCCTTCGACCCCCGGGACGTGGGGATCGACCTGGTCCCGGTGGAGGCCTTGCGCGGTGCCGACGCCTCTTACAACGCCGATGTGGCGCGACGGGTGCTGACCGGTGAGACGGGCCCGGTACGGGACGCCGTACTGCTGAACTCGGCGGCGGCGCTGGTGGCGCTGGAGCCGGGTTCCGGGTCGCTCGCGGAGCAGATCCGGGCCGGGATGGAGAAGGCCGTGGAGTCCATCGACTCGGGGGCGGCCAAGCGGACGCTGGACCACTGGGTGGCGGCGACCCACGCCTGACATCCGCGGGGCCTGGGGCGCGGGCTCCTCGGCTCCGCTCCAAGCTGTTCCGGGTGTGCCTGAGAGGGGTGCCCCCACAGGCTCAGGGCCGATGGGGCCCACCAGGCATCTCCGGCCCGGCCTTCGCCCGTCCGGCACTCCCACGCCTTCGCGGCCGTGCGCGCATCCCCGGCTGTGGACGGTCCTTGGCGGCGGTGTGTGGGTCGCGGTCTGCGGATCAGCCTTTGTAACCGCGCGCGTCCCCGTCTCCGGTGCGGCCTTCGTGGTCGTGTGCGGGTCGCGGTCTGCGGTGCGGCCGTCGTGGTGGTGCGTGGGTCGCGGTCTGCGGTGCGGCCGTCGTGGCCGTGTTCGCGTCCCCGTCTCCGGCCCGGCCTCCACAGCCGTGCGCGCGGCCCCGTCTCCGGACCGGGCCTTCGCAACCCTGTGTGCATCCCGGCATCCGGACAGAAGTTGCGGCCGGGCGATCACGTCCCGTAGCGTCCTGTACAGGTCATGAGCGACAGCCATTCGGCCCCGGCCGGCTGTCCGGCAACCCTCCGTCCGTGGCGGGGTGCCCCGGGTGAGGACCAGGCCGTAGGCAGCGAGGTCTGCGGCAAGCGCGGACCCCTCGCATCACCAGGGGTCCTGGTCGTTCGAGGGAGCCTTCCGTGAGCAAGCGAATGCGATAGGGCCGCAGAGCCCCGCCTCCGCATCCCCTTTCACCCCTTTTCACCTTTTCGCGTGCCGCTGACGCAGCCTCGCGCCGTCGTGCGCGCCGTCCGGCACGGCGATCCCACCTGCTTACACGGGAGTGCACCCATGTCCGTTTCCACCCTTGCTGCCGACCCGTCCATTTGTGCCCCGCTGCCCGTTCTAGGCCGGGATGTCACCGTCCCGCTCGTCACGGGCGGCGAGGTCACCTACGCCGCGCTCGACTACGCGGCCAGCGCCCCGGCACTTCAGCGCGTCTGGGACGACGTGGCGGCCTACGCCCCGTACTACGGCAGCGTCCACCGCGGTGCCGGGTACCTCTCGCAGCTGTCCACCGACCTGTTCGAGAACGCCCGCCGGACCGTCGCAGCGTTCCTCGACTGCCGCGAAGAGGACGAGGTGATCTTCACCCGGTCCACCACCGACTCGCTCAACCTCCTCGCCGCCGCCCTTCCGGCCGACTGCCAGGTCTTCGTCTTCGAGACGGAACACCACGCCTCCCTGCTGCCCTGGCGGGGTGCGCGCGTCACCTGCCTGGACGCCCCGCGCACTCCGCAGCAGGCCGTCGCGACCCTGGAGCGCGCCCTTGCGGACCGCGATCCCCACGGCCCGGCCTTGGTCTGTGTCACCGGCGCCTCGAACGTCACCGGCGAGCTGTGGCCGGTGCGCGATCTCGCGGCGGCCGCCCATGCGCACGGCGCCCGTATCGTGCTGGACGCCGCCCAGCTGGCCCCGCACCACCGGGTGTCGGTCAAGGACCTGGACGTCGACTGGGTCGCGTTCTCCGGGCACAAGCTGTACGCGCCGTTCGGTTCCGGAGTCCTGGCCGGCCGCGCCGACTGGCTGCGTGCGGCCGAGCCCTACCTCGCGGGCGGAGGCGCCAGCCGCAAGGTCACCCGGCGCACCGACGGAGGAGTGGACGTCGAGTGGCACGAGAGCGCCGCACGGCACGAGGCGGGCTCGCCCAATGTCATCGGCGCCTACTCCATCGCCTCGGCCTGCAAGGCCCTCACCGAGGCCGGCTTCGACGCCCTTGTTGCCCGCGAGCAGTACCTGATCGGCAAGGTCCGGGAAGGGCTGGCCGGGGTCCCGGAGGTCAAGGTGCTCTCCCTCTTCGGCGACGACTCGCCCCGCGTCGGGGTCATCTCCTTCGTCGTCGAGGGCTGGAACAGCTCCCACTTCGCCGCCGCGCTCTCCGCGGAGTACGGCATCGGCGTCCGCGACGGCCTCTTCTGTGCCCACCCGCTGGTGCGCACACTTCTGGGCGCCGACCCGCAGACCCAGGGGGAGTGCGGCGCCCCCGAGGCGGCGCCCGGTGAGAAGACGCTGAACGCGATCCGCGTCAGCTTCGGCGCGGGCACGCCCGACGAGCACGTGGAGCGTTTCCTCGGTGCGGTCAAGGAGCTGGTCCGCGACGGTGCGAAGTGGAACTACCGCACGGAGGACGGCCGTTGCGTGCCGGCGGTCTGAGCCACCGGGGCACGGCCAGGTGGTCTCCCTCCCGTCCGCCCCGCAGCGGACGGGGGAGCGGCCCCGGCGGCCGGGGCCGCTAAGAGTTATCCCGTCATGCGGAGCGGGCCGTGTCTCCTTGCCGGGGTGACCCCCCGGTTACCGGACTTCCAGCTTCAGGTTGTGGAGTGCTGCGACTCCTGCGACGGCGTGGTTGATGCCGTCGCCTTTGCGTCGGCACTGGCGCAGGACCTGGTGGTCTTTGAGGTGGGCGATGGTGTGTTCGGCGACAGCGCGGCGCCGGCGGAACCGGCGGTAGTTGCGGTCTTTGATGATGCGGCCGACCCTGTTGCCCATTGGCAGTTGAGGGCCGACAGCGACTTGGTGGTACTGGCAGGGTTGGTGGTGCGGCCGGTTCTTTCCTGATCCCCGGTCGGGGGGTGGGATGGGAGTGTCGATGGAGCCGCAGTCGTGGCCGGAGCCGGATCCCGTGGTGGCGCGGGCGGTGCGGGCGAAGAATTTCGGGCGGCAGGTGCCGTTGCCGGTGGCGGTGCGGGACCGGCTGGGGGAACTGTTTCCGGACGAGGAGTTCGCGGAGGCTTTCGGCGCGACGGGGCCGGCGGGCTGGTCCCCGGGTCGGCTCGCGTTGGTGACGGTGTTCCAGATGACGGAGAACCTGACGGACCGCCAGGCTGCGGAGGCGGTGCGTGACCGGCTCTCGTGGGCCTACGCGCTCGGGTTGGAGCTGACCGACACCGGCTTCGACTTCACTGTGCTGTCGCAGTTCCGTACCCGGGTGGTCGGGCACCATCTGGAGGAGAAGGGTCCTGGACCTGCTGCTGGAGAGGCTGACGGAGCAGGGTCTGGTCGGAGCTGGGGGCAAGCAGCGCACCGACTCCACCCACGTCGTCTCCGCGGTGCGGGATCTGAACCGCCTGGAGCTGGCCGGGGAGAGCGTGCGGGCGGCGGTAGAGGCGTTGACGGCGGCCGCGCCGCACTGGGTCGCCGGCGTGCTGGACGTGCCCGGCTGGTCGCGCCGCTACGACACCCGGATCGACACCTGGCGCATGCCCTCCTCCGCCACCAAGCGCGACCAGCTCGCGCTGACCTACGCCCGCGACGGCTTCGCCCTGCTCAGCGCCGTCTACGATCCGCGCTCCGAACCCTGGCTGCGCGAGCTGCCCGCGGTGCAGACCCTGCGTACCGTGCTGCTGCAGAACTACACCCGCACCACCGCACGGGGCGGGCGCGAGGTGGTGGCCCGCCGCACCAAGGCCGAGGAGGGCGGTGACGGGCTGCCGCCCGGCCATCTGCGCATCGCTTCCCCCTACGACCCCGACACCCGCTGGTCCGCCAAGCGCGACACCTTCTGGAACGGGTTCAAGCTGCACGTGAGCGAGAGCTGCACGGACGCGCCCGAAAAGGAGCGCACCGCCCCGAACCTGATCACGAACGTGGCCACCACCGCCTCCACCGTCCCCGACACCAAGGCCCTGGACGGCATCCACCAGCAGTTGCAGCACCGCGCCCTGCTCCCGGGCGAGCACTACCTCGACTCCGGCTACCCCAGCGCCGACCTGATCGTGAAGTCCCGCCAGACCTACGGCATCGCACTGATCACCCCGGTCCTGCTCGACCAGTCCCGCCAGGCCCGCGAGAACGCGGGCTTCCAGGCCGACGCGTTCACCATCGACTGGAAGTACCAGCAGGTCACCTGCCCCCAGGGACAGACCAGCTCCTCCTGGAGCCCGTGCACCCAGCACGGCTATCCGATGATCGTGGTCGCTTTCACCAAGCCGACCTGCGGCCCCTGCCCGGTCCGCGAGTTGTGCACCACCAGCCGCCGGGGCTTCCGGCAGCTCACCTTGAACCCACGCCCGCTGACCGAGGCGTTACGGACCGCCCGCGCCGAGCAGGCCGACCGGGACTGGCAGGACGCATACGCCCTACGCTCCGGCGTCGAGGGAACCATCCGCCAGGCCCTCGCCGTCACCGACAGCCGCCGTGCCCGCTACCGCGGCCTGGCCAAGACCCACCTCGAACACGTCCACAGCGCCGTCGCCCTCAACCTCATCCGTCTCAACGCCTGGTGGAACGGCAAACCACTCGACCGCCGCCACACCAGCCACCTCGCCCGACTCGAACTCAGCCTCGCCGCGTAGCTGAATGGGCAACAGGGTCGCGGCCGTCGGGTCCACGTCGGGTGCGGATGCGGTCGGATCCGCGATACCCGCCGTCGCCGGAGAGCCTGGGGTGGTCGGGCAGGGTTTTCCCGACGGTTTCCCGGAAGACGACGATGTCGTTGCGGTTTCCTGGCCGCGCGTCCCCGACCGCGACGACCCTGCCCTCGCGGGCCCGGCAGAGGACCTGCACGTTGACGCTGCGCCGGTAGTTCTTCGACTTTGCGGTCTTCTTCTTGTCGTGGACCGGGATCAAAGTCCCGTCGATGACCCACAGTTCCCTGCGGTCGGTGGGTGGCGGGCCGAGGAGCTCGGCGAGCGGTTCGGCGAGAGGGTCGAGGACTGGGTGGACTGCGGAGTCGGAGATGCCGAACAGGGAGCCGAGTTGCTGCATGGTGAGGTTGGTCCGGTAGGCGAGGACGAGCAGCAGGACCCGGTCGGTGAACGACAGCGCCCAGGGCCGGCCGCGGCCCATGTCGGGCGTTTTCTCCCACAGTTGCCTCACGAGCCGGTGCATCTGCGGCCCGGTCAGCCCGGTCCAGGCCCGCAGGTCGGCAGCGGTGCAGGAGGCGAGAGGCAGGCGCATAACCGACAGCAAACGAAGTCAAGCTGACCGGCTGCAGGGGGCGTTGTCAGTGACGGCAGGTAGCTTTGATGTGATTGCCGAGCCTGAGCATGCCCGGACAGATCTGCACACGCTGCGAGTCAAGAAGGAGGTGGGAACATCCGTGACCACGAGCCTGCTTGATGCGGCGCCCGCCTCCGATGCCGCGCCCGTTCGCCGGTTCCGGGGTAAGAACAAAGGCGAACGCTGGAAGCGCGGCGAGGACACCGAGCTGGCGGTGATCCGTCTGCCCCTGGACGTCCACCGCCTTGACGACGTGCAGCGTGTGGAGAACCTGTACTGGGCGATGTGGGCGGTCAAGCGTGCCCTGCAACGCGACGCTCGCGCCGCAGTCGACGCGTACTGGGTCGGCGACGTGCGCCGGGAAACGGACGCGAAAGCGTGGCGGCAGGCGTTGGGCTTGTCCCGGGAGGGGATGGAACGCCGCGGCTACCAGCACATGGAGAGATCCAAACACCTGGGCCACCACGTGACGAAAGCGCTGGTGATGCATCAG